>CANFWV010000020.1 GCA_947450695.1 Comamonadaceae bacterium
ATAATTTGCATGCTTGTGCTCCTTACAGGCTACGGTGTTGGTCGCTGTAAGGCAGCATCGCGAGGAAGCGAGCGCGCTTGACGGCGGTATTGATTTGGCGTTGGAAAATTGCGCGCGTGCCGGTCAGGCGGGCGGGGATGATTTTTCCGTTTTCAGCGACGAAGTCGCGCAGGGTGTCGATGTCTTTGTAGTCGATCTCTTCCACACCAGCAGCGGTGAAGCGACAAAAGCGCTTGCGCTTGAACAGCAGAGATTGGGTGTTGCGCTTAGGGCGCTTGTCTTTGTTGAAACGTTTTGGTCCGGGCATGAAGGACTCCTTAAATAGGGTTCAATTCTTGAATATGAAAAATGACGCTTTTATTGGTGCGTGCACTGATGAGAAATCCGCGAAACCTGAAGACTTTTCCTAAGGGAAGCTGGCCTGCTTGTTCAGCCATCTTTCCAAAGGCTACCGCCTTGATGCTTAATTTGACTTGGCGGGTGCTACCTGCTTCTTCAACTTCAGACTCGTGGTCGAGAACAAAATTGGCAGCGGGGAGTCCAGCTGGGGTGTAGCGCAGAGGACTAACCTCCACAATACTCGCCGTCAAATCAACATGGTTCACTCAAATCAAAAATCAGTTAGGCAACATTAATCGCGTACAGCATTGGGTTTAGCGGCGGATTAAGCTGCGTATTCCTGCTGCTGGGCTTTGCGAGCTTCTTCTCTCTCGACGTTGCGCATCATGAGGGATGGGCCGGTTTCAGCCTTTTTCTTGACCACAGTCATGTGACGCAGCACGGCATCATTGAATTTGAACGCATGTTCAATTTCGTCCATGACAGCTTGGCTTGCTTCAATGTTGATGCACAGGTAGTGGGCTTTGGCCAACTTCTGGATCAGGTAAGCCAGTTGACGGCGACCCCAATCTTCGACGCGGTGCACTTTGCCACCACCGACGGTGATCATGGTTTTATAGCGTTCCAGCATGGCCGGGACTTGCTCGCTTTGATCCGGATGGATCAGTAAGATGATTTCGTAATGACGCATAAACTCTCCTTTTGGTTAATGAAAGCTGCCCCAGCGTCGTTAAGGGTGCAGCAAGGCGAAGCCCATGATTATAGCCTGCCCTGCGGGGTCTGGCTTGACAAATCGAATCGGGGAATCAATGCCGGCGTTTTGCTGAATCCTTCAAGCTCGGATAACGTACATACTCCACCAAGTCCTGTACAGCGGGGTCAGGTCGCTTTGTAAGCAGGCTGACCACCATCATCACCGCAAAGCCAACCGGCACGCCAAAGACGCCAGCGGAGATGGGCTGAATCCCCCACCAAAGTTCGATCGGCCGTGTGACGTTGAACAGGCTGCGCATCCAAGGCTGGGTCAGCATCATATAATAGAGCGTGGTTCCGAGGCCTGCCACCATGCCCAACGAGGCCGCAATCCCCGTCGCCCGTTTCCAAAAAATACCCAGCGTCAGGGCTGGAAAGAAAGCTGCCGCGCCAAACGAAAATGCCGCTGACACCAGAAATAAGATGTCTGCGGGCTTATGCGAGGCGACATAAGCGGCGCCTAAGGCGACAACAAGCAGCAACACTTTGGACAAAGTCACCCGGCGGGCGGTCGATGCATTCGGGTCAATCATCTTGTAGTAAACATCATGACTGAGCGAGCTGGCAATCGTCAGCAGCAAGCCATCTGCGGTGGACAAAGCCGCCGCCAAGCCCCCCGCTGCAACCAATCCGGAGACGACGTAAGGTAAACCGCCGATGGCTGGCGCTGCCAGCATGATGACGTCGCCGCCAATAGTCATCTCATTGAGCTGCAATAGACCATCATGATTCACATCAACCACCGACAACAGGCTCGGATCAACTTTATTCCATGCCGTGATCCAGTCGGGTAACTGATCGAATGGAGTGCCCACCACCAAAGTAAAAACTTCGTACTTCACCAGCACAGCCAACGCCGGCGCCGTGATGTAAAGAAGCACAATAAACAGCAGCGACCAGGCGACGGATTGACGGGCTTCTTTGACACTCGGCACGGTGTAGTAACGAATCAGAATATGCGGTAAAGCGGCTGTTCCAACCATCAGGCAAAACACCAGAGCCAAAAAATTTCGCCGGGAGACATCAAACTCATCTCGTTCCTTAGCGTCGCCTGCCGGGTCACCGGCAAATTGCTGCGCGTGCGGGGGCATGCCGTTGAGCGGCCGCGATTTTGCATCCGCCTCAGCTTTCTCCACCATCCAGCCCTTGAGCGCCACTTCGGTCGTTTTAGGCAAGTTGGTCAATGCCCTGTCGGCGGCATAGATCAACCCTAACGGCGCATCTGACGCTTTCAGCTCTGCCAGCGCTTTGGTGGCACGAACCCGATCGGCCACTAAAGCGGCGTGGGGGTCCAGCAGTTTGGCCGCCAGTTCAGCCGCACGTTCTCTGAAAATTTTCTGAACTTCCAGCTCTTTAGGATCAAGGCTTAACTCATTTTCTCGGGCAGTGACTTTTTGCAGCTGGTAGCCATAAATAGCCTGAGGCACCGGAACACCCGTCTGCTTGACGGACAACCACACCACCGGCAGCACATAAGCCACGATGATCACCAAGTATTGAGCCACCTGCGTCCATGTGACAGCGCGCATGCCCCCCAGAAACGAACACAATAATATACCGCCTAGGCCCAGAAAAATACCCAACTCGAAGGCCACACCGGTCAGACGCGCGGTGATGATGCCAACACCGTAGATCTGCGCCACCACGTAGGTGAAGGAGCAAAAAATGGCAGCCATCACGCCGAGTAATCGCGGCATGTGGCCGCCATAGCGCTCGCCCAAAAAGTCAGGAATAGTGAACTGCCCAAACTTGCGCAGATATGGCGCCAGAAAAAAAGCCACCAGACAATAACCGCCAGTCCACCCCATGATGAAAGCCAGACCGCTGTATCCCGTCAGGTAGAGCGTGCCCGCCAAGCCGATAAAAGAGGCCGCCGACATCCAGTCAGCACCGGTGGCCATCCCGTTGTAAACCGCGGGGACACGGCGGCCAGCGACGTAATATTCCGCCGCATCTGTGGTCCGGCACATGATGCCGATACCGGCATATAAGGCAATGGTGGCAAGCAGAAAAATCAGCCCGATCCACTGCCGCGACAAGCCCATCTGGTCCAACACTGCTAGCACCAACACAAAGGCGAGAAAGCCAGCCGCATACCATTTGTAGACGTGGTTCAACGCGTTTTTGAATGCAGACTTGGATTCCGCGCTCTCTCCGCCATCTGAAATTGCGTTGGTCGGCATGCTAATCCTCGCTTTCGTCGAAGCCATGAGCGGCATCTAGCCGCTCCATGTAGCGCGCATAAATAGCAATGATGATGACGTAGACCAACGGCGCGCCCTGAGCTGCCATCCAAAAACTGAAGGGCCAACCGAAAAAATTAAAATTAAGCTGGCGTGCGTAAAAGGTCACCACGAAGGTCACACAAAACCAAATCAGCATCAAAATTCCAGTGAAACTGAGGTTTTTGCGCCAGTAGGCGCGGCGATTGCTGTTTGTCTGCATCCCGCTTGTCCCCGAACATAAGAGCGTTAGCCTTTTCGGCTTATTTCAAATCATTCAGCCCGATCTCACTGGCCAGTCTGTTAGCCACTTGCGGCTCAAAACTGCGCAAACGGCGAATCACCGCCAATGCTTTATCAGAATGCTCCAGTTTCACATGAACTTTGGCTAATTGGTACCAACCATGCGGACTCAAAGGTTGAAGACGGGTTGTCTGCTCAAGCGCGGTGACAGCTTCGTCCAGGCGCTCTTCGCGCAGAAGCAGCATCGCCAGCCCGTACCAAGCCTCGTCCATCTTTGGATTGATTGCCAGCGCAGACCGAAAAGCCGGCTCTGACTCTGTGTGGCGCTGACAACTTTCAAGCAGATAGGCTAACTTGTACCAGCTAGCAGCATGAGTGGGATGTTGAACCAGCAACTTCTCCAAGCACTTGACAGCAGCGTTTTTCTGACCCAAGTCGGACAACACATTGGCACGACCGACACCAGCATAAAAATCGGTCGGCCTCAGGACCAGCAGACGATTCAAGATAGCCAAGGCCAGACGCGACCAATCAGCAGACAGCAAGGCCATGGCCAGCCCGCGCTGCATCCAGTAAGCGGCGGCAATCATGGCGAAACGGTCCGGCGGCCGATCAGCCGGCGAGCTTTTTCCAAGTGTCGATGACCGTATCAGGGTTCAAGGACATCGAGCCAATGCCCTGCTCTTTCAACCACTGCGCAAAGTCAGGGTGATCGCTAGGGCCTTGGCCGCAAATACCGACATATTTGCCTTGGCGCAGGCAGGCTTTGATGGCCAGGCTCAGCAACGCTTTGACAGCCGGGTCTCGCTCGTCAAAGTCTTTGGCCAGAATTTCAAGGCCAGAATCACGGTCCAGACCCAGCGTCAGCTGCGTCAAGTCGTTTGAACCGATTGAAAATCCGTCAAAGTACTGAAGGAACTCATCGGCCAACACGGCGTTGCTCGGGACCTCGCACATCATGATGATGCGCAAGCCGTTTTCGCCGCGTTTCAGCCCATGCTGACCCAGCAACTCGATGACGGCCTTGGCCTGTCCGAGCGTCCGCACGAAAGGCACCATGACTTCGACGTTGACTAAGCCCATGTCGTTACGCACGCGTTTGAAAGCCTCGCACTCCATAGCAAAAGCTCCCGCAAAGTCGTCGCTCAGGTAACGCGCCGCACCGCGAAAACCCAGCATTGGGTTCTCTTCTTCAGGCTCGTACCGAGAACCGCCAATCAGCTTGCGATACTCGTTGGACTTGAAATCCGACAGACGCACGATGACTGGTTTTGGCCAAAAAGCCGCGCCAATGGTGGCGATGCCTTCGGTCACTTTGTCGACGTAAAAAGCGCGTGGTGATGCATGGCCACGTGCCACGCTCTCAACTGCCTTTTTCAAGTCGGCATCGACATTCGGGTAGTCAAGAATGGCTTTCGGGTGAACGCCAATGTTGTTGTTGATGATGAACTCCAGCCGGGCCAGGCCAACGCCGTGGTTTGGAATCTGGCAAAAGTCAAACGCCAATTGAGGATTGCCAATGTTCATCGTGATCTTGACGTCAATCGATGGCATCTCGCCGCGAACGACTTCAGTCACTTCGGTCTCCAGCAGGCCGTCGTAAATATTGCCGGTGTCGCCTTCAGCGCAACTCACAGTCACCAGCATGCCGTCTTTCAACAGTTCAGTCGCGTCGCCGCAGCCGACCACAGCCGGAATACCCAACTCGCGTGCAATGATGGCCGCGTGGCAAGTCCGACCGCCGCGGTTGGTAACGATGGCGGAAGCACGCTTCATCACCGGTTCCCAGTTCGGGTCGGTCATGTCGGTGACAAGAACGTCACCGGCTTGGACTTGGTCCATTTCGCTGATGTGGCGCACGATACGCACCGGGCCAGTCCCGATTTTTTGGCCAATCGCGCGACCTTCAGTCAGCACGGTACCAGTGGCTTTTAGCTTGTAGCGCTGCTCAGGCTTGCCCTTGGACTGGCTTTTAACCGTTTCTGGACGGGCCTGCAAAATATAAATTTCGCCGTCGGTGCCATCCTTACCCCACTCCACGTCCATGGCGCGACCGTAATGGTCTTCAATAATCAAGGCGTAGCGGGCGAGTTGCTCAACATCAGCATCTGTCAGCGAAAAACGGTTGCGCAGCTCGACCGGGACATCGGTCGTTTTGACCAACTGACCGGTGGCTTTTTTCTCTTCAGCGCTGGTGAATTCCATCTGCAGGAGTTTGGAACCTAGATTGCGGCGGATCACCGCACGATTGCCCGCCCGCAGCATCGGTTTGTGAACATAAAACTCGTCTGGATTGACGGCGCCCTGCACCACGGTTTCACCCAAGCCGTAGCTGGAGGTGATGAAGACCACGTCTTCGAACCCGCTTTCGGTGTCGATGGTGAACATCACACCGGCAGCACCCAAATCGCTGCGCACCATGCGTTGAACGCCGGCCGACAAAGCTACATCGGCGTGTGCAAAGCCCTTGTGAACGCGGTAGCTGATGGCTCGGTCGTTGTACAAGGAGCCGAAAACTTCTTTCATCTTGTGCAGCACGTCCTCGACGCCGACCACGTTCAAAAAGGTTTCCTGCTGGCCGGCAAAAGAAGCGTCGGGCAAGTCTTCAGCAGTGGCTGAAGAACGCACTGCAAAGCTGGCTTGCTGATTGCCGGCACTCAAGGCGGCAAAACTTTGGCGAATAGCGGCTTCAAAGTCAGCCGGAAAAGGCTGGGCTTCCACCATTGCGCGAATCTGAGCGCCAGCAGCCGCCAGCGCCCGCACATCCTCGGTGTCGAGATTGTCTAGTACGCCGTTGATTTTCTTGTCTAGCCCAGCGTGTGCCAAAAAAACCCGAAATGCGTGTGCAGTGGTGGCAAAGCCAGTTGGTACGCGAACACCATTGGGGCCTGTTGGCAATTGAGAAATCATTTCGCCAAGGCTGGCGTTTTTACCGCCGACCGAGTCGACATCGGTCATCCTCAGGTTTTCGAACGGTACGACCAGGGCGGTCGCCTCAAACAAGTTAGACATACAAATACTCCGGGAGGTTTTAAAAGCGTTTGAGCCTCCATGAACTGCAGCCAACCTTGTTGTTGTTTAAAGCTGTGGTTGCGTGTCATGGCGACAGAATCTGGATAATTAGCAGCAATTGTAGATGGCCGTTGACTTTTCATGGGCCCCTCAAACTACACCCTTTAAAACACACCCAAAGCCCTAACCATGCCAAATCGCACTGTATTCTTCATCTCTGACGGCACAGGCATCACGGCCGAAACCTTCGGCAACGCCATCCTGGCCCAATTTGAAATTGATCCGCGGCATGTGCGCCTGCCGTTTATCGACAGCGTAGACAAAGCCCATCAGGCTGTCCGTCAAATCAACCATACCGGTGAAATTGAAGGCGTCCGCCCAATCGTCTTCACCACCCTGGTCAACATGGAAATACTGTCAGTCATCAAGGCGCAGTGCAATGGGATGTTGCTGGACATGTTTGGCATGTTCGTCTCACCGCTGGAACGAGAGCTGGGCCTGAAGTCCAACCACCGCGTCGGGCGCTTTTCAGATGCCTCCAAAAGCAAGGCCTACGACGACCGGATCGAGGCCATTAACTTTTCTTTGGCCCATGACGATGGGCAGAGCAACCGGGACTTAGCCGGTTCGGACGTGATTCTGGTAGGCGTGAGCCGCAGCGGTAAAACGCCGACTTCGCTGTATTTAGCGATGCAGTTTGGCGTGAAAGCCTCTAATTACCCATTGATTCCGGAAGATTTTGAGCGCCGCCAATTGCCGCCCGCGTTAGTGCCACACCGCAAAAAAATCTTTGGCCTGACGATCTCGCCTGAGCGACTGAGCCAGATCCGCAATGAGCGTCGGCCGAACTCAACTTATGCCAGCGTGGCCAACTGCAATCACGAAATACATGAAGCCGAAGCGATGATGCGCCGCGAAGGTATTCGCTGGCTCTCAACCACCAGCAAATCCATTGAGGAGATCGCGACGACGATCTTGCAAGAGGTCAGACCTGAACGACTCGGGTATTGAACCAACGCCACCGATTGAAATGGTTAATTTCAAAAATAGGAAAGATCTATTGATGAATTTCATTCTATAGACCTAAACTATGGGCTGTCGAAATTCAACAATAACTTCCTGAAAGCCAACATGTCCTTAATCAATACAGAAATCGTTCCATTCAAAGCGACTGCATACCACAACGGCAAATTTGTACCGGTCAGCAGTGACAACTTCAAAGGTAAATGGTCTGTGGTGGTGTTCTACCCAGCCGACTTCACCTTTGTCTGTCCAACCGAGCTCGGCGACTTGGCTGACCATTACGCTGAATTCCAGAAAATGGGTGTCGAGGTCTACAGCGTGTCCACCGACACCCACTTCACGCACAAAGCTTGGCACGACACGTCAGACACCATTGGCAAGATCACCTACCCGATGATCGGCGACCCAAGCGGACAACTGGCCCGCGCCTTCGAAGTGATGATCGAAGAAGGTGAAGACGCGGGTCTGGCTTATCGCGGTACGTTCGTGATCGACCCAGCCGGCAAGATCAAAACCATCGAAGTGCACGACAACGGCATCGGCCGTGACGCCGCCGAACTGATGCGCCGTGTCAAAGCTGCGCAATACGTGGCCGCCCACCCAGGTGAAGTTTGCCCAGCCAAATGGACTGAAGGCGCTGAAACCCTGAAGCCTTCTTTCGACCTCGTCGGCAAAATCTAAGCGCCTGTCTGCGCCCAGCCCGGGCGCTTGCGTCCGGGCTTTTTTATGGGCGCTCACTAGCAGCGCCGGTTTCCCAGTTACCCCCATTTTTTCAAAGTGAGTCTTCATGCTCGACGCTGCTACCAAAGCCCAACTCAAGAGTTACCTCGAACGCGCCACCCAGCCGATCGACATCGTCGCCTCGCTCGACGACAGCAAGGCCTCGGTTGAGCTGCAGTCGCTGCTGAAAGACATCACAGATTCCTCCGCCTTGGTCAGCGTCACGGAAAGCCGCGACGACAACCAGCGCAAGCCCTCGTTTTCGATTAATCGCCCCAGCGAAAACCACGGTCCGCGCTTTGCCGGACTGCCCATGGGCCATGAATTCACATCGCTGATCTTGGCGCTGCTGCAGATCGGCGGCTACCCGCCGAAAGTGGAAGAAGAAGTTTTGCAACAAATTCGCGCGTTGGAAGGCGACTTTGAATTTGAAATTTACGTCTCGCTGAGCTGCCACAGTTGCCCCGACGTAGTCCAGGCGCTGAACCTGATGGCCGTGCAGAACCCGCGCATCCGCACCACCATGATCGACGGCAGTCTATTTCAAGACGAAGTCAAAGCGCGCCAGATCATGGCTGTACCCACCGTCTTTTTGAACGGCACCGAGTTCAGCCAAGGCCGGACCAGCTTGGAAGAAATTCTAGCCAAAATCGACACCAGCGGCGTCGAACGCGAAGCCACCAAAATTGCGGCCAAAGCTCCCTTTGACGTGCTGATCATTGGCGGCGGCCCAGCCGGCGCAGCCGCTGCGGTGTATGCCGCACGCAAAGGCATTCGCACCGGCATCGCCTCAGAAAAATTTGGCGGACAGACGCTCGACACCTTGGGCATCGAAAACTTCATTTCAGTCAAAGAAACCGAAGGCCCCAAGTTCGCCATGGCGCTCGAAGAGCACGTCCGCGCCTATGACGTTGACATCATGAACATGCAACGCGCAAAGGCGCTGATTCCGAATAGTGGCCCCGGCAAAGACTTGATCGAAGTTCAACTCGAAAGCGGCGCCTCTTTAAAGAGCAAAGCCATCATCATCTCGACCGGCGCACGCTGGCGCAACATCAATGTGCCAGGCGAAGCCGAGTTCAAAAACAAAGGCGTGGCGTATTGCCCGCATTGCGACGGCCCGCTCTTCAAAGGCAAGCACGTGGCCGTGGTCGGCGGAGGCAACTCCGGCGTTGAGGCGGCGATTGACTTGGCCGGGGTGGTTGGGCATGTGACGCTGATCGAGTTCGACACCGCGCTGCGTGCCGATGCCGTGCTGCAACGCAAACTCCTCAGCCTGAAAAACGTGAGGGTGCTCACCAACGCCCAAACCACAGAGATCACCGGAGACCAAACCGTCAACGGCTTGGTCTACAAAGACCGCGCCAGCAACGAGCTCCACACAGTCGCGCTGGATGGCGTCTTCATCCAGATCGGTCTGGTGCCGAACACCGACTGGCTCAAAGGCGTGGTCGAGTTGTCCAAGCACGGCGAAATCGTCGTCGATGCCAAGGGGCAAACCTCCGTGCCGGGCGTCTTTGCTGCGGGTGACGCCACCACCGTACCATTCAAGCAAATCATCATTGCCGCCGGCGACGGTGCCAAGGCAGCACTGGGGGCTTTTGACCACCTGATCCGCTCGTCCGCGCCGGCCTGAAGCTCCGAACCGTCGGGTTTGAGAATAAAAGGGGCTTCGGCCCTTTTTTCACGTCCATACACCAAATCTAATTGCGAATCATTCTCATTCAATGTAGACTCTTAGCTCACAGAAAGCCAACGAAAACACCGGATGGGTTTTCGTTAGGCACGCTGACGCCGAGAACACATTGACACATCTACACACGCCCAAACCTACCGGAACAATCACCGAATCTGCTTCTGAAAAAGCGCTCCTGCCCTTGGGCGCAATGATGCTGGCCATGTCAGTTTCGAGTTGGGCACAAAGCAACTTCCCAACGCCAGAAGCCGCGCCAGCAGAATCAAAGACACTGGCACCGGTCACTGTCACAGGAACACGCACGCGAGATCAGCAAACCTACCAAAGCGGCCTCACCAGTTCAGGCAAAGTGCCAGTCTTAGCCAAGGACATTCCACAGTCGCTGACGGTGGTGAATGAAAAACTGCTGCACGACCAAGGCAAAGACAACTTCAAGAGCGCACTGGAAAACGTCATCGGCATCACCTTTGAAGCTGGCGAGGGTGGCCGGGTTGGCGACAACATCCGCTTGCGCGGTTTCAGTGCGGCTGGCGACATTTACCAGGACGGCATGCGCGACATTGCGCAGTACAACCGCGACATCTTCCATGTCGACCGCATCGAAGTCTTGCGCGGTGCGGCATCCATGTTGTTTGGCCGCGGTTCAACCGGTGGCATCGTCAACCAAGTCAGCAAACAACCGCGCCTGATGACCGAGCATGAAGTCAGCGCTACCGTCGGAACGCAGGGCTACCAGCGATATCAAGGCGACTTCAACTTCAAACTCGACGACGATGCAGCACTGCGCATCAACGCCATGACCACCGACGCAGACGGCCGCGGTGACAAGGCCAGCGCAAGCACGCATCGGCAAGGGCTAGCGATCGACTACCGCTTAGGCGTCGGCACCGCCAATGAGTTCCAGTTCAGTTATTACCACCTCGACTACAACGACAAGCCCGACTGGGGCACGTCTTGGCTGAACAACCGGCCGGCCCCTGCGCCGACCAACCGCTATTGGTATGGACTGGACTCAGACTTCCAAAAAGACCAGGCCGATGCAGTAACGCTGACGCAAATTCACCGCTGGAACGACGGCAGCAGCCTGAAAACCAGCGTGCGCGACGGCTATTACACACGCTCCATGTGGGCCACACAATCGAGGTTCGCCAGCGGCACCACGGCAGACAACTTCAGCCCATCTACAGTGGTCACCCGCAGTACCAACGCCAAAGCTGGCGAAGAACACCACACCTTTTTGCAGACCGATTACCTGACCAACACGCGCTGGCTGGGTCTGAACAACAACATTCTGGTCGGCGCGGAATACGCCGTTGAAAACTCCAACCGATCGACCTACCCGTACTTATTGACGACCAAAGCCCCCACCACCGTCGGCAATCCCGACAGCACGGCGATCAGCGGCAACCTGACGCAAAAAGTCGCCACCCAATTCAAAGCCACCACGCTGGGTCTGTACCTGCAAGACACGCTTGACCTGACACCGCAATGGAAACTGGTGGGCGGCGTGCGACTCGACAACTTCACCGGCGATTACGACCGAACCGGTCAGGATCTGGCGTCGTTGTCGCGCTCAGACACATTGCTGAGCAAACGTCTGGGTCTGATGTACCAGCCCACCGACCAAGTCAGTTACTACGGGGCTTACGGCACCTCCTTCAACACCTCGGGCGACCTCTACCAATACGACCCGCAATCCGCCAACACGCCGCCGGAGAGCAGTCGCAACATTGAGATCGGCGCCAAGTGGGAGCTGTACGAAGGCGATTTGTCCCTGCGCACGGCACTCGCACGCACCGACAAATACAACGAGCGCAACACCGACATCGACACAGCGACCAACTCCTACCTGTTGTCTGGCAAACGGCACACGGACGCGCTGGAATTCGAGGTAGCCGGCCGCATCAACCCGCAGTGGGATGTGTTCGCCGGACTGGGCTTCTTGCGTGCCGTCATCGACCAAGCCGGCTCGAACGTCGCCGGTCAGGCCGAGGTCGGCCAAAACCCAGGGTTGAGCCCGAACCGCCAAGCCACCCTGTTCACCACTTACCGTATCAACCAGGCATGGCGTATCGGCGGCGGTATGACCGCCGTCAGCCAAAACAAACCGGCCAACAGTGTGACCTCGCTGAACCGCGCACCCGGCTATGTGAAAGCTGACGCGCTGGTGGAATACCGCATCAACCAGTCCAACGCGGTCAAGCTCAACGTCGACAATCTGTTCGACAAGGTCTACTACAACACCTTGTACCGCGGCTTTGCTGCACCGGGGCTCACGCGCTCGGTGCATGTGACCCTGACGAGCAAGTTTTAAAACAGGACACTTCCATGCTGCTGCGTATTCCCCAAGTCTTGACGCCCGAAGAACTGGCGCAGGTGCGCCAACTCGTCCTCGGCGCCGACTGGGCCGACGGGCGTATTACGGCGGGCAGTCAAAGCGCCAGCGTGAAAAACAACCGGCAACTGCCTGAAGAGTTGCCGGCGGCCCAACAAGCGCGGCACATCGTCTCTGTCGGGCTGGCGCGCAACCCGCAGTTTGTCACCGGCGCCCTGCCGAAGTCGGTTTACCCGCCGCTGTTCAACCACTACAGCGGCGACGCCAATTTCTTTGGCGACCACGTCGACAACGCCGTCCGCACACACGCGGCCACCGCACGCCATGTGCGAACAGATATTTCATGCACTTTGTTTTTGAGCGATGCCGACAGCTACGACGGCGGCGAACTGGTGGTGCAAGACACCTACGGCGAGCAGCGCCTCAAATTAGCAGCCGGCGACCTCGTGATGTATCCCGGCTCGTCGGTGCACCGGGTTGAGCCTGTGACCCGCGGCGAACGCTTGGCGTGTTTTTTTTGGGTCGAAAGCATGGTCAGGTCTGACGCCCAGCGCCGCCTGCTGTATGACATGGACATGGCCATCACTGCCTTGAGACGGCAAGATTTGGCACAAAATACCGAGCTCGGCGGCGGCCCTGTGAACGGCGAAAGGCCGGAAGTGGTGACGCTCACGGGCTGTTATCACAACTTGCTTCGCATGTGGGCGGACGTCTGAGGATCCACGTAAAGCCACTCAATTTCGATTTATCCCCATCCAGTCATCTATAAACTCAAGCACTCGAACTCAACCGAACGCTGACCCGCACTGATGTCTTCTCTGTCCACTTTCATGCCCGCTAAACCGCTCCTCAGCCGTAATCTGACGATAGCGCTGAGCGTCGTGTTGCTGCACGTTGGCTTGATCTGGGCCTTGCAAAGCGGGATGCTGATACGGGCCGCAGAAATTTTGATACCGGCCGAGATGCTGTCGGAGTGGGTCGATCCACCCGTGCCGATTCAACCCATAAAACTGCCGCCACCAGCACCTCAACCACCCATAAAGTCGCCTGAGCCGGTCAAGCGAACTACTCTACCTGTGCCGACATCCGTCCAACCCTTGGCGGTTGCAACGCCGACCGTGCAAGCAACAGTTGCCACAGCGCCTGCGTTGGCAGCACCCGTTGCACCGGCCAAAGCAGCAGCACCCGTCCAGGCACCGCCGGCCCCGCCTGCACCTGCAGCAGCAGCCGTGGTGCAACAGCCCTCAAGCAACGCAGACTATCTACAGAACCCAAAACCACCCTACCCTTCGCTGAGCGCTCGCTTGGGTGAAACTGGTAAGACGGTTTACAAGGTCTGGATCGACATCGACGGCAAACCGCAGCGCGCAGAATTGGTCAGTTCCAGCGGCTTCCCACGCCTAGACAAAGCCGCTTACGACACCGTAATGTCATGGCGCTATGTGCCGGGCAAGCGCAACGGCGTCGCAGAAGCCATGGCCTTCAACGTCCCGATCCATTGGGAACTGCGGAATTAACCGATCCGTCCAGCCTCTGTCTTAACATTTCAAAATCCCGCAACCCCGGAGAACTGATTCATGAATTCCCAATTTGGCTTGGCCAGCGTCTGGTCTCAAGGTGACGTCGTCATCCGATCAGTCGCGGTGCTGCTGCTGCTAATGTCACTAGCGTCCTGGATGGTCATCATCGTCAAGTCACTTGATCTGCTCCGTTACAAAAAAATCGCTCGCAATGCAGAAGGGTTCTGGCACACCAAAGACTTGGCCGCCGGCTTGGCCAGCTTAGGATCAGACCCGACCAACCCCTTTCGCCAAATGGTTGAACAAGGCCGCGAAGCCACCGCGCACCACCGCGACACGCAACCCCAATTACGTGACACGCTCGATAAAAGCGACTGGGTCTCGCGCAGTCTGACCCAAGCCATAGACGAGTTCACCACCCAATTGCAGTCGGGCATGGCCATCTTGGCCTCGGTCGGCTCTACTGCACCGTTTGTCGGTTTGTTCGGCACAGTCTGGGGGATTTATCACGCGTTGCTGTCGATTGGTGCGGCCGGTGCGGCCACCATCGACAAAGTGGCAGGCCCGGTCGGCGAATCATTGATCATGACGGCGCTGGGTCTGGCCGTTGCCATTCCGGCGGTACTGGGTTACAACGCCTTGGTGCGCGGCAACAAAGGCGTCCTGCACAAGGTCAACCGATTTGCGCACGACCTGCACGCTTACTTCGTCACTGGGGCACGTGTCAGCGCCGGCAGTCCCGCCAAGATGCCGCATGTGCCAGTCGGCACAAAAATCTGAGCGAGAACACGATGGCTTTTGGAACCCAAGACGACACCGAAGAGGTGATGAACGAAATCAACATGACGCCGCTGGTCGACGTGATGTTGGTGCTGCTCATCATCTTCATCATCACTGTGCCAGTCATGAAACATTCGGTGAACATTGATCTGCCTATCGCTAGCAACGAGGTGCAAATCACCAAGCCCGAAACACTGCGACTCAGCGTCGATGCGCAGGGTCAATATTTCTTGAACGAAACACCGGTCGCCGACGCTGATCTAGCGCCTCAACTCAAAGCGGCCGCGTCGAAAAATCCACAGCCTGACGTGCACATTCGCGGTGACAAGGCTGTGCGTTACGAGCGCGTGGCCCAGGCTATGGCTGCAGCCCAGCAGGCCGGACTGCGCAAGATCGGCTTCATCACCGAGCCTAAAAATTAAGCGTTAAAAGCCAAGCTCACAGACCGATCGCAGCGATACCGGCGCGTGCCACTTGTGCGTCTTCATTGGACTTGACGCCACTGACGCCGACCGCGCCCAAGCAAGCGCCGTCCTTCATGATGGGCACGCCACCTTCGAGAAAACCTTTCAAGTACGGCGCACTCAAAAATGAGATGCGGCCGCCATTGATCACGTCTTCATACACCTTGCTTTCACGTCGGCCCATGGCGGCGGTGTTGGCCTTAGCCGGCGCGATGTGCGAAGAAATCGGAGGCGCGCCATCCAAACGAGCCAGATGCAACAAGTGACCGCCATCGTCAACGATGGCAATCGTCACGGCCCAATTGTTTTTGAAGGCTTCGGCTTCAGCAGCTGCCGCGATTTTCTTGACGTCTGCGAGTTCTAGGACTGACTTGGTTTGCATTTGGATCTCCCTAATGTTCTAAATGCCCAAGCATACGCAAGTTTTGCAGCGACTCATGGGGGCAATCACCCGCATATCAGCTGAAAGAGTCCTTACAAAATGTAGGCAGTGAGTCTCAAAAAATCGTCAAAAGGCAACCGAAGTCTTTAGAATCATAGAGGTCTGCTCTTTGCAGGCCTTCTGATACTGAACGAGGGAACACTTCATGAACGACAAAATTCAAGACTACAGCTACGGCTACCAGCCTACGAGCTTGGAGCGAAACCGGGTGCTGCGCAATACGTATTGGCTGCTTGCCCTGAGCATGCTACCGACCGTACTTGGTGCCTGGATGGGTGTTGCCACGGGCATCACTGCCAACCTAGGCGGCGGCATCGGTTTGATCGTCTTTATGGGCGGTGCTTTTGGATTCATGTACGCCATTGAGAAAACCAAAGATTCAGCAGCAGGCGTTCCTGTTTTGCTGGCATTCACGTTTTTCATGGGACTGATGCTGTCGCGCATGATCGCCATGGTGCTGGGGTTCAAGAATGGCACGGATTTGATCATGACCGCTTTTGGCGGTACGGCTGGTGTGTTCTTTTTGATGGCCAGCTTGTCCACCGTCATCAAACGCGATCTCTCCGGCATGGGCAAATGGCTCACAGTGGGCGCCGTGGTGCTGATGGTCGGTGCAGTCATCAACATGTTCGTCGCCTCGTCGGCGGGCATGGTGGTCATTAGCATGATGGCGATTGGTATCTTCAGCGCGTTCATCTTGTATGACCTGAAGCGCATCATCGACGGCGGCGAGACCAACTACATCACCGCTACCCTGAGCCTTTACCTGAGCATCTTCAACGTGTTCCAGAGCTTGCTGGCACTGCTCGGCATCTTCGGCGGCGAGCGCGACTGACGCCTTTTCCAATAAGCGGAATTTAGCTGACAAAAAAGGGACCCCCTCAGGGTTCCTTTTTTCATGGCCGATTCAAAAGATTCAAGGTCGTTCAAAGACCGCCATCGACTCCACGTGCGCCGTGTGCGGGAACATGTTCACCACGCCTGCAGAGACGCAACGGTAGCCGGCTTCGTTGACCAGCAGACCCGCATCGCGCGCCAAGGTGGCGGGGTTGCAGCTGACATAAACAATGCGCTTGGGCGCAGACCAGCCAGCCGGCGGTGTGACCGCTGGAATCGCGTGCACGCCGGTGTCAACACCGTCTTCGTAGACCGTGGCCCGCACAGGCCCAAACGGGTGCAGCGCCACCAAGGCTTTGAACAACTCAAACGCACCTTCGCGTGGCGGGTCGACCAACCACTTGTCGGCCCGGCCATCCTGCACCAGCAGAGCGGGCGTCATCTCAAACAGATTGCGCGCCACAAATCGGGTTGGCGCCAGCGGAGCCAAGCCAGCTGCCGGACGTGTAGTTTGGTTGAGAGCGTAATTGGCTTGCGAACGGGCGACCAGCACCTCGCTGCCTTCGATGCCCAGCACCTCCGCCGCATGGGTTGCCAGCGGCAACGTGAAGTTGCCAAGTCCGCAAAACCAGTCAATCACGCGCTCAGTGGTTTGCACCTCCAACAAACGCAAAGCCCGCGCCACCAAGACGCGGTTGATGTAGGGATTGACCTGCGTGAAATCAGTCGGTTTGAAAGGCATGCTGACGCCGTAGTCCAGCAGGGCATAAGCGAGTTGCACATCGCCCTCTTGCACCGCGTCGAGCAGCTTGACGGTCTCCGGCCCCTTGGATTGCAGCCACCACTGCAGCCCCGGCCGCTCAGCGGCAAAGGCCCGCAGTCGCGCCAAGTCAGCATCGCTCAGCGGCTCCATGTGGCGCAGCACCATCGCGGTGATGGCGGGGCTGCCATCGCCCGGCGCGTCGCCGCAAGCCAGCTCAATTTGCGGCAAGGTTTCGCGTGCTTCCATGCTGCCAATGAGTTCGCGCAGCGGCAGCAGCATCGCGCTGACATGCTTGGGCAACACATGGCATTCACGAATGTCCGCCACGTACGTGCTTTTGCGCTCATGAAAACCGACCAGCACCGTGCCTTTTTTGCGCACGTAACGCACTGACAAGCGGGCGCGGTAGCGGTAATTCCAAGCCGGGCCTTCAATGGCCCGCAAGATGCTCTCAGCGTAAACCTTACCGATGTGCCACAGGTTGTCTTCCAGCACGCGCTGCTTCACGGCCACTTGCGCAGCAACGTGCAAGTGCTGCATTTTGCAACCGCCACAAGCGCCGACATGCATGCCAAAGTGGGGGCAACCGGGCGTGACCCGCTGCGACGATTCGCGGTGAACTTCTGTCAGCGTGGCTTTTTCAAAGCTGGTTTTCTTGCGAAAAACATTCGCAGTGACCCGCTCAAAAGGCAAGGCACCTTCAATGAAAACCACCTTGCCGTCGGCCCGGTGGGCAATGCCCTGAGCCTCCATGTCGAGCGACTCCACGTCCAGAAAATCAGGGGGGTATTCGGGCGGCAAGGCCCAAGCGAGTGTCTTTGTTTCTTCCGTCATGCCTGAATTGTCTCAGGTCAATGACCAAGCGTCTAAATAAGCCCGCCAATGCGGCTCCAAAGGAACCAGCTGGATCAAACTATCCTTGACCATCGCGATTTCCTGCTCATACTCGGCTTCCAATAGGCCACCGCGCATTTTTTGAAAGCGGCAATATAGCAAATACGTGTTCATCACGTCGGTTTCGCAGTAACGGCGAATCTCTTCCAATTGGCCGTCTAAATAAGCCGGGTACACCGCCGAGCCGTCCATTCCGAGCTTGCCCGGAAAGCCACAGAGTTTGGCCATCGCGTCGAGCGGTGCATTGTTTTTTGGCTGATACATCGCCAGCAAATCCATCAAGTCGAGGTGACGCATGTGGTATCGGCTGATGAAGTTGTTCCACTTGAACTCACGGCTGTCGTGGTCGCCGCCCTCGCCCATGTCCCAGTATTTGCTGGCCACCACGCCGTGCTTGAGGCCGCGGTAGTGCAACACAGGCAAATCAAAGCCACCGCCATTCCAGCTGACCAGTTGCGGCACGTACTTTTCAACAGTGTTGAAAAATGCCTGGATGAGCTTGCCTTCTTGGCTCACGCCCTCGGGCTCGCGGTCGACAAAGGAATGAATTCGCAAGCCTTCTGCATTGCGAAAGACACAGCTGATCACAAGAATACGCTGCAAGTGCAGCGGCATGAAGTCGCTTTGGCCACGGGCCTTGCGCTCGCTCACGGAGTCGGCGTAGACCTCGGCGTCACTGCGCTCAGCCGGTGCGCCCTGCAAGGCCCGCAGACCGGCGATGTCAGGAATGGACTCAATGTCAAAAGCCAGAACAGGCCAGGCCATACGTCAGCTCAACCTAACTCAACGTATTGGCAGGAATTTCAGTGGATCAACCGGCTTACCTTGCCGACGAATTTCGAAGTGCAGCTTGACGCGGTCAGCATCGCTGCTGCCCATTTCAGCGATTTTCTGGCCCTTGCGAACCGACTGGTCTTCTTTAACTAACAGCGTTTGGTTGTGCGCGTAAGCGGTAAGGTAAGTGTTGTTGTGCTTCAGGATGATCAGATTCCCGTAGCCACGCAAACCAGCGCCGGAATACACCACACGCCCGTCAGCTGAAGCCACTACCGGCTCGCCAGCACGACCGGCGATATCAATACCCTTGTTCTTGACTTCATCAAAGCCAGCAAGCTGCACCCCTTGGGCTGGCCAGAGCCAAGCAAGATCGTCTTCACTGCCACTTTGTGCTGGCGCAGGCTGTTCGGTATTCGCTGCCGGTGCAGCATTGGCAATCGGCTTGGCTGGCGTCACGCCTTGCACAGGCAGTGCTGTTGACACCGGTGCCTGACTTGCCACTGGACGAGCAACAACGCCCGGGGCACTAGGCGGTGGAGCGACGCGAAGCACCTGACCGACTTCGATCTGATTCGGGTTTTCAATGGTGTTCCAGCGCGTGATATCGCGCCAGTTTTGTCCGGAATCAAGCCCTATACGAATCATCGTATCGCCAGGTTTGACCGTATAGAACCCGGGCTTGCCAGCATTCTCAACGCCTGGTAGTGGCGCCATAGGTTTGGCTGGTGCACTGGAAGAAGTCACGCTAGAAGCTAAACGGGAAGTGCCGCGATCTTCCACCGGGGCATTGGTCAGTGAGCGCGATGAGCAGCCCACCAGAAGCGTCACCAAGACAGCCAGAGAGATGGAAACCAAGCCATGCAAACGGCGAATTAGGTCGTTAGAGTTCACCAGAGTAGCCGACGTGAAAGGCGGGACTGGCGTGACTGACAGATGGCCAGCACGTGCAGATTGATTCATCGGTTCATGTCCTTAATTCTCAGAGCCCGACAAGGACCCCATAACAACTTACTCAGTTGGTTCCTGATTTTAGAGGCACAAAGTGAACAGCCTCCAGGACGGTCTGACGAATCCCTTGCGCTGTTTTGTCTATGACAACCAATGCTTGTTGCCCACTGGCTGTTTGCATCGGTGCCACCAGCCGGCCACCGACCGCCAGCTGATTAATCCAGGCTGGCGGAATCGCCTCGCCACCCGCCGCCGCAATGATCGCCGCATAGGGAGCGCCCTTGGCAAACCCCTCCATGCCGTCGCCAAACAACAGATGCACATTGGCAAGCCGGAAATGTCGCAAGTTTTCGCGGGCTTTATCGTGCAATCCGCGCAAGCGCTCGATGCTGTAAACCTCGCTGGCCAAATGACTCAACACCGCCGCTTGGTAGCCGCACCCGGTGCCGATTTCTAGGACGCGGCCAAGTCGCGCGCCTTGACCGTCACGCAGCAACTCCAACATGCGCGCCACCACATTAGGTTTCGAAATGGTCTGCCCGAGACCAATCGGCAGACTAGTGTCCTCATAAGCTTGATTGGCTAAAGCGGTGTCAACGAATCGATGCCGCTCAACCTGCCCCATAGCCGCTAGCACTGCAGTATCCTGCAGGCCTTGCTTGGCCAGCTTCTCGACCATACGAGTTCGCACAGCCTGCGAATCAAGCCCCACCCCCGCCGGCAAAGGTTTTTGCAAACCCTGAGCGGCATATTTGGGTGGCATGGGTTTGAATGCATCCGACGCGTTTGTACTTTTCTTACTTGCCGATGGCACACCTGCATTAGGTGACAGACGCACGGGAAAGCCAGGCCGCTTGTCACCGGCCGCGGCTTCTGGCCGCCCTGGCACGCTCATGACAGGATCTGGGTCAATCGGGAAGCGGTTTGCGCCCAGTAAGGCAAGCGCTCGTGGTCTGTCAAATCCACCTGCAACGGTGTAATGCAAACGAAGCCCTGTTTCGTCGCATGAAAGTCAGTCCCTTCGCTGTCGTCCTTGGCAGGGCCAGCACTGCCAATCCAATACATGGTTTCGCCGCGTGGGCTGGTTTGCGTGATGACACGTTCTGCCGCATGGCGACGTCCGAGCCGAGCCACTTTGAAACCCATGATTTGGTCGTTTGGCAAATTAGGAATATTCACATTTAACAACCAAGGCGCCAGTGTGGGAAGTTCGCCATGGGACAACACTTCGATCGATGGTGCCAGTTGCAATACCAAATCTCGGGCACGCTGTGCCGCTACATCAATGTGCGCCCAACCTTTCTCAGTTTGGGAGAAGGCAATCGCGGGAACACCAAAGAGGTAACCCTCCATCGCCGCGCCCACCGTGCCTGAATAAATCGTATCGTCGCCCATATTCGCACCGTTGTTGATGCCGGAAACCACGAGGTCGGGCCGATAGCCCAACAGGCCTGTCAGCCCGATGTGGACACAATCGGCCGGGGTGCCGTTCACGTAACGAAAACCGTTGGCGGCCGTCTGCACATACATAGGTGAATGCAAGGTGAGCGCGTTCGACTTAGCGCTGTTGTTTTGCTCAGGCGCCACCACGGCTACATCTGCGATGTTTTTCAAGGCTTCGTAGAGCGCCACGATGCCAGGCGCCTGATAACCGTCGTCATTACAGATGAGTATTTTCATGACAATGATTCTAAGGTCAGCCTTGTGGCAAAAATTGCGCTGGAACGACTGGCGTCTCATCGTTCAATGAAATCCCCTCGTGCAAAGCAACCATTTCAAGAGCGCGCTCAAACATAGCTCGCGCAGAACCCGAAACGGCACGCAGATAGGCATGCAGATGTGCATCGTCGACGCTGCTGTTAAGACAGTCTTGGCTGTATTTTTCAAAGCTGGCCAACTGCCCAATCAGCTCAGCCACATGTCTCGGACATTCGCACAAAATGCTGCTTGATATGCCAGCGACTCGCGTCAGCGTGGCTTCAGAATATTTACGCGCTGGAATCAGCGTCGCTAAGCTTGGTGCATCCGTCGACTTTGATGCGTCAACCAGTAGCACGGAGCTGATAAGGTCAGACAGTTCATAGTCAGACATTGGCTCTCGATGCGTCAACACTCCTAACACCTTGAGCGCCTCGACCGCAAGCAATTGCCCGTAGTGATAAACGACGATGGTTTGAACAGTCGGGTGACGTGCGACCAAGATTTCTATCTGCTCACGCGTGCTTTCGTTCAACGTATTCACCTTGATCAGCAAGATCTTCAGTTCATCGCTGAAGTTTTCTAAAGCGGCCTGTTCAAGGTCTTCAAACACGTCAGTGACTTGAATTGAATGCGTCACAAATTGAAGCGTGAAAGTAGGCGCGGTGATACGACTGGCGATGGCCCTCCCAATCACTGCCATCGACAGTTTTTGGCCATCGGCTTTGCCCTTTGTGATCACCCTGCTTGAAGCGCGGTTCTGCACCAGCAGACGACTCAAACTGGCTTCATCCAAGTTGGCAATAGCGCTGATGCCATGTCCGGCATCGCAAAGCTGCTTGAGCTGGCTCGCCCTGATTGCATCGGCTTGGCTGTAAAGGCGATGTTGGCCCGCACTTTTGGCTGGAGAGAACGCGCCATAGCGAATTTCCCAAACCCGCAAGGTGGTGACCGGGACACCCGACAACTTGGCAACAGCACCAATTCTGTAATGCGGACTTTGTGGCTCTGGTGTTTTTGATTCAGTTTTATTCATATTTGCGTAGAATTTGCGTAGAATTTATCTTGAATAAAACTAAAAATCAAGAAAAAAAAACAATATTTAATGATGAATCAAATATTTGAGTAGTTTTATCGCCGAATTTATGGAATAGTCTGTGCACTCAACCACAAAGCAAGAACACCATGATTTCCAAAAAAACCATAAAGGCGATCGACATCGCAGCCGTTGTCGCTCGGTACAGTCCCGGACAGCCTGTTCCCGCTCATGAAATTTCTGCATTACTCGGCTTGTCAATTTCCTACATTGAGGTTACTTTGAGTGAGCTCAAAAACCACTCGATCGTTCGCGCTTACAAAGGCCCAGGCGGTGGCTATCAATTAGATGAAAAAAATCGCCCGGTGACTTTGTGGGACATCGTCAAAATTTTTGAGCAGCCAGAACTGATCTCTAAAAAAACATCGTCAGAAGCCATGCCCGTCGCATCAATAGAGATAGAGATGCGCCTACGCATTCAAGATTTCTTCGAATCCCGAAGCCTCTGCGATTTGGCTCGCCAAGCCAATTTACCAGCCCGCCAAAAAACAGAAGTCCGGAGTATTTTCAAACTTAAACCGCTGCCTCAGCGCGTTGCCATTCGTGTTGTGAATTCGGTTTTCGATTGGAAAATGTCGGCATTGGCCTGAGGCATCCTCACATGAAGGTGAGTTACGTTCTACGCAATCATGCAGGTAAATCAAGAAAAATTCCGGCTGAGGAATCTTGGCAGTGGCACCATATTGTTGAAGATGAAGAGCAAGCCAATGCGGTATTGACAGACCTGAAAAAGAAAATAAGGGAGAACCGTCTGCAGCTCGTCAACTTATTTGTTGACAAGTTGAGCATCACTGATTTTCAAAAACTTAAAGTTCGGTTCGCCTACAAAGGCGAGGTGCAATATGATGACCAACTGTCTCCCAAACGAATCATCAACCAGCACGAAGACGCGCCTGAATAATGACTGACGCCTCCATACCAGTGATCACTCAAAACCCGAGGGCGACTCACTGACCTTGATGTTTGACGGTTTCTGACCGCTATGCAGACGGGAAGTCGGCTTGTATCGAGGACTTGAACCCTTGCAACCGCTGAGGTGGCTAGATGTCAGCACAGAAACAATGACATTTGCAGACGCCCAGGAAAAATCTCGATTCATGTCTCGTTTTCACGTGCGACGCGCGAGCTCTCAACCCAACGCCAGTCGTCCCTTAGGACATGCGTGTGTCAGTGTTCTTGTAGCGGCCGCAGCTTCTTGTGTATACGCCGAATGGTTGCCCATGACGCCCAAAGCACCAGCGGAATCATTGCCCCGGCCACCATCTCGGGATTGATTGGCAGCCCGATTGCTTTCAGTGCTTTACCGCCGTACAACAACAAACTCACAACGTAGTATGAAATCGCGGCAATCGACAAGCCTTCGACAGTCGCTTGGAGCCGTAGTTGCATCTCTTGCCCACGCGTGAGCTTCTCCAGCAACTGCTGGTTTTGCACCTCAGTTGCAATGTCAACACGCGTTCGTAGCAACGCACTGGTGCGAGCCACCCGCTCTGACAACGAAGCCAGTCGTTGCGCCGTGGCCGCAACCGTGGCGATCGCTGGCGACAACCGCCTCTGCATGAAATCGCCGATGGTTTGTGTACCAGGAATGGCTTTTTCGCGCAACTCTAAGATGCGCTGTGCGACCAAGCCCTCGTAGGCCCTGGTCGCTGCAAAACGGTACACATGTTCGGCTGTGGCGCGCTCAACCCGAGCCGCGAGTGACACCAGAGAGTCAAGCAACTCTTGGTCGGCAGCAGCCTTGTTTTCAAGGCTTGCCATGATGTCAGCCAGCGCGAGCTCGGAATGCGTCAGCATCGGTCCAAGGTGCTTTGCCACGGGCAAGCCGCGTAACGCCATCAAACGGTACGTTTCGAGCTCGAGTAGGCGCTGCGAAACACGCCCAGCGCGCGTAGCACTCATGTCAGACGGCGCCACCACCAGCATGCGCTCAAAGCCATCGGGCCGCAGCAAAAAGTCACTAACCGCCCATGAATGACCGTTCTGCCCCAAAACTGAAGCCAACACCGGCGTATCGCCCAGCCACACTTTGGCCCTAGTCAACGTCTCATCCTGTGCATCTAGATCGCCGTAGACCATTGTCAACATGATGGCGGAAATAGTCCGGCCCGGTATTTCACGGAGCCATTCTGACGTCACGGCCAAGGCCGGAATTAAGTCTGGATTGGATGCGCCTAAGACAGCGCTGTTCGGCAGCGGTTGGACGATGGAATAACGCGTGAACTCAGTGTGTCGCTCCCATTTAACGGTGTAGCCATCGAGGCGTAGCCGCAAGAAATTGACCGCCAATGAGTCCGTCGTCAAAGCTAATTGACCAGGTAAGCGCCTAAGGTGCTCGCACTCTTGCTCTCGGCTGATACCTTCATTGAGCACCGCCACATAGACCACCAACGCCGGCAGACGAATACGCGCCGTCGGCCGCGCATGAACTTCGTTGTGCAGCGCCCGACGTTGCAGGTCATCAGGCGGCAACAACACCGCTGTCGTTCGGGTGGAAGAAGGGGTCGGGCTTGTACTCATGATGGGATTGTGAGTGAAGGAGACTCCGTGCAGCTTTCTGTAGAAGACTTGTTGATTGTCAACCCACAACCAACCCCGCATTGAGATTTATATCCTTGAGCCACCATTCAGATCGACACCCAGGGAAAACCCTGATTTACCGTCGAGTACGAATAAAATACCATAAAGAATAAATAATATCTTTTGCGTAAAATTTACGACCTGCTGTCCACAATTGGCCTGAAACACTTTTCACCGAGCTTCGATCAACCTACAGGCACCGACATGATGAGCCAAGCCAGCGTCAGATATTGCCAAACACATTAACACCAAAGTGAGTACACATTGAGTCAAGAAGCATGGAAGCGCTGGGGCGCTGAAGACGAGCGTGGCGCGCTCAATTACATCGGCCCAGACGAAGTTCGTCGCGCAACGGCTCTGGTTCGCACTGGTGAGGTGCTCCGACTGGCACAACTGCTGTCGAGTAAAACGCCCGTGCCCGGCCATCGTTGCGGTCTGCAGCACTTCATGGGCCGAGACGGGGGCGATTATGCGGCGGGCAGCAAACGACCTGGAGGCTTCCAGTTTGCCGAAGACACGGTCGTTATGCCGCTACACATCGGCACCCATGTCGATGCCTTGTGTCACGCCTGGTATGACGACAAAATGTTCAACGGCTTTTCTGGCAACGAGGTGCGTAGCGCCCGGGGCGCCGAAAAGCTAGGCATGGAGAAAATGCCTCCGATCGTCACCCGGGGCGTGCTGCTCGATCTGGTCAAACTCAAAGGCCGCGTTATTTCACCCGGTGAAGTCATTGACCGCTCCGACCTCGAAGCGGCAGCGGCAGCGGCCGGTATCACGCCAGATCGGGGCGACGCGGTGCTGATCCGCACCGGATGGCTCGAATCACAAAAAGGCGTGAGGCAACCCTCCTTTGACGTCGAGCCAGGCATCAATGTGGAGGCGGCCCGGTGGCTGGCCGAATCAGGCGTGGCCATCGTCGGTGCAGACAACTTCGCAGTGGAAGTGATGCCCTTCGCCGAAGGCACCGTGTTCCCGGTTCATCAACTCTTGATCCGAGACTTTGGTGTACCCCTGCTGGAAGGTCTTATGCTGGACCCTCTGGTCGCCAGCGGTCGTCACGAGTTTCTGTTCATTGCCAGCCCGCTGCCGATCGTCGGCGCCACGGGCAGCCCATTGGCCCCAGTGGCCGTTCTTTGAGTTGACATGACAAAGAAACGCCCTTTAGAAGGCATCCGAGTCTTGGAAATTGCTTCCATGATTTTTGGCCCGCTCGCGGGTCAGTACTTGGGCGACATGGGTGCCGAGGTGATCAAGCTGGAACCCCCTGAAGGTGACTTAACACGCGCCATCGGGCCCCGTCGATCACCCAAAATGGGCGCCTTTTTCCTGACCAGCAACCGAAGCAAACGCAGCATTGTGGTCGATCTAAAAAAGCCCGAAGGACGCGACATTCTGCAACGCTTGATCGGCAAAACCGACGTACTGCTGCACTCCATGCGTACCTCGGCAGCGAACCGACTCGGTCTCGATTACGCCACCCTCGCCGCCAACAACCCGGCCTTGGTGTATTGCCATGTGACGGGGTTCAGCGACGACGGCCCTTATGGCGGCAGACCAGCCTATGACGACATCATTCAAGCCGCCTCTGGCTTGGCCATGATGCAAAAAATCATCAATGGTGAGCCCCGTTACGTGCCCACCATCATTGCCGACAAGATCAGCGGCGTGCATGCGGCTTATGCCATTGTGTTGGCGCTGATGCACCAGCTGCGCACCGGGGAAGGTCAGCAGGTCGACGTTTCGATGTTTGAAACCATGACGGCTTTCAACATGCTCGAACATCAATGGGGCCACGCCTTCGAGCCGCCCATCGGCCCCATGGGCTACGAGCCGGTGATCACCGCGGCACGCAGGCCTTACAAAACGCTCGATGGTCACTTGGCGCTACTGCCTTATTCCGACGCGCACTGGAAACGCTTTTTCGAGTTAGCCGGAGAAGCTCAGATCATGCAGGATCCGCGCTTTTCGACCTTCGCTGGCCGGCAGAAAAATGTCAGCACAGTTTGGGGTGAGATCGAACGTCAAGTGGCCCGCAAAACCAATGGCGAATGGCTTCAATTGTTGGGTGCTGAGGACATTCCGTTTTCGGTCGTCAACAGCATCGAAGACTTGCCAAATGATCCGCACCTGAATGCCATTGATTTCTGGAAAATCATGGAGCACCCGACTGAGGGCAGCCTTCGCCTGCCGATGAACCCAATTCAAATGAGCGCCTCCCCGGCCTCGATCACTCGCTTGCCCCCTTGCTTGGGCGAACACAGCGCAGAAATTTTGCGCGAATGCGATTACGAAGAATCTGCCATCTTGCAGCTGTTAGCCCAAGGCGGAGCCTGCGCCGCCGTTTAGTCACTGAGAATCATGATTCCACGCACCATTTTTACCCCCGACCACGACACCTTTCGCGACAGCGTGCGACGCTTCATCGCCGAACATGTGGTGCCTCACCATGCAGAGTGGGAAAAAGCCGGCCAAGTTCCCCGATCGCTCTGGTTGAAAGCCGGCGAACTCGGTCTGCTGTGCTGCAACGTGCCCGAAGAATACGGTGGCATGGGCGGCGATTTTTTGCACAGCACCATCCTGATTGAAGAGATGGCGCGAGTCGGCGCCACTGGACCCACCTTTTACCTTCACTCCGACATCGTTGCACCCTATCTGGTTGATTTCGGGACTGAAGAGCAAAAGCAAAAATGGCTGCCCAAAATGGCGACTGGTGAAGTGGTTGTCGCGCTGGGTATGAGCGAGCCCTCTGGCGGCAGCGACGTTCAAGCCATGCGCACACAGGCCCTGCGCGAGGGTGACGAGTACGTCATCAATGGTCAGAAAGTGTTCATCACCAACGGCCACAGTGCTGACTTGCTGTTGCTGGCTTGCAAGACCGACCCCAAAGCGCGTGGCAAAGGCGTCAGCTTGATCCTGGTCGAGACTAATCGGACGGGGTTCAAACGCGGTCGAAAACTCGAAAAGATGGGCTGCAAAGCGCAAGACACATCGGAACTGTTTTTTGCCGATGTCCGCGTGCCCGCAGAAAATCTACTGGGTGCTGAGGGCAGCGGCTTTGTGCAGCTGATGACCCAGCTCGCGCAGGAGCGATTGATTCAAGGGATCCGCGGCGTATCGAGCTCTGAGGCCGCGCTCGACTGGACGATTGCCTACGTTTCGGAACGCAACATGTTTGGCCAGACCTTGGCAGACTTCCAAAACACCCGCTTCAAACTAGCCGGTTTGCATGCAGAAGTTTTGGGGCAACGGGTGTTTGTCGACCGTTGCATCGAGCTGCACTTAGAGGGCAAGTTAGACCCTGCCGATGCGGCCATTTGCAAGCTCATCACCACCGAATTGCAGGGCCGCGTCATGGACGAATGTCTGCAGTTCTTTGGTGGCTGGGGCTATATGTGGGAATACCCGATTGCCCGCGCCTACGCCGACGCCCGCATGTGCCGTCTCGGCGGTGGCACGGCGGAAGTGATGCGCCAGATCATTGCCAATTCGATCTTGCCTAAGGTGCGCAAATCAGCCTAGAGATTCACTGCTAATCCGACATTGAAACAAACCAAAAATTTTATGATCTCACGCCGCAAACTCATCCAATCCGCCATGGCCACCGGTGCCGCCATGACCTTCCAAATGGGGCACGCCCAAACCAACTGGCCAACGGGCCCCGTCAAGATCATCGTGCCGTTCACGGCGGGTGGCGCCTCTGACCTGCTGACCCGTTTGGTGGCGGAGCGACTCACAATTAAATTCGGTCAAAACTTCGTGGTCGACAACCGCACCGGTGCGGGTGGCAACATCGGCATGGAGGCTGTGCGCACCGCACCGGCTGACGGCTACACCATCTCTTCAGCCACCATCGGCACACTGTCTATCAATCAGTTCCTCTTTTCAAAGATGAGCTATGACCCCGTCCGTGATTTTGAGTATTCATCCATGATCTGGGAGAACTGCAACGTTCTGGTCGTATCGCCAAAGCACCCCGCCAAGACTGCGCAAGAATTTTTGACTTGGGCCAAAAAACAACCTCAGGGGGTGACCTTTGGTTCTGCTGGCGTCGGCACCACACCCCATTTAGCAGGCGAATTATTCGGTGCCCGTAATAATTTAAAAGCGCTGCATATTCCTTTTCGCGGCGCGGCACAGTCGATGCCGGCGCTGATGGCTGGCGACACCGATTTTGCGATCGACAACATCGCCAGTTACATGCCGCTGATCAAAGCGGGCAAGGTCAAGGCTTTGGCCGTGACATCATCCGAGCGTTGGCCAACCCTGCCTGACGTCCCCACGATGGCACAAGTCGGCATTAAGGATTTCATCATCACGTCGTGGGGCGCCTTTGTGCTGCCGAAAGGCACGCCAACGGGTATCGTTGCCAAGCTGTCAGAAGCGATCAAAGAAATTGCGGCTGATCCAGCGGTACAAAAACGCTTCCTTGAAGGAGGTGCTCGCACTATCGCCACAACACCGCAAGAAACCGTTGCATTTGCCGAACGCGAGCGCGTGAAATGGAAAGCCATGGTGGAGTTGACGGGCGCCAAACTGGACTAAAAAAATGATGACGCCACCTTATTCCCGAACCTTGATCGAATTGGTACGCGAGCAAGCAAACCGCGCACCCAACCAGACCGCCTTGGTCTGCCCGCAAGGTCGTTTCACTTACGCGGACTTAGCCGCACGCGCGGCGCAGGTGGCCGGCGCCATGCACGCGTTGGGTGTCCGGCGCGGCGATCGTGTTGGCCTTTTAATGAGCAACCGGGTTGAATGGATTGATGTCTGTCTGGGCGCGGGCGCTGTTGGCGCAGTGACAGTGCCGCTGAGCTCGTGGTCGACACGTGCAGAGTTGGCCGTTTTACTGAAAGATTCCGACCTGTCATTACTGGTGACGGCAGCCCGTTTTGGGGACAGCCATTTCGAGGCCGACTTGGTAGCACTTCAAGATGCACCGGGCATGCCCTCAGTGCATAGGCATTGGTTGATCGACGGTGAACTGGGCAAGTTTCCAGACTTTGCCACTCAGGTCAGCCGTGCCACTCCGCTGGAAGTTGCCGCCCCTGGCGAAGGTCCAAGTGCGGGTGACGATGTGCTTATTCTGTACACCTCTGGTTCTACCAGCGCACCCAAGTCGGTGCCACTGCAGCAATTTGCCTTGATTGAAAATGGCTTCAATATCGGTGAACGTCAGGGACTCACAGCCGACGACCGCGTCTTGCTGGCAGCTCCGCTGTTTTGGGCTTTCGGGGGCGCTAATGCGTTGCCGGCAACGTTCTCACACGGTGCAACACTGGTGCTGATGGAGCGCTTTGACCCTGCTCTCGCCTTGACCGTGATTGAAAAAGAACGCTGCACATCCATTTACACCTTACCAGCCATGACCGCGGCGCTGGTCCGTCATCCAACCTACCAAACCAAGCGGTTGAGTAGCCTTCGTACTGGTTTGATGATCGGCAGCCCCGAAGACTTTCTATTTGCAGTCGAGAAACTGGGCGCTTCAGAACTGTGCAATGTCTATGGCGCGACCGAGACCTACGGCAACTGCGCTGTCACTTGGCACCACTGGCCCCTCGAGAGACGAGCGCATTGCCAAGGTCCTCCACTGCCAGGGCAACAAATGCGATTTGTTGACGAAGTCACGGGGGCGATCGTCCCGGCAGGTACGCCCGGGTTGACCGAAGTACGCGGCTTCATCACGCGCGGCTACAGCGGCGCTAGCGCGGCACAAAATGCAAAAACATTCTCTGATGATGGCTACTACAAGACCGGGGACATGGGCATGATCAACACCGATGGCGACTTCGTTTTTGTCGGCCGCATCAGTGAAATGATCAAGCGCGCCGGCATCAACGTCTCACCAGCCGAAGTCGAAGAAGTGCTGCGACGCCATCCTTCCGTGCAAGAAGCGGCTGTCGTCGGCGTTCCCGATGCAGCGCGCGGCGAGCGTATTTTTGCCTTTGTTGTCCCTGTGACGTCCGGAAACTTTGACTTAGAGGCACTCAGCCTGCATTGCGCCAAAGAGGCATCCAAGTACAAGTTACCTGATCACATTGAGGTTTGCGAGAGTTTGCCGCTGACGGTGACGGGCAAACTGCAGCGCAATGAACTGAAAAAGCTGGCGGTGCGACGCGCGGCTGAATTGAGTGCTCAGTAGGTCTTATGCAGCTCCACTCTTCACGTCCCGAATGGTGTCTGAGGGCCGTCGGCAGATGATGGATGTTATTTTTTTGAGAGGTAAGTTCTGATGCAATCAACAAAACAAATACAAAAACGTGTGGCCGTGATTGGCGCCGGAGCAGCTGGCCTGTGCGCGGCCAAGCATCTATTGGCACGTGGGGTCGACGTGGTTTTATACGAAATGGGTTCGTGTATCGGCGGACTCTGGGTTTACAACAACGACAACGGCATGGCACCAGCGTACAAAAGCCTGCACTTAAACTCAGAAGTGGCAGTGACAGCCTATAAAGATTTCCCGTTTCCTGAAGGTGGCCCGCTGTACCCGGATCATGCCGGCATGCGGCGCTACCTTGAGGCTTATGCGGCTCATTTCGGCATCGTTAAACACATCCGTTTCAACTCTAAAGTAGAGGATGTGGCGAAGCATGAAGGCCGCTGGCAAATTCGTCTGGCGGACGGCCGCGTCGACACTTTCGACGCTGTGGTGATTGGCAGTGGTCACCAAAGTGTGCCGACACATCCAACATGGCGGGATGAATTCAAAGGCGAGTATCTCCACTCGCACACCTACCGTATCCCCGAACCTTTTCGCGACAAACGCGTGCTGGTGGTTGGCATGGGCAACAGTGCCGTTGATATCGCGGCTGACATCTGTGTGGTCACAGAGTCGACCATGATTTCAGCCCGCTCGCCAGTGCTGGTGATGCCGCGCATGTTGTTTGGTCTGCCGAACTCGCGGGCTTTGGCCATGCTTGAAAAATCATGGATGCCATGGCCCGTCCGCCGTACGATTCGCGAAATACTGGTGCGCATCATTTACGGCCGAATGGAGCAATGGGGCTTCACAACACCCAAGAAGCGGACGCATCCAACCAGCCACCCGACCTTGATGGCGCACATGGTGTGGAACCGCATCAGGGCCAAACCCGGTATTCAATCGGTTATCGGTCAAGAAGTGACCTTTCTCGACGGCAGCAAGGAAACTTTCGACGCTATCATCGCTGGCACCGGTTACTCGGTCAGCCTGCCCTTCTTGGCCCCAGACATGCGACCGATGGATGGTCATCGGGTCAAGCTTTACCTGCGCGTCGTGCACCCGACCCAAAGCGGCCTCTATTTCACCGGCCTTTTCAATGTGGCCGGTGGCGGCAACATCCGCATGATGGACGATCAAGCCGAGTGGGTCACCGAGTTGGTCTGTGGCGACCAGACCTTGCCAGATAGTTCACAAATGAACCTGGCCATGGAAGAAGAGCAAAAGTACCTGACCAAGCATTTCCCCGGAAGCACCCGCTATGCCTTGGAACTGGACCCCATCTTCTACCGCAAGCAAATTGCCAAACAACGCACTCGGGGTCGTACCAGCGCCGTACCAACGGCGGATGAACACTTGAACAAAGCGGAGGCATAAATGTCGCTTTCAGACAAAGCCTGCGTCACCGGTATTGGCGAAACCGTCTATATGCGGGGCTCGACCAAGACCGCCTTCGAGTTGCAGATCGAATCCTCACTCAAAGCAATTGCAGACGCCGGGCTGACGCCCAAAGACATCGACGGCGTGATCCCCATCGGCCTTGTCAGCGGCACAGCCGATGACTTCATTGACAATTTCGGCCTGCCCGACTTGCGTTTTTCAGCCTTGATCCCGCACGGCGGTGCCAGTCCGACGATGGCTTTGCAAGCAGCCGCTTCAGCCATCGCCGCCGGCGTTTGCAAGCACGTGCTGATCACTTTCGGACGCAACGTCACAGCGGCCTCCAACAAAGCGGGCGCGCGCATTCACCAAATGCCTCAGTTCCATTTTGTGACCGAGTTCGAGTACCCCATGGGCGCAATTGCCCCCGCGCAGCTCTACGCCCCGATGGCGCGCCGACACATGGAGTTGTATGGCACCACCGTCGAGCAATTTGGCGAGGTAGCCGTTGCCTGTCGGGAACACGCGCTGCTCAATGGCAATGCCGTGATGAAAAAACCCATCACCTTAGAGGATCACCGCAACTCACGCATGATCGCCGACCCTTTCCGTCTGCTGGATTGCAGTTTGGAAAGCGACGGCGGCGCGGCCATTGTCGTCAGCGCAGCCCCGCAAGCGGCAGATCTTCGTCACAAACGCGTCTTTATCTCAGGGATTGCGGCGGGTCATCCAGACTCACCGGGCTCCATCACGCAACGGCCAGACATGACGAGTTTAGGCATCGCCAAAGCGGCGCCACGTGCTTTTGAAATGAGCGGCTTCACCCATGCCGACATCCAAGTAGCCGAAATCTATGACTGCTTCACTTACGCGGTGATTCGACAGTTCGAAGACATGGGCTTTTGCGAAAAAGGCGAAGGCGGGCCGTTTGTAGCTGGCGGGCGTCTGCGTTTAGGCGGTGCATTACCAACCAACACCCATGGCGGTCTGCTGTCGCAGGCACACGTTTGGGGGTTGAACCACATCGTCGAATTGGTGCGTCAGTTGCGTGGCGATGCCGGGCGAGCCCAAGTTGCGAATGCCAAAGTCGGCTTGGTCACGGGTTACGGTGACCAAGGCGATGGCGCTCTGGCCATCATGCGAGGGGAGTAATACTCATGTTAAAACCACTCAAACCCATCCCAGAGCCATCAGCCATGTCGCGCCCCTACTGGGATGCGGCAGCTGAAGGTCGTTTCATATTGCAGTGCTGTGGTGACTGCGGTCGGACTCGGCACTATCCGCAACTTCTTTGCAGTCATTGCTATTCGGACTCTGTCATTTGGAGAGACGCCAGCGGTCGCGGCAAGGTTCACAGTTGGACTGTTGCTCACCACGCCTTTCACCCAGCCTTCGCCAATGATCTTCCCTATACACTGGTCACCATTGATCTTGAAGAGGGTGTCAGGGCCTTAGGCCTATGGCGAAGCGATGTGGCGCCCTCACTTGATCTTCCGGTTCATGGCCAATTTGAGACACGTGAGGATGGCGTTGATCTTATTTTTCGGCCTGCGACCAGCCGCCTTAACCCAAGCGCATAGCGCCGCCAGACCGAGAAAGCATGAACAAAAAAGTCAAACCCAAGGTGTTGAGCGCCACAAAGACTGCCAAACGAAGTCTGCCTGAACACCCCGTTGCGGGGACTGATCTGATAGTCGAAGAAGATATTCGTGACGCCGTTTCAAGACTGAAACGGGAAAGGATTATCGCTACGGCCGTTGAGCTTTTTCACCACAATGGATTGAGCAACACGACGCTTGAAGCGGTCGCTGAAAAAATGAATGTCACCAAACCATTCATCTATTCTCACTTCAAGTCGAAGCATGCTTTGCTGGCAGAAATTTGCTCACGCGGGATTCGTGCCTCACTCGACGTCCTGAACCGGGTGGTCGCATCGCAAGGGTCGCCAACCGAGAAACTCCATCATTTGGCCCGCGACTTCATGCTGGCCGTGATTGAGAATCAGGGACACATCGCCATTTACAACCGCGAGCAAAAACACCTGTCCACTGAAGACAGCGCCGCTATCGACAACATGCGCCGCGAATTCGACAGGAAAATTTTTGCACTGCTCACCGCAGGTGTGTCAGCCGGCGAATTCGAGGTCGATGATGTGAAGATCACTTCGTTGGCCATCGGCGGCATCATCAGTTGGTCCTATGTCTGGTATCGCGCCGACGGTCGCCTGACGCAGGCTGAGACCGCCGACAAAATCGCCACCTTGGTATTGAACATGGTGAAAGCCAAACGACCACTGTGACGCCCCAGCCTCATTTTTGATTCGCCACCAGCAATAGCTTCGATTGGGCGGTATGAGCAGCCGGCTTTTTTGCATGCGCCAACAGTTCTTCGTTGTGCTGACCCAATGCCGGCGGTAAGCGATTGATGAGTCCTCCTTGACCATCCATCAAAATCGGCTGCCTGACGTATTTTTGTTTACCCTCAGCAGTCTCCAGCGTTTGCGTCATGCCGCGAACAATCATCTGCGGATCCTTCAGCACTTCGTCAAGACCCAGTACAGGGCCGAAGGCAATCGAATGATCTTTCAGTTGCTGATAAAGACGTTCAAACGGCTGCTTGGCAATCGCTTCGCGTAAACAGGGCGTGATCTCTTTGCTTCTCGAGCTGCGCTGATCCTCGTTCAAATCGGCAAATTGAGGCAGCGAGAGAATATTACAAAGCGCCATCCACATGCTGTCTTCACCGGCGATGCTGAGCGTGATTTGACGGCTGTCGGCGGTCAGAAAAATACCGTAGCCAGGGTCTAGCGGTGGCAATTCACGGGTTGGCAGCTTGTTCATGGGCGGCATCAGAAACGGCGTCATCCAACTCACAAGTGAATCAAGCATGGAAACATCCAGCGTCGACCCGTTGCCCGAACTTTTCCGAGCATACAAAGCAGTGACAACACCCAATGCAGCAAACATGGCAGACGCAATGTCACCCAAGGGCAACATCGGCAACGGCGCTTGAGCCTCTTGCCCAAGAGGGACTTGCACTAAACCGGCAGCCGCCTGAATACTCAGGTCGTGACCAGCCACACCGGCCAGCGGCCCGTTCTGACCAAATGCAGAGATCGACACGAACACCAGGTCCGGCTTATGCAGTCTGAGCGCTTCAGCGCCGAGCTTGAGTCGGTCCATCACACCAGGGCGAAAACCCTCCATCACGACATCGGCGGAATCGACCAGTTCGAGGAAAGAGGCGCGTCCCTCTTCCGATTTCAAGTCCAGTACCACCGAACGTTTGTTGCGGTTGAACGATGCAAACAAGCCAGGGAATCGCCGTGACGGATCCCCGCTGCCAGGTCTCTCGACAAGAATCACATCGGCGCCCATGTCCGCCAGCAACATGCCGGCATAGGGTCCCGGGTACTGCTCAGCCAAGCTGAGAATTCGCACGCCGGACAAAGGAAGTTTTGTCATACTGAAATTTTCTATTTAGAATAAATTTGTACCAGCAAGTATATACCGACGTTTGCGCCTCTCAAGAAGAGTCATGTCATGAGCTTCAAAGGTCATCAGAAAAGAAATTCAAGCGCAACATCACGTGCTATGATTTCGAAAACTTGTAGTTAATTTCGAAATACCGAATAATAAGCGGCACTTGAAATTAACATTTTTCAGCGGTAACTTGAACCATTTGGAAGGTGGAAAATGCAAAAACGACCTCAGGTCGGGGTCATCGGAAGCGTCATGTACGCACCCCGACACCCCGAGCAGGCTTATCTGGAAGAGTCCTTACATGCGGTTGTGCAGCAAGCCCTGCGCGACGCAAATATGACGATTGAAGAAATTGATGGCATCGTCGTCGCTGGCAATGACCAGCTCGACGGCCGCGCCATCTCGATCATGATGGCCTCAGGCTCGGTGGGTGGCGTGGGACGCGACATTTTGTCGACACCGTCATCCAGCGAACATGCGTTTGTGCTGGGTGCCTTGCGCGTGCGTTCGGGCATGTACAAGACGCAATTGGTGGTCTCGTGGAATCCAGAAGAAACCGCCGACGTCAATGAAACGCAGCGTCTATCGAACGACCCGTACTTTCACCGCGCTTTGCCGCTGGACGACTTGGCCTCCCACGCGTTGCAAGCCAATGCGCTTGAAGCCCAGGTTCCGGGTCTGCGCGAAGCGGCCATCACGGTCACCGTGAAAAATCGCCATCAAGGTGCTGTCGCCTATCCTCATCTTTCTGCATTCCCGCAAGAACGCGTGACGATTGCCGGCGGCAAAATGCTGCGCTGGCCACTGACCGCAGGCATGGTGAGCAAATCCAGCTTTGGTGCCGTCGCCATGGTGCTGGCCAGTGACGAATGGATCGCCGAGAAAAAATGCCAAAACGTGGCGTGGTTACACGGCATGGGTTGGGCTACAGAAACCGCATTTTTGGGTGACCGTGATCTGGCGACGGTGCCTTCGCTTGCCGCCTCTGCCAAACAAGCTTACGCTGAAGCAGGTATCACGCAACCGAAGCAAGCCTTTGACGTGGCCGAGGTGGCAGACGCCACGGCCTACCAGGAATTGCTGGCACTTGAAGGCTTGGGCCTGTGCGAGCGTACCCAGTGGGTTAAAGCCACCGAGAACGGCGACTTCACCGCTGCCGGCGCTTTGCCGACCAATCTGTCAGGCGGCGCTATCTCATACAACCCGATCTTTTGCAGCGGTCTGATGCGCATAGCGGAAGCCGCTAATCAGTCAAGAGGCCGCGCTGGTGTTCACCAGAAAGCCGGCGTGCGCAAATCTGTGGCCCATGGTGCCAGCGGCTTTGCCATGCAATACAACACCGTGGTCGTGTTCGGCCACGAATCCAAGGAGATAACTCAATGAAAGTGCCACGCGTTGGAATCGTCGGGATTGGTCAATCCCAGTTCAAGGCCAAGCGCCCTGACGCTAACTACACCGAACTGGTGCGAGAGGCCGTCAAGCTGTGCATGAATAACGCCAAGATGGAGTTCGACCAGATCGATGCCGTGGTGTACTCGCTGGCACCGGATGCGCTGCTTGGAATTGGCAACGCAGAACGCCTCGGCGTTGACGCTGTGGGCGCACGCAACAAGCGTTTCATGCGGATCAACACAGGCGGCTCAACTGGACTGTCTGCTCTGGCAGCGGCGCACTCGCACATTGCTGCTGGTGCTTGTGAAGTGGTGTTGGTGGCCGGCGCTGACAAGGTCGGTGAATGCGGCGACTCGCAAACCATTTTGAACAAGATTTGGGACCCCGCCTACGAGCGTGCCTTGCCCTTGGGCACCATCACCATGTTGGCGATGTCGGCTATTCGGTACATGCACAAGTACGGCATGACCCAAGAAGACATGGCCGGCATTGTGGTGAAAAATCGCTACCACGCTTCGCTCAACCCGAACGCCCACTTGCGCAAAGTCACCACCATCGAAGAAGTCATGGCCTCGCGAATGGTCTCGTGGCCGATCAAACTCTTTGACGCCTGCCCGCAATCGAGCGGCGGCTGCGCCATGGTGCTGGCGTCGGAAGAATACATTCGCGACAACAAGTTGGAAGCTGTCTGGATCACCGGTGTGGCCCACAACTCTGAGAGCTACTTCATTGGCGACCGCATGGGCAACGGCTACACCGCCGACCACGCCGATGCCAAAGCACTGGGTGAAGCTTGCCACGCGTCCTACAAGATGGCCGGCATCACTGACCCGTCCAAGCAGATCGACGTGGCGGAAATGTACTCTCCGTTCAGCAACACCGAGTTTCACGCGATCGAAGCGGCAGGTCTAGCCAAGCTCGGTCAATCTCCCAAGATGCTGCGTGAAGGCTATTTCAAAATCGGTGGTCAAAACCCGGTCAACCCATCGGGCGGCACACTGTGCTCGAACGCCATTGCGGTAACAGCCATGGTACGGGTTGCAGAAGTGGCGCTGCAGGTCTGGGGTCGCGCCGGTGGCCACCAGGTCAAAGGTGCCAAGCGCGGCATTGCCAGCGGCAACGGCGGCGACCACCAATTCTTCGGCACCATGGTTGTCGAAGCCTGATCTCAAACACCCCAACATTTAAACAACTGAACTGAATCACCAAGGACACGAACATGGAACTGATGACACGTACCGAGAACTGGAACATCACCTACAACCACGCACTGGGGGAGACTGCGAGTTATTTCTTCACCCAAATTCGCGACAACAAGCAGATCTACGGTCGGCGCGACCCGAAATCGGGCCGGGTGTTGGTACCGCCACGCGCGTTCTCTGACGAAACGCTGGAGCCCACCAAAGACTGGGTGGCGGTCGGGCCGGAAGGCACGATTGAGTGCTTCACCATTGTTTACGAAGCCTTCAACAACCTGCCAGACCCACCTTATGCATTCGGCTATGTGCTGCTCAAAGGTGCAGACACCGCTATCGGTGGTTACTTCAAGGGCCTCGATTTGACCGACGGCGCCAAGGCCGCTGCTCAACTGGCCATTGGTACCCCTGTGATCACACGTTTCGCTGAAAAGCGTACCGGCGATGTACTGGATTTTTGGTTTGAACTAGTCAAGTAAAACGCACTCGCAGCCTTGAATGTTGAATGAACTTTCAAAACAAGGCTGCATTTCAGTGCTGGGATGAACGTATAAAAATACGTCTACAAAAAATCAGGAGACAAGTCATGACCAAACAAAATAATCGCACGTCAAATGGGCGTCGGCAAATCATGCTCGGTGGTGCGCTGGCACTTGCCAACGCCACACTGGGCTTTAGCCCCGCAGCAGCACAGTCGTCTGATAGCCCCATCAAAATTGCCGTCGGATTTCCGCCAGGCGGTTCTGGCGATTTATTCGCCCGTATTCTGGCTGATGGGCTTCGCGAAGAACTCTCGCGTCCTGTCTTGATTGAAAACAAACCCGGTGCGGGTGGTTTGACGGTGGCCATTGGTTTCCTGCGCAGCCCCAAAGATGGCAGCCAGTTGATGCTGGCGACCGGATCGACAGCGATCTCCGCACCCATCTCCAGAGCCAAGCCACCCTACAGCCCGGTTGATGACTTCACCTGGATCGCCCTGCTGTCCAACGCACCATTTGTGATTGCCGTCAATCCGGCACTGCCGGTGACAACCTTGAAAGAGCTGGTGGCCTACGCCAAAGCGCGTCCCAACAAGATGTCCTACGGCCATGCTGGGCTCGGCACCACGGTGCACTTGGCGGCAGAGTTGTTCAAAGATCGCGCCGGCATTGATGTGGTGGACATCGCCTATGCGGGCAGTGCAGGAGCCATCATTGACACCATCGCAGGCAACGTTCAATTCATCGTCGAAACCTCGGGAACGCTGATGCCACACCATAAGTCCGGCAAGTTGCGCATCATCACCACGATGGCTGAAACGCGTGAAAAGAATCTCCCGGACATTGCGACCGCACGCGAATCCGGTTATGACATCTTGGCTGGCACCTGCAACCTGTTGGCCGCGCCTCTTGGAACACCCCCTGAGGTGATCGAGCCGATTTCGAAAGCCGTCGCGCGAGTGATGAGTCGCCCTTCGGTTTTGGAGCGACTCAACCAGCTCGGCATTCAACCCATCACGAACTCCAACCCCGCTCAGGCACGCGCTTACGTGGCGGCAGAAATTGCGCGTTGGACGCCGGTCGTTAAAAAATTGGGGATTGCACTTTGACACTTCAGAGCCAAGATACCGCCGCCAAAACATCCGCTATCGACGGCGTCAACCGTGATGCTGTCGCGGCTCTATTGACACCGCAATCAATTGCCATCATTGGTGCTTCAGACCGCTCACGCTGGTCGAGCACTGCCTTTGAGAACCTGACCGAAGGCGGCTACCAAGGGGCTTTGCACCTCATCAACCCGCGCGGCGCACTGGCCCATGGCCGCCAGACCGCCACGTCCTGTATCGCCGTCGGTGCAAAGATTGACCTCGGACTGATCATGACGCCGGCAGCCGCAGTAGGCGACGCTATCGTTGACCTGGCCGCGGCGGGTGGTACATCTGCCGTGATTGTGACGGCTGGTTTTGCCGAGACGGGCAGCGCCGGCCAAGTGCTCCAGGACAGCCTGCGCGAACTGGCCGCCAAGCACCGCATTCGTTTGCTTGGCCCCAATTGCCTGGGCTTCATCAACTTTGTCAACCGGGCCTACGCCTGGACCACGCAGGTGATGGCACCGTCGCGCAATTCGGGCGTGGCGATCGTCTCCCAAAGTGGCGCCACCGCGTATTTTTTGTCGACGCTGGCTCACCAGCAGGATGTCGGATTGAGCCATGTCGTCTCCACCGGCAATGAAGTCGATCTCGATGCGGCCAGTTTCATCGACTACTTTTTAGACGATCCCCACACACATTCGATTGCGGTCTTTGCCGAAACCTTCAGGCACCCTGAACGCTTTCGCCGCGTCGCCGAGCGCGCACTGACCATCGGGAAGCCACTGGTCATCCTGAAAGTGGGCGCCAGCGAAGTCACCGCCCAATCGGCCATGGCCCACACCGGCGCGTTAGTCGGCGACGACCGCGTCTTCGAAGGCATCTGCGAACAATACGGCATCATCCGCGTGCGCTCAATGGAAGACCTGCTGGCCACCGCAGACATCGTCGGCCGGACCGGCGTTTTACGGCCGGGCGGTTTGTGCGTCTTGACCAATTCGGGCGGCGTCGGAGAAATTGCAGCCGATACGGCAGACCTGCGCGGCATCCAACTGCCAGCGATCTCAGCGGCTACGGCAACGCTGTTGGAAAAGAATTTGCCAGACATTGCCACGGTTCATAATCCGCTGGATCTGACGGGCTCGGTCACGCCGATGCAATGCGAAGACGTCGTGCGTATTCTGGGCGTTCAGACTGAACATGCGGCGATTCTCTGCCCTTGGTATGAAATTCCCAACGAACCCGCTCAAATGAGCGAGCGGCTGACCCAGTTGCATGCGCATCTCGCGACCGGCTTGGCCGCCGCGCCCATACCCGGCCTGCTGGTGAGTTACACCAACACACGGGTGAATGATTTTTCGCGCAAGATCATTACAGAGACAGGCGCCAATTACCTGGCCTGCGGTCTGGACCGTGCGCTCACCGGGCTGGCGGGTGCTTTTTGGTGGTCTCAGCGCCAGCGCGAACACGCCAGCGCCAAGACAGCCATAACCACAGCAACCGTCGCCGCAGCCCCCACACAAGACCTAGGCCTTCGTCCGCGCTCAGAGCATGAAGCGTTGGCATTTCTTGCGCGCCAAGGTGTTCCCGTGGTGCCTGCCACACTGGCCCGCCATGCTGATGAAGCCGTTGCGGCAGCGCGTGCATTGGGCGGTTCAGTCGTGGTCAAAGTAGCCTCCCCGGACATTGCCCACAAGAGCGACATCGGCGGCGTTATCCTGAATCTGCAAGGGGATGACGCGGTGCGCGAAGCCACCTTGCAGGTGCTGCAAGCGGCCCTTGAGAAATGCCCGACAGCGCATATCGAGGGTGTCATCGTCGCCCCTATGCGCGAGCGCGGCATCGAGCTGTTTGTCGGCTACACCCGTGACCCTCAATGGGGTCCGGTGCTGGCGGTCGGACTGGGCGGCGTTTGGGTTGAAATCCTCCAAGACGTCGCGCTACGGCCGCTGCCTGTTGATGCGCGGGAAATCAAACGCATGCTGACGGGTCTGCGCGGCGCCAAGCTGCTGACGGGTCAACGCGGCGTTCCCGCCGCGGACCTAGATGCCGTGGCCAACGCCATCGAACGCATTGCGCAAGCCATCGTGAACCTCGGGCCTGAGCTCGAAGCGCTGGACGTCAACCCCTTGTGGGTCCGCGGCAGCCAGGTCGAGGCGCTGGACGCCTTGTTCGTCTGGCGCGAATCAGAAGTCACGGCAGCGGCAGCCGTTGTCGCCCACTGACACCGATTCCATACTGATCCATTTTTTTCAAGAAATTCTCTATGCGTACACCACTCTGTGAAAAATTGGGCTGTGAACTGCCTATCTTTGCTTTCTCTCATTGCCGCGATGTGGTGGTTGAAGTCACCAAGGCCGGCGGCTTTGGCGTGCTGGGCGCATCCACTTTTTCGCCCGAACAACTTGAAGCCGAATTGCGGTGGATTGATCAGCACGTGAACGGCCGCCCTTACGGTGTGGATGTGATCATCCCGACCAAGTACGACAAAGAGGCCGAAACCACCACGGCCGACTTAGAAACCATGATTCCACAAGAACACCGGGCTTTCATGGACGACTTCTTGCAAGCTGAAGGCGTACCCGAGCTACCGCCCGACGAGCGTGAACGCATTCACCGCGAAATCATCGACGGTCGCGGCAACATGACGCCCGATGGCGCACGTCGCCTGCTGGCGGTGACGCTCAAGCACCCCCAGGTCAAGCTGGTGGTCAGCGCCTTGGGCTCGCCGCCACCGGATGTGGTGGCGCAACTGCGTGAGCACAACGTGATGATTGGCGCCATGTGCGGCAAGGGTGAACACGCGGCTCGCCACAGAGAAGCCGGCGTGCAATTGATCGTCGCCCAAGGGACTGAAGCCGGTGGTCACACCGGCGAAATCGCCACCATGGTGTTGGTGCCCCAAGTGGTCGAAGCCTGTGGTGACGAAGTCGCCGTGCTGGCCGCTGGCGGTATCGCCAAAGGCAGCCAAATTGCGGCCGCACTGGCACTCGGTGCCCAAGGCGTCTGGTGCGGAACTGTCTGGTTGGGCACCACCGAAAGCGAACTGGACCCGTTTGAAAAAGAAGCGCTCTTTGCCTCCCGTGCGCAAGACGCCGTGCGGCGAAAAGCACGCACTGGCAAGACCGTGCGCATGATCAAAAGCCGCTTGTCAGAGGCTTGGGAAGCGCCTGGCGCTCCTGAGTACCTGCCGACACCCTTGCAAGGCATTTTGTACAACGAAGCCCATGCGCGCGTCGTCCGTGCTAAGCGCAAAGATCTTTACTCGTTCCCGGCCGGCCAGGTGGTTGGCATGATCAATGAAGAAAGCAGCGTGCGAGACGTGATGTATCGGATGCAACTCGAGTACTTGGAAACGATGGAACGTCTTCACAAGCTCAGCCCAGCAGAAACCTGAACCTACTGAGAACACTGATGACAAATCGCTTTAAAACCATTACTGTCTTCGTGCTGACGTCACTGCTGGCTGTCGCTGCCCACGCATTTCCAGATCGGCCTGTACGCCTAGTCGTCGGTTTTGCGCCCGGTGGCTCCGACATCTCCGCCCGACTGGTCGGGCAAAAGCTGTCTGAGTTGTGGGGGCAACCGGTGATCATCGACAACCGGCCAGGCGCTGCCGGCAACATCGGTGCAGACGTCGTGGCCAAAGCGGTTCCAGACGGCCACACTATTTTGCTGCTGGTCAACTCGTACACCATCAACACGTCGCTGTATCGAAACTTGCCGTGGGATTTGCTACGTGACTTTGCGCCTATCGGCCGTTACGCGACTTCACCCATGGTGGTGGTGGTCAACGACAAAATGCCGGTTAAGAATTTTGCTGAGTTTGTCGCCTACGCCAAAGCCAACGCTGGAAAAATCAACTATGGATCGGCCGGAACTGGCACCGCCCCACACTTGGCGGGTGAGTTGTTTGCATTGAGCTCCGGCATCGAGATGACCCACATCCCCTACAAGGGATCAGGCCCCTCCGTCACGGCGCTGGTTGCAGACGAAGTGCAACTGTCGTTCGGCGCGATGTCCGCTTTTGATGGCTTGGTTCAACAAGGCCGTTTGAAGCCCTTGGCTGTGACAACGGCAACGCGTTTTTCGCGGCTACCCAACGTGCCGACGGTTGCAGAAAGTGGCGTCGCAGGATTTGACGTTGACATTTGGTATGGCTTGCTGGCGCCGGCCAAAACACCACCGGCCATCGTCAAAAAAATCAGCGATGACTTGGCTCGCGTCATGACGGATCCCGATCTCTTGTCAAAACTCAAAGATCGGGGTTTGGAGCCTGCCTATTTGGACAGCGTGAAGACGGGTACTTTGCTGAAGCAAGATGTGCAGCGCTGGCGTGACATCATCAGCAAGCTGAAGCTTTCACTCGATTGAACAGGATGCAGAAAACGTCGCGTGAAGAATGGCTTGCGTTTGCAGAGACATTGCGCGTGAATGCGCCTAACCGTTCTGACCAAGGCCTGCAAACCGTTGCCGCTGGGTTGCAACGTCCCGAGTGCGTGCTGACCCATTCTTCAGGCCGTCTTTTTGTCTCTGACCGACGCGGTGGTGTGACGACACTCTGGGCCGATGGTCGCCAGCAACTCAGCGGTCACTCCTCCCTGCTGCCTAATGGCATCGCCCTGCAGCGCGATGGCAGTTTTCTGATCGCTAATCTCGGACCAAATGGCGGTGTCTGGCAGATTGCGCCCGATGGACAAGCTTCGGCATGGATGACCGAAGTCGACGGCCAAGTGATCGACCGCGTGAACTTCGTGACCAACGATGCTGAAGGGCGTGTCTGGGCCTGCATCAGTGCCACCGATGGCGGTGATAAATACCCGCTGCGCCAAGCCAGCGGCAGCATCGTATTGCGCGATGCAAGGGGTACTCGGGTAGTGGCTGATGGCTTGCACTACACGAATGAATGCCGGGTAAGCGCTGACGGCAGATTCATGTACGTCAACGAAACCTTCGGACGCCGCTTGTCGCGCTTTCACATCGCCGACAACGGCGAACTGAAAGACCGGGAAACCGTCGCCACGTTTGGCAATGGCGATTTCCCGGATGGCTTGACACTTGACGCAGAAGGTGGCGCGTGGGTGGTCTGTGTCGGCAGCAACCGCGTCTACCGGATTGGACCAGATGGTAAAAAACAAACCATCATCGATGATGCCGTGACCAACACAGCCGCCGAACTTGAAGCCGCCTTTGAAGCTGGCACACTCGACCGAACACAACTTTCAGCAGCGCGCGGACACCGCTTGTTTAACGTGACCTCGCTGGCTTTTGGCGGGCCTGACTTGCGCACCGCGTACATGGGTTGCCTGGCTGGCGATTCGTTGGTGAGTTTTCGCAGCCCGGTAGCAGGTCTGGCACCCGTGCACTGGAACTGGTGATTGATCAAAAATGGAGAAACAACATGTCCGATGAAGTCTTGGTTGAACACATCGATGGGATGGTGATTGTCACGATCAACCGACCCGCCCAAAAAAATGCGGTGAATCGCGCTGTCTCGTATGGCGTCTGCATGGCGCTTGACGAGATGGATCACCGCAACGACTTGCGCATCGGCATTCTGACGGGTGCAGGTGGTACCTTTTGTGCCGGCATGGACCTCAAAGCCTTCCTGCGCGGCGAAGTCACTCGCGTCAAAGGCAGAGGCATTCTGGGCATCGCCATGACACCCCCACGCAAACCTTTGATTGCGGCGGTAGAAGGCTACGCGCTGGCCGGTGGCTTTGAGTCAGTGTTGGCCTGCGACCTCGTCGTCGCGGCACGTGATGCCAAGTTTGGTCTGCCAGAAGTCAAACGCGGGCTTGCCGCCGCGGCCGGCGGACTGATGCGATTGCCGCGCTTGATACCGCAACGCATCGCCATGGAAGCCGCACTGACGGGCGACATGATCAGCGCTGAACGACTGTATCAATATGGCTTGATCAATGTGCTGGTCGAGCCTGGCCAAGCGCTTGATGAGGCCAAAAAACTGGCCAGGCGCATCATGGTCAACGCACCGCTGGCAGTGGCTGCGAGCAAGCAAGTCATCATCGAACAGCGTGACTGGCCGATTGACGAAATGTTCGCGCGGCAAGAAAGCATCACCGGCCACCTGCTGAAGTCAGCTGACGCCCGGGAAGGGGCTAGCGCCTTTGCCGAAAAACGTGTGCCGCAGTGGCGCGGTGAATAGCTCAGCCTGGTTCAGTCAAAGCCGCGGCAGGAAACTGCAACACGAGCACCTCAAGCCCCTCGGGGCCAGACTCAATGGCGACAGTCTCGTCTGGCGACACGTACGCAGTTGACCAAGCTGGCATCAGTGCCTCGCTGATCAGCGCAGACCCTTTGCTCACCACATAAAAACGTCCGCCCCCTAAGGCCTGAGCTTCAGGGGCTGACGTTTTTGTATTCGGCGGCAAACGCAGCAGCCAAGCAGCCAATCCACCGGCATCAAGTTCTAGCAGCGTCTCTTGTGAAGGTGCCGGCCAATTCATCAACGAATCTGCGGTGATGAGTTCAGCGGGCTCGGCATGTAACTGCTGCTTTTTGATGCGCGTCTTCAAATGTTCACGCGCCTCCGGCAAGTACCAGGCGCCGGTGTCACTCATCGCCCGCAAGGTGAAATACGAGATGCCATCGGCTTCAGAAATCAACGGCCCGTAGCCAGAGTGAGGCGAGGCATAGTGAACCGTCAGCGGATGAATAGGCGTTTTACCCAGCGAACCGCTGCCAGCAATAAAGACCTGAAACTGGTGCTCCAAGTGAAAGTGCGTGGGCAAGGTCCAATTCGCCGACTGCTCCACCAGAAACGACTGCGGCCTAGGACCAGATGTCGCTTCTGAGACAAACAGGTCAGTGACCTCGCCGACGAACTGAGCCTTGTTAACAACCCGCGTTGACGATGATCTGGCGCGCTGCAAGCTTTCCGAATGAATCATTTCTATGCGTCTCTCTGCGTGTTTATTTTCGAATGTTCGAAAATATTTTCGATTAAAGTAGAATGTAGCATGCTCACCAGACACGGTCAAACAAGGTTCAAGTGCATCAGGCTTTTTCTACTCAGCTGAAATTCAATGATGTTAAAAGTTTTAAACTACCCAAACCTCCAGCCGTGCTCAAGAGCCATGCCGTCTGGCCCATACATCACCGGAAAGTGCTATGCGGGATTCATCTCGCTGACTTTCAGCAGCCGGCCTCGCGGTCGAGGTCCAAGTCCCACATGAGTCCAGATCGATACCTCCGCACATTCGACGTCCTGAACCTGCTTGTCCAGCATAAAGAGGGCCTGCGCCTGACGGAGATCAAGGACGCGCTCGGCTTGCCCGTGAGCAGCGTACACAACATGCTCCAAACAATGGTCAGCGCCGAAGTCGCCAGCGTCACGGAAGATCTTCGCTATTCCGTCGGGCCACGCACCGTGGCACTGGCTCTGCAGACCCTGCAATCACTCGACATCCGCACCATCGCGCGCCGGCATTTGCAAGATTTAGCCAAGGAAATCGGCGACGATGTGTACTTGGCCATGCAAGTGGGAAAACGCGTTATTTACGCTGACCGTTGCCTTGGAACACAACGCATTTCACTGGACATCCGCCTTGGAGAATCCCTGTTTCTTCACTGCACAGCCACAGGGAAACTGTTTGCTGCGAACGACACGAAATTAGGCGCGCAAGCCCTCGCCGGACGCATGCAAAAGCTGACCTCCGTCACGATCACCGACCCGGCCAAACTAGAGATCGAATTCAAACGCATCCGAACGCAGGGCTACGCCAAAAGCGATGAAGAGTCTGTCGAAGGCATCATCGGTTATGCCGTTCCTATCTATGACGGCACTGGCAAATTGGCGGCAGCCATCCACATCTCCGTCGTCGGCAAACGAGCCACCAAGTCGCACGAACGGAAATTGCTAGACACCGCCCGCGAGTGCGCCACGCAAATTGAGCGGCACCTAGGCCGCGCTGCACCCAAGCCTTGAGCGAAACGGCAACGGTCACGCTGATCAACATTGAGGGGCATTACAAGGTGCGGCACTAGCCTCCAAATGCTCGCTTACACTAGCTTGCGCGTTTGGAGTGAATACTTTCATCTGATGCCTCTATCGCTTGGCCCCTCGAGCTTTAAAAATGCCCGTCAAGGGTTTCATACCCCAATCACAAGCGACCCGATGACCTCCCGAACGTCAACCCCTTTTGTGCTCTCAATCCTTTTATTGAGCGTTGGACATGCGTCTGCACAAGCGGTCCAGGCAACACCTGAATCTGAAAATGCCCTGCAGATATGTGCGGCCACAACAGAGAAAATGGCCAGACTCGACTGCTACGACCGATGGGCCGGTCGACTTTCAATGCCAATGGAAACGACGGTAACAACACCAGCAACAGACCCCGCCGAGCGACGCCTGCCAGAACGAATTGGCACCGTCGAAAAAGTAGAGACCTCGGCCAGCACCGAAATAGCCCGAACCGACGCCTGTCATGATGGTCAGTACAGCGTGTTGTCGCGTTTTTGGGAGCTTGAAAATGGCACTGATTGCGGTACCTTTCGGATTCGTGGCTACCGACCGCTGTCGATCTCCGTCGTCGGCTCCAACAC
>CANFWV010000021.1 GCA_947450695.1 Comamonadaceae bacterium
ATTCATCGAGCGCGAGAAGCTGTATGGACTTGGTTGTGGGTTGGTGGACATGGCGCTACTCGCATCCACACTCATCACGCCAGGCACTGAGTTGTGGACTCTTGATAAACGCCTTGCTGACTTGGCAGGGCGCTTCGGCGTAGCTCATCTGCCGATGCTGCATTTGGGAGACTGATTGAATGTTGCTGATGACTGCTTTGTTGACGCCAAGCAATCCTCAGCCAATGCCTTGGCGAGAATCAACGGCGTGAGTTAAAGCCCCAAGGGGGCCAGTAAGGCATTCAGATCCACCGCGTCAAACTTGAGCGCACCCGCGGTATCGTGCCCGAGCACGCTGTTGGTCAGCGCCAGTTTACGTGCCTGCAGTTCCAGCATGCGCTCCTCGATACTGCCTTCCACGACCAGCTTGTAGACCAGCACAGGCCGATTTTGGCCAATGCGGTGAGCGCGCGCAGTGGCCTGTTCTTCCACGGCGGGGTTCCACCATGGGTCCATGTGAATCACGGTGTCGGCGGCGGTCAGGTTCAGGCCGAGCCCACCGGCTTTCAGGCTGACCAACAGCACGGGGACTTCTTCCGCTTGAAACCGCTTCACCACCTGGCCGCGTTCTTGGGTCGGGGTCTTGCCGGTCAGACTCAGAAACGGCAACGCCAGCATGAGCAGTTGTTCTGTAATCAGGTCCAGCAACTCCGTGAACTGCGAAAACACCAGCACGCGGCGGCCTTGTTCCACCAGTTTGGGCAGCATGTCAGCCAACACCTCTAACTTGGCGCGCTCCATGGTCGGGCTGGCCTTGCTGCCCTTGATCAGATGCGGGTCGCAGCAGACTTGGCGCAGCTTGAGCAGTGCGTCCAAGATGGTGATTTGTGCGCCGTTAAAGCTCTTGCGTTGCAGCACGCGGCGCACTTGAACATCGACCGCCACGCGCACACTTTCATACAGTTCGAGCTGCTGGCCCTGCAAGCGCACACGTTGGATGACCTCGGTGCGCGGCGGCAGTTCGCTGGCCACATCCTGTTTGCGCCGGCGCATGATGAAAGGGCGCACGCGTTGCGCCAGCAGCGCCGCTCTCAAAGTTTCGCCGTTTTCTTCGATCGGCTTGCGCCACTGGACGGCAAAGTGGCGGGCGTCGCCCAAGAAGCCCGGCATCAGCCAGTCAAACTGTGCCCACAGTTCGCCCAGATGGTTTTCCATCGGTGTGCCGGTCAGGCACACGCTGTGCCGCGTCTGCAGTCGGCGCAGGGCGCGGGCGCTGCGACTGCCGGCGTTCTTCACCATCTGCGCTTCGTCAAGAATCACCAGGTGAAAGGGCTGTTCTGCCAGTGTTTCTATGTCGCGCCACAGCAGCGGGTAGGTGGTCAGCACCAAGTCGTGGGTCGGCATTTGCGCAAACAGCGCTTCACGCTGTGGCCCTTGTAAAGTCAACAAGCGCAGGCTGGGTGCCATGCGTTTGGCTTCTGCTTGCCAGTTGAAAATGAGGGAGGTGGGCAGCACCACTAACACCGGCAGGTCGAGTCGGCCCGCGTTCTTTTCGGTCAGCACATGGGCCAATGCCTGTGCGGTTTTGCCCAGTCCCATGTCGTCAGCCAGTATGCCGCCTAAGCTTTGCGCGCGCAGGTATTGCAGCCAAGCCAGTCCTTGTAACTGGTAGGGACGCAGTTGTACTTGGAGGCCTTCGGGGGCGGCCACCGCTTGCGGCTTACCCAAGACTTTCAAACGTTTGGCCAGGCTGGCCAAGCCCAGATCGCCCTCGAGTTGCCAGGCGTTTTGCGGCCCCACGCGATGTGTCTCCAGCAGGCTGGCACGCAAGGCATCGAGTCGGCGCGCTTCCCATGCGCCCAAGCGCAGCGCACTTTGATTTTTGTTTCGCAGTGGGTCCGTCAGCAAGTCCAGCATCGAGCCGACGATGGCTTTGAGTGGCGCGGCGGGCGCATCGATGCGCTTGCCACCCGGCGCGCGCAAAGTCACGATGTCCAGGTCGTCAATCGCGGCGATTTGTGCTGCGTTGAGCCAGCGGGCATCGCGCCGCAGCAGGTCGGCCAGCATCGGGGCCAAGTCCAGCGTTTGGCCGTCAATCTCGATGCCCAGGCTCAGCAGCCAAGACCCTTCGCGTTCGGGGCTGACCAGCAGCTTCCAGCGTTGCACCGGCACGCTTTCATGGGCAAAGCCGGGAAGCACCACCACCGACCAGCCTTGGGCCTGCAGCAGCGGTATTTGGTCGGACCAGAACTCCCCAAAGAAGGCTTCTTGCGGCAGTGTCCAGACCGAGCCGAACGCGGGGATGTGGTCGTCACTGCGCCATTGAAACGTGCTGTCGTCCAATGGGACAAAGCCCAGCTCCCACACCAGATCCATGGCGTCGGCTTCGGCGGCCAGATCGCGTTGCATCTGCAAGGCTGTGCCACCGCTGTCCAACAGTTCTTGAATAGCAGGCGGACGGCTGTTCAGAATGGAGGTGGGGGCCGGCGTTTGCCAGCGATTCCCCGCCGCTGTCTGATAGGTCCAGTCGAACTGGGCCAAGGTCACGCTGTCTCCGCGGGGACCCAGCTTTCCCTGGGGTTTCAGGCCTAGGAGCCCGTGTCCACGGTCCAGGGTTTGCAGGGTGATGCGGGGAACGAAGTGGCCTGTGACCCGACTTGCCTCTGAATCGGCCAGCGTGGGCGTCAGCTTCTTCAGCATCAAACCTCGTCGCGAATCCCGTTGCGCAGAATGCCGATGGCGTCGACTTCGATTTCCACCACGTCACCCGGTTTCATGAAGATTTGAGGAACGCGTTTGTTGCCGACGCCGCCGGGCGTACCGGTGACGATGACGTCGCCCGCTTCCAAGGGAATGAAGGTAGAGATGTAGGCGATTTGGCGCGGAATGCTGTGGATCATCATGGCCGTGGTGGCGGTCTGCATGACTTGGCCGTTGAGGCGCGTGGTCAGCGTCATCAATTGATCTGGCTTGATCTCGTCGGCCGTCACCATCCAGGGGCCAAAGCCGCCGGTACGGAAAAAGTTTTTGCCTGCCGTCCACTGCGTGGTGGCGGCCTGCCAGTCGCGGATGCTGCCGTCGTTGTAGCAGCTGTAGCCCGCAATGTGGCTCCAAGAATCGGCCTCACTGATGCGTCGACCGCCTTTGCCGATGACGACGGCGATCTCACCCTCGTAGTCCAGACGTTGCGACTCTGGCGGACGCACGATGTCTTGCCCGTGTGCGACCTGTGAGTCGGTCATGCGCAAAAAGAGGGCCGGGCTCTCGGTGAGTTCGCGTCCCGTTTCGCGCACATGCTCGCCATAGTTCAGGCCAACGCAAATGATTTTGTTGGGGTTGGTGATGACCGGCAACAGCGTGAGCTGGGAGAACTTCAGCGTCGGCTTGTTGGTTTTGGCGGCGGCTGCGGCAGCGCCCAGCAGATCCTGCGCGATCAAGGCTTTCAGGTCTGGCGCTTGCGCGCCAAGGATAGGCGTGAGGTCGAGGACGTCGTCACCGTTGACGATGCCGTAGGAAGGGATGCCTTGGTTCAGAAAGCTGATGAGTTTCACGGTGAGAGTCCTTTGAAAAAGTAGAGGAAGAAAAAAGAAAAATGTTGAGATAGAAGTCAGTCTGCTGAGCTGTAGCCCATGCGGCGTGCCATCTCGGCCTGCCACACAGAACGCAACTGGAACTTCGGCCTGCTGCGGGCAATCGATTCGGCGCGCGCCCAAATCACGTCGTCGGCCTGATCAAGGTCGATGGCTTCGCGAAGGGGTTGTTCGCAGTACCACGGCGAGTCCATAAAGACTTCCAGCCGGTTGCCTTCGGGGTCGCGAAAATATATGGACACGGCATTGCCGTGGGTGGCGCACAGCAACTCGGTGACGTCTGCATCCGCAGCGACGCGGTCGCGCATCAGTCGCAGGGTGGCCAGATCGGGCACCCGCAAAGAGATTTGGTTGATGACGTTGAAGTTCAGATCAACCGGGCGGCCCGACGCCAGCACGATCTGGTGGTGCTCGGACGGGTCGCGGCTGAAAAAGACCAGCTGCACCGTGCCCAAGTCGCCCCTGTCCGTTTCGGTAAAGCACATCACATCTTGATAAAAGCGCGCCATGCGCTCTAAGTCGCGCACGTAAAAGCCCATATGGCTGAAGACCAGGGCGTCGCGCTGGCGCAAGTTCGGTGTCGTTTTTGGCATAGGGTCTCCAAAGTGCTGAAATAAAAAACTTGCCAGATGTTAGCCACATCGCTGCCACTCAGGGTTAAACGCTATGGAATCCGAGTGACGCTGAACCAACAATGGCGCAACGATTTAGGAGATTTCACGGTGTTTAAAAACTTCACGATGGCGTGCGCGCGCCTAGCCGCCACTTGCTTTGCCTTTGCTGTGGCTGGCCTAGCGGGCTACGCTGCACCAGCAGCAGCGCAAGACGGCTACCCGAACAAACCGATCCGCATTTTGCTCGGCTTTGCGCCCGGTGGCGGCAGTGACGTAGTGGCCCGGCTGGTTGCCAAGTCACTGGGGGATCGTGTCGGCCAAACCGTCATGGTGGACAACAAACCGGGTGCCGGCGGCAATATCGCGGCGGACATGGCCGCCAAGGCGGCGCCTGATGGCTACACCTTGGTTTTGTTGCCGAGCGGCCATGCCAGCAATGCCGCCATGAAAAAGTCGCTGCCATTTGATCCGGTGAACGACTTTGCCTGGATCTCGACCATCACCACTTACCCGCTGGCGCTGTCGGTCAAGCCCGATTCGCCGATTCGTTCGTTTCAAGACTTCATGCAGCGCACCAAGGCCGAGCCGGGGCGCTACACCTACACCTCGGTGGGTGTCGGCACGGCCATGCATTTGGTGGGTGAATGGATCATGGCGGAAAGCGGTGGCACGGCCGTGCACGTTCCCTTCAAGGGCGGTAGCGCACCGCTGACCGAGCTGTTGGCGGGACGGGTCGATGTGATGATTGACACCATGACCAGCACCGCACCCTTGCTCAAGGAGAAGCGCTTGCGCGGCTTGGCTGTCACATCTCCTAAGGGACAGGGCAATCAGTTTGGCGTGCCCAATGTCGCAGACACGTATCCCAAGCTGGTGTTTGAGTCATGGCTCGGCATAGCCGCGCCACCTGGCACGCCGCCCGCCATCGTGGCCAGACTGCAGCGCGAACTCAAAGCTGTTGTGGAGTCACCCGAGGTCAAACAAAAGCTGACCGACTGGGGCGGTCAGCCACAGGCCAGCACGCCAGCCGAGTTTAAAAGTCGGGTCGAGCGAGACATTCAGAACCTGCGCCGGGTGGTGGCAGACAGGCACATCGAACTGGAGTGACGCCGCGCACAAGCGCTTTCCCAGCGTGAAGGACCGCTGTCGGTTTTGGCTGACGTGGGCATGGGCTACTGTGAATATTTTCTTAGGCTTGTCTGGGCTAGGCTGTGTTCACGTGGGGCTTTTGCCCGATGAGCGAGGATTAAAAAATGGACGATGTCAGCATTCGAGTTGCTAATCGCGCAGGTCCGCAGTCGCAAGACTTGTCATGGGGTCGTGTTGAGTGGGTCGTCCCTAGGCGGTCACGCTGGCCGTTCACGGTGATGCGCAAAGAAAATAACCCATCGTCTAAACACGAATCAGCGGCTGGGGCGAATCACAAACCGACGTTCAGTTTCACAACTTGAGATGGATGGCTCACGAATGAGAATAAAAAAACCGCCCCAAGTGTGAACTGGGGCGGTTTTTTTGATTCAGCCGAGCCGTTTAGCCTTTTAAGCCAGCGGCATTGCGCAGCAAGGCTGCTTTGTCGGTACGTTCCCAAGTGAACTCGGGCTCATCACGGCCGAAGTGGCCGTATGCGGCCGTCTTCTCGTAGATCGGACGCAGCAGATCGAGCATCTGGATGATGCCTTTCGGGCGCAAGTCAAAGTGTTCGTTGACCAAGGCGGCAATTTTTTCATCCGAAATAACGCCCGTGCCTTCGGTGTTCACCGTGATGTTCATCGGGCGCGCCACACCAATAGCGTATGCCACCTGAATCTGGCAGCGGGTGGCCAGTCCGGCAGCGACGATGTTTTTGGCGACGTAACGTGCCGCATAGGCGGCAGAGCGGTCCACCTTTGTGGGGTCTTTGCCGGAGAACGCGCCGCCACCGTGTGGGCAGGCGCCGCCGTAGGTGTCCACAATGATTTTGCGACCGGTCAGGCCGCAATCGCCCTGAGGACCGCCAATGACAAAGCGACCGGTCGGATTGACCAAGTATTTAGTGTCCTTGAGCCATTCTTTCGGCAGCACCGGTTTGATGATTTCTTCGATCACTGCTTCGATGAAGGCTGGTTTCATCTGGTGGCCGTCGCTCATCTCGGGGCTGTGCTGGCTTGACAACACAACGGTGTCGACGCTGTGGGGCTTGCCATCAACATAGCGCATGGTGACCTGGCTTTTGGCGTCAGGCCGCAGGAAAGGCAGGCGGCCGTCTTTGCGCAGTTGGGCTTGGCGTTCGACCAAGCGGTGAGCGTAATAAATCGGTGCGGGCATGAGTTCGGTGGTCTCGCTGCAAGCAAAGCCAAACATCAGGCCTTGGTCTCCGGCCCCGGTGTTCAGGTGGTCGTCGCTTGCGTGGTCAACGCCTTGGGCGATGTCGTTGCTTTGCTTGTCGTAGGCAACCAGCACGGCGCAGCCTTTGTAGTCAATGCCGTACTCGGTGTTGTCGTAGCCAATGCGCTTGATGGTGTCGCGCGCCACTTGGATGTAGTCGACATGCGCGTTGGTGGTGATTTCACCCGCGAGCACCACGAGGCCCGTGTTTGTCAGGGTTTCAGCCGCCACCCGAGACAGCGGGTCTTGCTTGAAAATTGCGTCGAGAATAGCGTCTGAAATTTGGTCGGCAACCTTGTCAGGGTGACCTTCAGAGACAGATTCGGATGTGAAAAGATAATCGTTCGCCATTAAGTACACTCCATTGGATTAGTCGGCGCGTTGCCGGCTGGAATGCCTCGGCGAACGCTTTAGCAGAGATGTTTAACGTCGCCCTGCAAGTTGTTCTGTAACTCGGCGACAAGATAAGTATAAAGATAAAGCGGCCTTGATGTTTTTGTTGTTCCGTTTCTTCTCCCATTGGCCTTTGCGGGTATTGCATGCGCTGGGCGCTTTCATGGGTTGGGCCGTCTGGTGGCTGAGCCCGCGTTACCGCGCGACTTTTCGGGCCAACGTGGCGCAGGCTGGCTTGCCGTTTGAAGCAGCCAGACCGGCCATTGCCGAAGCCGGACGCTTTGTGGCAGAACTGCCAAAGCTGTGGATGCGCCCGCACGATCAATCCTGCTTGGAGCTGGTACAAATACGAGGCCAAGCCCATGCCGAAGCCGCTTTCGCGGCGGGTCGTGGGGTGATATTTTTCGCCCCTCACGCAGGCAGTTTTGAGTTGGCGCCGCAAGCGCTGGCCGAACTCTATGGGCCGGTGACCGCTATGTACCGACCCGCGCGGCAAGCCTGGTTGGCGCGCCTGATGCAGTCCAGCCGCCTGCGGCCGGGTCTGCTGGCGGTGCCGGCTAATTTGAGCGGCATCCGGCAAATGCATCGGGCTCTCAAAGGCAATGGCGCGGTGGCTCTGTTGACAGACCAAGTGCCACCTGAGGGTCTGGGCGTGTGGGCCTCATTTTTTGGTAAGCCGGCTTACACCATGACCTTGGCGGCGCGTTTGGCGCTGCAAAGTGGCGCAATTATGTTGCCGGTGCGCACCTTGCGTTTATCTCGCGGTCAAGGCTATACGCTGGAAATTTTGCCGCCGATGGTTGGCCTGAACACCTCGCCACCGCCTGACTTGCGGCAGGCAGTAAGCCTCGTCAACCAAGCCATCGAGGCGCTGGTTTTGAGCCAACCAGGGCAGTATTTGTGGGGCTATGCGCGCTATAAAACGCCGCGCCGCGAAAATGCGCAAAAAGAACAGAGTCAAAAGTGAGTATGAACGTCGGATTATTTTTTAGCACCACGTCCACCCGTGCCGGCATTGCCTTCATGCGCGTACTCGCCCATTTTCCGCTGCCTGTTTTGCGTGCTCTGGGGGCGGGGCTGGGTTGGTTGTTGTACTGGGTCGTGGCGCCGCGTCGGCGTGTGGTACTAACCAATTTGGCGCTGTGTTTTCCTGAGCGCAGTGATGCCGAGCGCGACACCTTGGCGCGGCAAACTTTTGTTTATTTTGCACAGACTTGGTTGGACCGCAGTTGGCTTTGGCACGGTCAGTCTGAGGTGCTGGCGAAGCGGTTGCATCTGCACGGCGCCTTGCATGAGTTCGACGGCCATGCGCCGACGATTGTTTTCAGTCCGCATTTTTACGGACTGGACGCTGGCGCCACTGCCATCAACATGAACATTGACCGCGACTTCACGTCGATTTACTCAGAGCAAAGCAACCCGCTGCTGGACCAGTGGATCAAGGCCGGGCGCCTGCGCTTTGGCCGGGTCAGGTTGTTTTTGCGAAGTGAGGGGGTTAAGTCCAACGTCAGCGCCTTGCGTTCTGGCGAGGTGTTGTATTTGTTGCCGGACATGGACTTCAGCTTTGAGGGTACGGTGTTCGTGCCCTTTTTTGGCGTGCCTACCGCCACGGTGCCATCAATTCCACGCTTTGCCCGGCTTGGCAGAGCCAAAGTGATTTCAGTGGTGCCGCGGCTCACGCCCGAGGGGTATGACATCGAAGTGATGCCGGCTTGGGAGAACTATCCTACTGGCGATATTGAGGCTGACACCGCCTTGGTGAACCAGCATCTGGAGCGCTTTATCAAGACCATGCCGGCGCAGTATTACTGGGTGCACAAACGCTTCAAGACCCGACCGGAGGGCTTGCCTTCAGTCTACTGAGTTATTAAGTTATTCAGCCGTCGGCTCGGGTTTGGGCTTGACGGCCGCGCTGGGTGTATTCGGATTGGGCAGACCTTCGGGGTGGGCCCAATTCCACAAATGGAGGGCGACCTCATCGACACCTTTGCGCTTGAGGGCTGAAAAGAGTTTCACATCACCGCCGCCAGCTTGCAGCTTCACAATCGACAGCACCTTGGCGGCTTCGGTTTTGTTGAGCTTGTCTGACTTTGTCAGCAGCACCAAAAACTTCAAGCCTTCGGCCACCCGGGGTCGCACCACGTCGAGCAACACTTCGTCGAGTTCTGTCAGGCCGAGTCGCGGGTCGCACAGCAAAACAATGCCGGTGAGGTTGCGGCGGGTTTGCAAATAATTGGCCATTACTTGTTGCCAGCGGTACTTGGCCGCTTTGGGAACGGCTGCGTAGCCATAACCCGGCAAGTCGGCCAATACGGCATCGGTGATACCTTGTTTGCCCAGCGAAAACAAGTTAATGCTCTGTGTACGGCCGGGCGTTTTGGATGCAAATGCCAACCGATGCTGTTGCGTCAAGGTGTTGATGCAGGTGGATTTGCCAGCATTGGAGCGTCCAACAAAGGCAATTTCAGGGTAATCAAGCGCCGGCAAATGGTGCAATTCAGGCGCAGTGGTTAAAAATTTAGCCGTGTGCATCCAACCCATGGCGATTTTTTCAGGATCGATGGGCAGACCCGCGGAGGGGGATGAGGCAACGGGGGAGGTCATAGGTCAATTTCGGTGAGGGCTGAACCATCAATTTTCCCGGTTATTTCGCCTGAAATGCTGGATTGATGGCTTTGAAAGTCAAGAGATTCGGCGTCGCTTGGCATAAAGGCCCGGTTCTGCGGGGCGAAGCCATTGTAAAATCAGAAGCTGTATGTTTTGTTGTGCCCCCTAATTAAAACGACCTGATATGAAGCTGTTCGCTACTTATGTCCTCGCCGCCTTACTGGCTGTACCCGCTGTTTCCTCTTTTGCCGCGGAGGAAGCTGCCCCTGCCAAGGTCGCCAAGCCTGACCTCGTCAGTGGTGAAACCAAGTTCGCTGCTGTGTGTGCTGCTTGCCACGGTGCTGACGGCAACGCGGGCTCACCTGCCTACCCGAAGCTGTCTCAGCAACACCCTGAATACTTGGTCAAGCAGCTTCAAGAATTCAAGAGCGGCGCACGCAAGAACGCCATCATGCAAGGTTTTGCCTCGCAGCTCAGCGACGACGACATGAAAAATATCGCTTTATGGGTGGCAGCGAAGAAAGTCAAGCCTGGCTTTGCCAAAGAAAAAGACCTTGTGGTGCTCGGCGAGCGGATTTACCGTGGCGGCATCTCTGATCGTCAAATTGCGGCTTGTGCCGGTTGCCACAACCCAACCGGTGCTGGCAATCCAGCCCAGTACCCGCGTTTGGGTGGTCAGCATGCCGATTACACGGCGGCGCAATTGACCAGTTTCCGAGACGGCGTGCGTACCAACAGCCTGCCCATGACGCAAGTGGCAGCCAAGCTCAATGACCGCGAAATCCGTGCTGTGGCTGACTACATTGCGGGCCTGCGTTAAAGCGCCTAATTTTTGGCAGGACTCCAGTTTTGATGGAACCCTGAGCTGAAAAAACAGTCACAAGCAGGCGGGTCTTTCTCAGAAAGGCCCGCCTTTTTTATCGGCTCTTTCTTTTTCATACGATCTGTCATTTGTTCATTGGCTCCCATCGTTTCAAATCTTCATTGGCATGACAGTTTCCACCCAAGGCATTGAGCTTGACTCCGGTTCCCGCACATGGCGCAGCTTGGTCGAGTTGCTGTCGTCGATGCGGTTTTCTATTTCGCTCCTGACCGTCATTTGCATCGCTTCGGTGATCGGTACCGTGCTCAAGCAGCAAGAACCGCTGAGCAATTACGTCAACCAGTTTGGCCCTTTCTGGGCGCAGGTGTTCAGCCTGGTCAGCCTCAACACGGTCTACAGCGCTTGGTGGTTTTTGCTGATCCTGACTTTTCTGGTCATCAGCACCAGCTTGTGCATCAGCCGCAACGCGCCCAAAATTATTTCGGAATTGAACCAGTACAAAGAAAACATCCGCGAACAAAGCCTGAAGGCTTTTGGCCACCGCGCTGAAAACACGCTGGCTGAAGCGCCGGAAGCGGCCGCCCGGCGCATCGGGCAGACGCTGGTTCAGGGCGGCTGGCGTGTCAAGCTTCAACAGCGGGACACTGGCTGGATGGTGGCGGCCAAAAAAGGCTCGGCCAACAAGCTGGGCTACATTGCGGCGCACAGCGCCATCGTGCTGGTCTGCATCGGTGGGCTGTTAGATGGCGACCTGATGGTGCGCGCGCAAATGTGGTTCAGTGATAAGGTGGTTTTCTCCGGCGGCGGGCTGATTGCTGACGTACCGCAGCAGCACCGATTGAGTGTGTCCAATCCGACCTTCCGTGGCAACTTGCTGGTGGCTGAGGGAACGCAGTCGAGCGTGGCGCTGCTGAACCAGCCCGGCGGGGTGTTGTTGCAAGAGTTACCTTTTTCAATTGAGCTGAAAAAGTTCATTGTCGAGTACTACTCAACTGGTATGCCCAAACTGTTCGCCAGCGACATCGTGATCCACGACAAGGAAACCGGCGAGAGCATTCCGACACGGGTCGAGGTGAACCATCCGGCTAACCACAAAGGTGTCGAAATTTACCAGTCAAGCTTTGACGACGGCGGTTCCAACGTCACGCTCCAGGCCATTCCGATGACTGCGGCCACCAAGCCGTTTGAGATTCAGGGCACGATTGGCGGCTCCAGCAACTTGAGTAACGGGCCTGACAAACTCACGCTCGAATACACCGCATTGCGCGTCATCAACGTTGAAAATTTCGGTAACGGCAGTCGCCAAGTTGGCGACTCGGGTTCTGGCGTCGATGTGCGCAAAGTCGATCTGCGCCAAGCCATTGACAGCCGTCTGGGTGCGGCCAACAAGACGCGTACCAACAAAGAGTTGCGCAATGTGGGGCCTAGCGTCAGTTACAAGCTGCGTGACGGTGCCGGTCAAGCGCGCGAATATCAAAATTACATGCTGCCGGTGCGCATGGACGACAACCCCGACAGCACCGCGGTGTTTTTGCTGGGCGTGCGTGAAACCCCGATTGATCCGTTCCAGTACCTGCGCGTTCCTGCCGATCAGGAAGGCAGCATGAACACCTTTTTGGCGACCCGTGCGGCACTGGTCGATGGGAGACAGCGCGATGAAGCGGTCAGGCGCTATGTGCGTCAGGCGATCGCTGCTGCGCGCCCGGACTTGGCCGCCCAACTCACGGCTTCGGCCTCGCGTGCGCTGGGGCTATTTGCTGGCGCTGAAACGATCGCCCCGCGCACCGGCCCAACCGCGGCGGCCGCAGCTCAAACTGGCAAGCCAGTGGCGGGTCTGCAGGCCATCTCTGATTTCATGGAAATCAACGTGCCTGAAGCCGAGCGCAGTCGGGCTGGTGAGGTGCTGGTGCGTATCCTCAACGGGGTGCTGTTTGAGCTGGCTACCATGACGCGTGAACAAGCCGGCTTACCGCCTTTTGGCCGCGACGAGAAAACGCAAAATTTCATGGCCCAGATGGTGCTGAGCTTAAGTGATGCGCACCACTATCCGGCGCCGATGACGTTTGCGTTGAAGGACTTCAAGCAGGTACAGGCCAGTGTGTTCCAAGTCGCCCGGGCGCCTGGTAAAAAGATTGTTTATCTGGGTTGCGCATTTTTGATCGTGGGTATTTTTGCCATGCTCTATGTGCGTGAAAGGAGAGTCTGGGTTTGGCTGTCGCCACGCCCGGACACAGTTGACACTGGCAAGGAGGCCAGCGCCTGTCATGCCACCATGGCGCTGTCGGCTAACCGCAAGACGATGGATGGCGACCAGGAATTTGAAATGTTGAAAACCCGACTCTTACAGGTGTCCCCATGAAAACCACCACGCTCAAGCGCAGCGGCGCCGATGACAGCTTCATCTTGAATGAAGGTTATTTCGCGCGACGCAATTTGCTCGACTGGCTGTTCGCCGCGCTCGTGGTGTGCGGTGGTCTCTACGTCTTTTTCCGATACCAAATGCAGATGGACGTGTACGAAAAAGGGATCTTGCTCGGTGTCATGCCTGCGGCTATTGCGATGGGCTGGTTCTGGCGTCCGCTACGCGCCTTGATGTTGGTGGTGACGGTCGGCTCGCTGCTAGGCATCGTGTCGTATCAGGGTGATCTGGCGCGCGCGGAGCAGGTTTTCTGGCTGAAGTATTTCCTCTCTAGCCAATCCGCTATTTTGTGGATGAGCGTGCTGTTTTTCATGGGCACTGTTTTTTATTGGCTTGGCATGGTGGCCAGTCGCGGTGAAGGCGGTCACAGCGCAGCTTTTGAATCGATGGGTTCCAAAATTGTCTGGGTTGCTGTCAGCATGGCCTTGATTGGCTCAATGGTTCGCTGGTACGAGGGTTATCTTATCGGGCCAGACGTTGGCCACATTCCAGTCAGCAATCTGTACGAAGTATTCGTCTTGTTTTCTTGGATGACGGCGACTTTTTACTTGTACTTTGAAGCGCAATACAAGACCCGCGCCTTAGGTGCTTTTGTCATGTTGGTGGTGAGCGCCGCAGTGGGTTTTCTGCTCTGGTACACCGTCGTGCGCGAAGCCCACGAAATTCAACCGTTGGTGCCCGCTCTGAAAAGCTGGTGGATGAAACTGCACGTGCCAGCCAACTTCATTGGCTACGGCATGTTTTCCCTCGCGGCGATGGTCTCGCTGGCTTACTTGATCAAGCAACAGGCGTCTGAAACGCGTTGGTACAAGCTGACGCCGCTGTGGTTGTTGGGCGTGGTGATTTGCTTTGTGCCGATTGTTTTTCGCAAGGCGCCACTTGACGTCGGTGGCAGCCATTATTGGATTGGTTATCTGTTGGTGTCGGGGGTCATTGCGGGTGGGATTTTGCTAGGCCGTCAACGCATTGCCGAGCGACTGCCCAGTTTTGAAGTGCTTGATGATGTGATGTACAAAGCCATCGCCGTAGGCTTCGCTTTCTTCACCATCGCCACCGTGTTGGGCGCGCTATGGGCGGCCGACGCTTGGGGCGGTTATTGGAGCTGGGACCCGAAAGAAACCTGGGCTCTGATCGTCTGGCTCAACTATGCGGCTTGGTTGCATATGCGCCTTATGAAAGGCTTGCGCGGCACCGTGGCGGCTTGGTGGGCACTGGTCGGATTGGCGGTGACCAGTTTTGCTTTTCTGGGCGTCAATATGTTTCTGTCGGGTTTGCACAGCTACGGCGAACTTTAAGTTTGGCCGAGGGCCGGCGCTTGCTGATTTTTGACACGTTTTTTTAAAGGAACCATCATGTTTATCAAGACCGACCTCAACGGATTCATTCATCCCGTGTCTAGCGAGATCACATCCGAGCGCGTGTACAGCGAGCGACGCGCGCTCATTAAGCTGATGGCGGGTGGCGTGGCGGGTGTTGCTTTGGCTGGCTGGGCCGGGCGTGAAGCGATGGCGCAGGCGGTTGTTAACCCCGGCAAGCACGCGGTGCTGGCGGGCGGCAAGTCGGCCGTGGCTGGCGCCGTGACCATGGACAAGATCACTGAGTACAAAGACGCCAGTACTTACAACAATTTTTACGAATTCGGCACGGACAAGGCCGACCCTGCTCGCAACGCCGGCACGCTCGCCACCCGCCCTTGGACCGTGAGCATTGAAGGGCTGGTCAAGCAGCCCAAAACCTATGGCATTGACGAGCTGCTCAAGCTTAGCGCCCAAGAAGAGCGGATTTACCGGATGCGCTGTGTCGAGGGTTGGTCGATGGTGATTCCGTGGGTTGGGTATTCGCTGGCCGAACTGATCAAAAAAGTCGAGCCGCTGGGCAGCGCCAAGTACGTCGAGTTCGTCACGCTGGCAGACCCGAAGACGATGCCTTTTGTCGGCTCGCGTGTGCTCGATTGGCCTTATGTGGAAGCCCTGCGGATGGACGAGGCCATGAACCCACTGACGCTGCTGACATTCGGCATGTACGGTGAGGTGCTGCCGAACCAAAACGGAGCGCCGGTGCGCTTGGTCGTGCCTTGGAAATATGGTTTCAAGAGCGGTAAGAGCATTGTCAAAATTCGCTTCACTGACAAAGAGCCGCGCACTGCTTGGAATAAGGCTGCTGCGCAAGAGTACGGTTTTTATTCCAACGTCAATCCGAATGTTGATCATCCGCGCTGGAGCCAAGCAACCGAAAGGCGGATTGGCGAAGACGGCTTGTTTGCCAAGAAGCGCAAGACACTGATGTTCAACGGCTACGAGGCCCAAGTGGGGCAACTCTATGCCGGTATGGACTTGAAAAAATTGTTCTGATGCCGCGCCACTCATCTGTTGAAATGCATTCAGGCCGGGTGCTTTCATGAATAAGTGGCTGTTGCAACCCTCGGCCAAACCCTTTGTTTTTACGCTGTGTCTGCTGCCTTTTATCTGGTTGCTTTACCGTGCGCTGGCTGACCAGTTGGGTGCTAATCCGCAGGAGGCGCTGATCCGCGCTACCGGTGATTGGGCTCTGCGATTCTTGTGCATTGTGTTGACTGTGACGCCGCTGCGGGTGCTGAGCAAGACGCCGAGCTTGGCGCGTTTTCGGCGCATGCTTGGACTATTTATGTACTTTTATGCGCTGGTTCATTTTCTAAGTTACAGCGGGTTTGACATGGGTTTTGATGTCAATGACATCGTCAGTGACATCGCCAAACGGCCCTTTATTTTGGTCGGCGCACTGTCGCTGCTGTTGCTGACGCCCCTAGCCGCCACATCCTTCAATGCGACCATCAAGGCACTGGGTGCGAAGCGCTGGCAGCTGTTGCACAAGTTGATTTATGCTGTGGCCGGTTTGGCCGTCCTGCATTTTTTTTGGATGCGTGCCGGCAAAAATAACTTCGCCGAAGTAGCGGTCTACGCTGTAATTTTGGGTACGTTGTTGGGTTGGCGACTGCGCCAATTTGTTCGCAGCCGTGCCAAGTCTTAGCGCGCCACTTTAAAGCATCTTAAAGCGTGACCAGTCGCTCAAGTCGCATTTGGTCGGCGGCGCTTTCGCGTTCGCGGATTACGTGCACCTGGGCACCATCGACCAGCAGTTCGACGGCGCGGCCACGGGTGTTGTAGTTGCTGGACATGCTCATGCAGTAGGCGCCTGTCGAGAGCACGGCGAGATGGTCGCCAGCCTTGACTGCGAGCGTGCGGTCGCGGCCGATCCAGTCACCGCTTTCACAGATCGGTCCTACTACGTCGTAGCGCGCTTCAGGCGTGTTGGGCGCTGTCGTTGGCTCGGCCAGCAAGGGCACGATGGCATGAAAAGCCTGATACATGGCTGGGCGGGGCAGGTCGTTCATGGCGGCATCGATGATGCAGAAGTTCTTGTGCTCGCCAGGCTTGACGTACAGCACCTCGGTCACGCAAACGCCGGCATTGCCGACCAGTGATCGACCAGGTTCGATCATGAGTTTTTTCTGACCAAAGCCGCGCTCATCCAGCTTGCGAAGCAGCTGCGCCCACAGTGCGTCAGCAGCCGGAGGCGTGTCGTTGTTGTAGTTGATGCCCAGGCCGCCGCCAAAGTCGATGTGCGCCAAAGCAATGCCACTGGCTTCGATGCTGGTGACCAGATCGAGCACGCGGTCCATCGCGTCTAGGTAGGGTGTCGCATCGGTAATTTGTGAGCCAATGTGGCAGTCGATACCGACGACCTGCAAACCCTTGAGGCTCGCTGCGTATTGGTAAATACGCAGTGTATCTTCGTGGGCCACGCCAAATTTGTTGTCTTTCAGACCCGTCGAAATATACGGGTGCGTTTTCGGGTCGACGTTGGGGTTGACTCGAATGCTGACGGGGGCTCGCAGCGCTAGCGACTCGGCCACTTCCGACAGCACATCGAGCTCGGCTTCACTCTCAACATTGAAGCAGCCAATGCCGGCTTGCAAGGCTTGTCGCATTTCTCCGCGGGTCTTGCCGACGCCTGAAAAAATGATCTTTGCGGCATCTCCACCAGCGGCCAGAACGCGTTCGAGTTCCCCACCGGAGACGATGTCAAAACCGCAACCGGCGGTGGCAAACACTTGCAGAACGCCGAGCGAGGAATTGGCCTTCATGGCGTAGCAAATTTGCGCATGACGTCCGGCGAAGCCGCGTTGATAAGCGGCCAGCGCCGCCAGCATCGAGGTTTTCGAATAGACAAACAGCGGGGTACCGTGCTCGCCTGCAAGCCGGCTTAGGCGGACGTCTTCGACCTGTAATTCTGCGCCGTGATAAGCCACAAAAGGATGGCCGGGCAAGGCTTGGACAGCGCCTGGGGTTGTAGGGTGCTGGCTCATGGGTGTGTGGAGGCTGGACGGTTAGGCGCTTCCGGGATGGCTTGCGCGGGGGCATTAACTGGGGCGATAACGGATGCTGCGGGCAACTGCGTTTGGAGTGGCGGTAGCGGTTTAGGCAAAAATAGCGGCCCTTTTTGACCGCAAGCGGCCAGCGATGCCAGCAACAGAGCCACGCACCCGATGGTCGCAAGGCCTTGTGGCCTGACTGACAACGCGCGACGGCCTAAAATTTGGCCGTGAATTTGAAGTGAAGCAAACATGATGGGATTGTAATGAGCGACTTGGAATACCTCGGCTACGCCGAAGCTGCCCTGCAAGCAGTGGAAATAGCCTGCGACCGGATCAACGATGAATCGGATGCCGACGTTGACAACCAGCGCACCGGCGGCATGGTGACCTTGACGTTTGAAAACCGCAGCCAGATCATCATCAATCTGCAAAAACCCTTGCAGGAAATTTGGCTGGCCGCCCGGGCCGGCGGCTTTCATTACAAGTACATCTCAGGGCAGTGGCTTGACACCAAAACCAGCCAAGAATTTTTCTCGGACTTGTCGCGCTATGCCAGCGAACAAGCCGGTCAGCCGCTGCTTTTCAGTGCTGGCTAATTTTTAAACAGGTCTAGGATGCGCCGGCGTTCGTCCGCTGGCGGAAGCACCTGAATGAGTGAGCTTGGGTTGTTGACGCCATTGGATGAAGTCGCAGGGCGACCGTCAATGCCCAAGCTACTGATACCGGCGCCACTCGCATATTCTTCGTAATACCATTCGCCATTGACGTTGACCACACCTGCGGGCACGGGCACTTCAGCCACGGGTGTGGATTTCAGCGCTGTTTGCATGAAGTTGATCCAAATCGGCAGGCTCAGGCCCCCACCGGTTTCACGGTCACCGAGTTTTTTGGGTTTGTCGTAGCCCATCCACACAGCTCCTAAGAGCGTCGGCTGGTAACCCACGAACCAAGCGTCGATGGAGTCGTTTGTTGTGCCGGTCTTTCCGTACAGGTCAGGCCGCTTGAGCATGGCTTGAGCTCTGGCGGCGGTGCCCGAACGCGTGACTTCTTGCAACAAACTTGACATGATGTATGCATTTCGTGGCTCAATCGCACGCTTGCTGTCGTCGAGCGCAGGCGCTGGCGTTTCGACCAGTGTGTGGCCTTGCTGATCTGTGATTTTGGTGATCAGGTAAGGCGTCACGCGAAAGCCACCATTGGCAAAAACGGAATAAGCCGTGGCCATCTGCATTGGCGTGACCGACCCGGAGCCTAGTGCCATCGTCAGATAGGCCGGGTGTTTATCAGGTTCAAAGCCAAAGTGACCGATCCAGTCTTGCGCATTTTGTGTCCCCACCGCCTGCAAGATTCGGATGGAGACCAAATTCTTGGATTTCTTCAATGCCGTTCGCATGCTCATCGGCCCTTCAAAGGTGCCATCGTAATTCTTGGGTTCCCAAGGTTGGCCACCGGTCACGCCCGAGTCAAAAAACAAGGGTGCGTCATTGATGATGGTGGCGGGCGTGAAGCCTTTTTCAAGCGCAGCTGAATAAATAAAGGGCTTGAAGCTGGAGCCAGGTTGGCGCCAAGCCTGCGTGGCATGGTTGAATTTGTTTTTGTCGTAATCGAAGCCGCCAACCAGTGCGCGAATGCCGCCGTCGCGTGGATCCAGCGCAACAAACGCGCCTTCGACTTCAGGCAGTTGCGTTATTTCCCACGTATTTTTTTCTGTCTTTGCGATGCGGATCAGCGCACCGCGGCGCAGTCGGATGTTGGCCGGCGCTTTGTCACTCAAGCCCGATTGGGCTGGCTTCAGGCCATCACCGGTGATCTCAACGGATTCGCCGTTTTGCCGCACCGCGGTGATTTTTTTTGCGGTCGCTTCAAGCACGACCGCAGACATCACATCGCCATTGTCCGGGCTGTCGGCCAGTGCCTCATCAATCACATCTTCAGCTTCTTTCAGGTCGACCGGCAAGGTCAGGAATTTTTCTGGTCCGCGGTAAATTTGGCGTCGCTCAAAATCCATGATGCCTTTGCGAAGCGCGTTGTAAGCGGCGGTTTGGTCCACCGATGACAAGGTGGTGTAAACGTTCAGGCCACGGGTGTAAGTGCTATCACCGTACTGGTTGAACACCAATTGGCGCACGGTCTCCGCAACGAACTCAGCATGCACACGCGCGGCGTTGGACCCGTTGCGGATTTTGAGCTCTTCCTTTTTGGCTGCGGCAGCTTGCGTGCTTGTGATGAAGTTGTTTTCCTCCATGCGGTCAATGATGTACTGCTGGCGTGAACGAGCCCGTGGCAGATTGCTGATCGGGTTGTTGGCAGAAGGTGCTTTGGGCAGTCCAGCCAGCATGGCGGCCTCGGCAATGCTGATGTCTTTCAGCGGTTTACCGAAATAAGTTTCAGACGCGGCTGCAAAACCGTAAGCTCGCTGGCCCAGATAAATTTGGTTCATGTAAATCTCAAGAATTTGGTTCTTGGTCAACATGTGCTCGAGTTTGAAGGTCAATAAAATTTCGTAAATTTTGCGGGTGTAGCTTTTCTCTGCCGACAAGTACACGTTGCGCGCCACCTGCATGGTGATGGTGGACGCACCTTGACTTTTTGAGCGGCCGAAGTTGGCCAAACCTGCGCGAATCACCCCCAGATAATCGACGCCTCCATGCTGGAAGAAGCGCGCGTCTTCGATTGCCAACACGGCATCCTTCATCACTTGCGGGATGTCTTTGATGGGTGTCAGACTGCGTCGCTCTTCACCAAACTCGCCAATCAGCACGCCGTCAGCGGAGAACACGCGCATAGGAAGCTTGGGCCTGTAAGTTGACAGGTCGGAAATATCCGGCAAATTTGGATAGGCCACCGACAGCGCGACTGCAATCACCAGCAGCAAGCTGAGTCCACCTGCTACGGCCAAGCCGATGGCCCAAGTGATCACTCGCACCACGACATGGCGCGTGCTACTCGGCGAATTGACGGGCGGTTGGGCTTGGGGATTTTTTGGGAGCATGCGTTCGATCTTAGGACAGCCGGACATTATAAAAACGCTAGTCAGATCAATGTGCTTGGCGTTGAGGGTTGAAGAGCTTTTGTTGCTCTTCATGTAAAAAAAGTAATAAATATGAATTCTTTATTACATTTTTAGCGATAATCGCGGCCATGATAAATACTTTAGTACTCAAATAATGAGGCTGTTCAAATCGAAATTAAGCCCGTTGATTGGTTTGGACATGGGCTCCTCCAGTCTGAAATGGGTAGAGTTGGGTCAAGGAGACAAATTTGGACTTGCTTTGGAGCGCTGCGTCATGGAGCCGCTGGAGACTGGCTGGATTGTGGCTGGGCAGATTGCGCAATTTGACGAGGTTGCCGCAGCGCTGCGTCGGCTGGTTAAAGCCAGTGGCAGTAACGCCCGTGACGTGGCGTTGGCGATGCCGGATTCAGTCGTGATCACAACCCGAATTTTGCTCCCCTCTGACTTGGGTGAGGCTGAACTGATCACCCATGTAGAGGCAGAAGTTGAGCGTTTGAGTGACCGACCCTTGGCCGAGTTGAGCGTTGATTACGCCGTGAAAGGTCGGGCTCAATCGCCAATGCAAAACGACGAGATCGAGGTTGTCATCACAGCGGCCAGTCACGAGAAGGTGCAAGACCGACTGGGGCTGGCGGAGTCGGCCGGTTTGAGACCTGTGATCGTGGATGTTGAGACGCCGGCGGCCATGTTGGCTACTCGTCGGCTGATCAGCCCGCGGCTTGAGGTTTTGGCTGATCCTGTCGCGCTTATTCAGGTTGGAGCCGAGGGCGCGAGTCTGCACGTGAGCCATCAGGGCGAGATTGTTTACACAGCGCACCAGCCCTTGGGGGGTGCCCGATTGACTGAACTGATCGCGCAAGCCTACGGGTTGGCAGATTTGGACGCCGAGGGGCAAAAATGCAGAGAGTCGTTGCCTGACGATTATTCCCATGCTGTTTTGCAGCCCTTTATTAAGACGCTTGCTGACGGCCTTGTGAGTGACCTTGACTCTTTTATCTCGGGCTCTTCAAGTCGGAAGATTGAAACCGTTTTTTTGGCGGGCGGCTCATCGGTGTTGCCTGGCTTGCAAGACGCCATTAAGCGAAGAACTTTTTCCGATTGCGTGCTGGTCGATCCCTTCAGTGGGATGTTGGTCGGGGAGGCTGCTGATAAAAACGCGTTTCAATATTCAGCGCGTGCGAGTATGTTGACGGCTTGCGGTTTGGCTTTGCGGCGGTTTCACGGCTCATGTTGATTAACTTGTTACCGCATCGGAAGTGGGCGCAAGCGCGCAAGCGCAAAAACTTTGCCAACACCTTAGTGATGGCTGCGTTGTTGGGTGTGATTTTGGCCACAGGCACCCGCGTATGGATGGCACATCAACTCACAGCGCAGATGGCTGCCAACAGCATCCTTAAGAAAGAAATTGCAGCCGTCGACGGGTTGCTCAAAATAACGACTGAAGCGAAACAGGATCTCGACAAGTTGACGCAGCGTGAAACAACCCTTCAAGACTTTCAAGCCGACCGTAAGCGGTCAGCCGTCTGGCTACAAGAAGTGGTTGAAAATTTGCCAGACGGGCTGTACCTAACGGCCCTGAAACAAGAGGGCAGCAGCATTAGTATCAATGGCGTAGCGCGATCAAATGAAGCGGTTTTTGAGTTGTTGCGTCAAATAGCTAGTCACGGCCAATCGCTCGGGCAGGCCGAGCTGATAGAGGTGACTGACAAGCCCGTGACGTTGGATCCACTCGCATTGACCGGTATGCCGTTTGCTTTGCGAGCTCTGCTCAAGAGTCGCCGTGGCCAATCCGTTTCCAATGCGGAGACGCATCTTGTTGATGCACTCTGATTTGTCAGAGAAGGTCGAATGTTGAGTCCACTGCAGAGCGCTTGGCTCTCCCTTCAAGCGACTCACCGAGATGCCCCTATGGCGTGGCCAACTTGGCAGCGTCAAATGCTCTACAGCCTGACCTGCCTGGTCTTTTTTGGGTTGCTTTGGGTGCTTTGGTTGTCGGCCGAGCAACAAGACTTGATGACTGCGAAAGTCACGCATGAGCGCTTGCGAACCGAGTTCAGTGCCAAGCTGCTTCGCGCAGCACCTTTGGCGGGATTAGAGCGTGAGCGATCGCGTTTGGCGCAGCGGCTTCAGCGGCTTGAAAACCAGCTACCAGGCCCGTATGCGATGGATGTTTTATTTGCCGATATGTACCGATCCGGTCGTGCCCGTCACTTGCGCTTCGAGTTGCTCCGTCCCGCAGAATTGAGTCGTCAGGGTTTGTATGCGCATCAGCGCATCGCATTGCGAGTGAGTGGTCGTTACGAAGACCTGGCGGGATTTATCGCCGATATTGCCGGCCTTGAATGGCTGGTATCGATCCAGAGTTTCACGCTGGTTCCCACGAAAGATGGCGCGCTGTCGATGGATGCCATGGTCCGTACTTTGAGACCGTTAAACATGACGCCAGACCAAGCCGCAACAAAGGTAACGCATTGAAAATTTTTTCATGGACAGGTGCACGGTGGATGCCGGTAGCCCTTGTGGGATGTGTGGCTTCCCTTGTCGTCTTGACCGGCTGCATTAAGGCCGACCACGATAACTTGCGAGCCTGGATGGACGGCGAGCGAACCCGGCACAAGCCAACGTTGTCAACTCCGCAGATGCCGACCGAATATCAGGCCCCGGCGTATAGGCTCCATCAGGGCTTGGATCCGTTCAGTCGTCAGCGCCTATTGCAGAACGGTTCAACCGAAGGTGCCATGTCCTTAACAACATTATCCCGTGCGCCCATTCAGACTCAGGCCACGCCGCCGTTGGAAGCTTCACCACTGGCGGGCATGCGGCTGGTCGGTAGTTTGCGCAGGGGTGGTGAGCCCGTGGCACTCCTGCGTGTGAATGGTTTGCTCTATTCGGTTCGCGAAGGGGACCGGCTTGGACAAAATCAGGGACGTGTGAGTGTCATCACGCTCTCTGAATTGGTGTTGAGTGAGGTCGCAAACGATCTAAACGGTCAACCGACAGAGCGATTGGTCCGCCTGGCATTGGTGTCGGAGCCTTGATGAATTCTAAAATTTTAAAATTTGCGCGTCTTCGTCTGATGGCGATTGTGCCCGTGAGGCTGGGGTTGTACCTCGTAGCCGCGGCAGCGGGTTCAATAGCTTGGGGTCAGACCGTGATGCCAGTCGCGGTGAAAACGACCATGACGACACCGACTCCTGGCAGCGGTGTCGTCGCCAAAGATCCCAGCGCAAACCTCATCACGTTGAATTTTCAGAACATTGAAATTCGTGCACTCCTGCAGGTCATGGCCGAATTCACGGGGCTCAACATGGTGGTGTCGGACAGCGTCTCGGGCACTGTGACACTGCGCCTGAAAGATGTACCCTGGCAGCAAGCGTTGGACATTATTTTGGCGTCGCGCGGGTTGGGCATGCTTCAAGTCGGCACTATTTTGCATGTCGCGCCAAAACAAGAGCTGGCAGATCGCAAGAAGGCCGAGCTTCAGGTCCAGCAAGCGTTGCAGGTGATTGAGCCGACTCGGACGCAGGCCTTTCGCTTGAACTATGCCAAAGCTGAATCGGTGTCGCGCAGCCTGAAGGGCGCCGGGGGTGTCAGCGTGGCTGTTGGCGCTGGCAACGGCGTCAGTGCGACGCGAATCTTGTCGCCGCGCGGGAGCGTGTTGGCGGATGTGCGAACCAATCAGGTTTTTGTGACCGACATTCCGTCCAAGCTGGCCCAGGTCCAAGGTTTGATTCAACAGCTTGACATTCCGGTTCGGCAAGTCCTGATTGAGGCGCGCATTGTTGAAACATCGGACGCATTCGGTCGTTCCATTGGGGTGCGCTTGGGGGGTCGGCCGATCACGTTGAACGGCAGCCGCAACACGCAGTTTGGTTCGAGCTATATCGCACCAGAAATCCCAGCTGGAGTTGCGCCGGCATTGGGCGGAAATTTCGGTACCACCGCCGGTGATTTTGTTAATTTTCCGGCCGTCTCACAAAGCGGTGCTATCGCCGCGACATTTGCAGTGTCGCTTTTTAACTCCTCGCTCACGCGCTTGTTGAATCTTGAAATTTCGGCTATGGAGGCAGATGGCAAAGGCAAGGTGATCTCCAGCCCACGGATCGTCACCACCAACCAAGTGAAGGCGCTGATCGAGCAAGGCACTGAGCTTCCTTACCAGACGGGAGGTACGCCGACAACCTCGCCGACGATCGAGTGGCGCAAGGCCAGCTTGAAGCTCGAAGTCACCCCGCAAATCACGCCAGAAGGCAACATCATTCTGACGATCGACGTCAACAAGGACACGGTGGGGCAAGTGACTGTCAATGGTTTTGCCATTGACACCAAGCGCATTCAAACGCAGGTGCTGGTCGAAAACGGTGGCACGGTCGCCATCGGCGGGATTTTTGAAGAAACTGAGCGTCAAGACGACGTCAAGGTGCCACTTCTAGGTGATCTGCCCATCATCGGAGCGTTGTTCAGAAGCCGAACCCGCAGCACCAGCAAGTCTGAGATGCTGGTGTTCATCACCCCGCAGTTGCTTCCCCAGGGCGTACTCGCGCCGGCACACGCATTAGGAACCGAAGGTTGGCCGGGTTTGATGACGCCGCTTTAAATCGTCATTAAACAGGCGGCGGGCCACGGTTATGCTCTCAAACTTCACAGAAGCCCCAAATTCAGATAATTTTTCAATCAAGTGAACTCGAATCCGCAACGAATTGCCTGTGTCGGCTTGCCCGGCTCCGGAAAATCCACGGTCGGCCGCCAACTGGCCCGGCGTCTCGGTTGCCGTTTCATTGACTCAGACCATGTCATTGAGCACCGCATTGGGTCTTCCATCCGCGAATTTTTTGAGCGTGAAGGAGAGCCTGCTTTTCGCGACCTTGAAGAGGCGGTGATCGATGAATTGACGCAAGGCGAGAGCTGCGTCTTGTCGACCGGTGGCGGCGCGGTGTTGCGTCCGCTCAACCGTCAGCATTTGCATGCACGAACCACCACGGTCTACCTGCATTCGGCGCCTGAAGAGGTTTTCAGGCGCTTGCGCCATGACCAAAATCGCCCCTTGCTGCAGGTGGCCGATCCCTTGGTGCGACTCAAAGAGTTGTATGTGGCGCGCGATCCGCTGTACCGTGAGACGGCGCACCTTGTCATTGAAACCGGTAGACCCTCTGTGGCCAGTTTGGTCAGCGCCATCATGGTGGCGCTCAAGCTAGAACCTGCTGAACCACCGCAGACCTGACCGCTGACTGCGGGGCAACAACGTTGACTAACGTGGTCGATACACTTGGAACCATGCAAAACGTCCCACTTTCCATGTCCAATGGTCCCACCACGCAGCAGGTGCGTATAGAGCTCGCCGAGCGCTCCTACGACATTCTCATTGGTAGCCAACTCTTGGGCCGACCCGAAACATATGCTGGGCTGCCGCAGGCCAGCACTGCGCTGATTGTTTCCAACACCACGGTGGCACCACTTTATGCGGCGCAGTTGCAGGCCGCGCTCAAAAACCATTACGCCAAAGTCCAACTGGTCAGCTTGCCAGATGGCGAGGTCTACAAAGACTGGCCGACGCTGCAACTCATTTTTGACGCCTTGCTGGAGAACAGCTGCGATCGCAAAACCGTCTTGTTTGCCTTGGGCGGCGGCGTGGTCGGTGACATGACTGGTTTTGCCGCGGCCAGCTACATGCGCGGCGTGCCTTTCGTACAAATCCCGACGACTTTGTTGGCACAGGTGGACTCTTCGGTGGGCGGTAAAACGGCCATCAATCACCCCCTGGGCAAGAACATGATTGGTGCTTTTTACCAGCCGCAACGCGTCATTTGCGACCTTGACGTGTTGGCCACTTTGCCGCCGCGTGAACTCAGTGCGGGGTTGGCTGAGATCATCAAATACGGCCCGATAGCTGACATGGATTTTCTCGAATGGATCGAAGTCCATATGGATGATTTGCGCGCTGGCGATAGCACCGCGTTGGCGCATGCTGTCAAACGCAGCTGCGAAATCAAGGCCTTTGTGGTGGGCCAAGACGAGCGCGAGGCGGGTCTGCGGGCGATCTTGAATTTCGGTCATACCTTCGGCCATGCCATCGAGTCCGGCATGGGTTATGGCGCGTGGCTCCACGGTGAAGGCGTCGGTTGCGGAATGGTCATGGCGGCAGAGTTGTCGCAACGGCTCGGTTTGATTGATGAGGCTTTGGTGGCGCGTCTGCGCCGTTTGGTCGAGCGCGCTGGCTTGCCTACGGTCGGCCCACAACTTGACGCTATCGACAACGCCGGCCGCTACATGGCACTCATGCTGGTCGATAAAAAAGCCGAAGCCGGCACGATCAAGTTTGTCGTCATCGACGGTCCAGGCGGTGCGGCAGTGCGGGGTGCGCCCGATGCGCTGGTGCGAGAAGTTATCGACGTCTGCTGCACGCCAGTCTAAGTAGTTCACTCTCGCATGACGCTCGCCACCTACGCCTCTGACCCTTCCAAAACGCGCGGCCGTCGCTTCGCCGAGTCTGTTGCACCGACGCGAACCGACTACCAGCGCGACCGCGACCGCATCGTCCATTCCACAGCTTTTCGGCGCTTGGTCTACAAGACGCAGGTTTTTTTGAACCACGAAGGCGACTTGTTTCGCACGCGCTTGACGCATTCGCTGGAAGTCGCGCAGCTGAGTCGTTCTATCGCCCGGCCTTTGGGTTTGAACGAAGACTTGGTGGAAGCAGTGGCGCTGGCGCATGACTTGGGTCACACGCCTTTTGGCCATGCCGGGCAAGATGCGCTGAACGAATGCATGGCGCCACATGGCGGTTTTGAACACAACTTGCAGAGTCTGCGGGTGGTTGATCAGCTCGAAGAGCGCTACCCGGCCTACGACGGCCTGAACCTGACGTTTGAAACCCGCGAGGGCATCTTGAAGCACTGCTCGCACCGGAACGCCGAGCTGATCGACCAGTCAGAACCGGGCGGCGTGGGGCGGCGCTTTTTAGACCGCAGTCAGCCCAGCTTAGAAGCGCAGCTGTGCAATCTGGCTGACGCCATCGCCTACAACGCGCATGACATTGACGACGGCGTGCGCTCAGGGCTGATCACCATGGTGCAGTTGCAGTCGGTCGAGCTCTTTGAGCGCTACCGAGTCGAAGCCTTGGTCGAGTTTCCAGACTTGGCCGAGCCTTCGCGTGCCCGTCGCTTGTTGTATGAAACCATCCGCCGGATGCTCAGCGCGCAGGTTTATGACGTCATCGCCGCCACGCGGCAGTCGCTGCTCAAGGCGGCGCCTGCCAGTGCTGACGAGGCTCGGTTGGCCGGTCCGCTGCTGCGTTTCAGCCCCGCCATGCACGCGCAATCGACGGCGCTGAAGCAGTTTTTGTTTGCGCAGCTGTATCGCCACCCGCAAGTGATGCAGATGACCGGTCAGGCTCAAATCGTGGTCCGTGAACTGTTTGAAGCCTATACAGCGCAGCCGTCTGAAATGCCCGCAGAACACGCAGCCAGGCCTGACGCAGCTCGCGCTGTGGCCGACTACATCGCAGGCATGACAGACCGATTTGCCGGGCGCGAGCACGAGCGGCTGACGGGGCGCAAGTTGCTCTAGGCCCGACAAACCGGTAAACCGACCATGGCCCGCCAACCTCGCCTCACTGTTCCCGGTTATCCGCACCACGTGATTCAGCGTGGCAACAATCGCCAGCCGATCGTGCTGGATGACGCTGACCGACTGCGCCTCTTGGCGTTGCTGGCAGAGCACGCGCTCCGGTTCAAAGTCGCACTGCACGCCTATGTGCTGATGGACAACCATTTTCACTTGCTGGTCACGCCTGAAACCCAGGATGGTCTGCCGCAACTGATGCAGGCGGTGGGCCGCAGCTATGTCCGTTATTTCAACAACCGGTATGGTCGTAGCGGTACTTTGTGGGAAGGCCGCTACAAATCGACGGTGATCGAAACCGACCTTTATTTACTCGCTTGCATGGTCTATATCGACCTCAATCCGGTGCGCGCGGGCATGGTAGCCGAGCCGGCGCAGTACCCATGGTCGAGCCACAGGCACTGTATTGGACAAGGCGTGGATAAGTTGGTGACACCGCATGCACTGCTTTGGAACCTAGGCAACACGCCGTTTTCACGTGAGGCTGCTTACCGCGAACGGGTCATGGCAGGCGTGTCGCCGCAACAGCAAGTAGCCCTGACGCAGACTGCCCTGACAGGTTGGGCGCTGGGTTCTGCCGCATTCCTGAAGGGCTTACAGGAGGGAACGACGCGCCGTATCGCGCCTGGCCTGCGCGGCAGACCCAGGCTTCCAAAGCAGACTTAAAACTGTCCTGTCCAAGCCTTTTTATCTGTCCCTATTTTATTTGATGCATGGATAATTGAAAAATAAATAGGATCTGACCCCTTTTATTTTGTTTGGCATTATTGTTGCTGTGCACTATGCTCGCTTCTCGGAATTTTATTGACTGTTTTGGATGGGGATTGCCATGACCACGGCTGCTGAAATCAAGGATTTTGAACAACACGGTTTGTACTCAGGCCACAACGAGCATGACGCTTGCGGTGTGGGCTTTGTGGCGCACATCAAAGGCCATAAGAGTCATGCCATTGTGCAGCAGGGTCTGAAGATCCTCGAAAACTTGGACCATCGGGGCGCTGTTGGTGCTGACAAATTGATGGGTGATGGCGCTGGCATTTTGATTCAGTTGCCAGACGCGCTGTATCGTGAAGAAATGGCGCTGCAGGGCATCGAGCTGCCGCCGCCTGGCGAATACGGCGTTGGCATGGTGTTTTTGCCCAAAGAAAACGCTTCCCGTCTGGCTTGTGAGCAAGCCATGGAGCGCGCCGTTCGCCTTGAAGGTCAAGTGCTGTTGGGTTGGCGCGACGTGCCGGTCAACCGTGACATGCCGATGTCGCCGACCGTGCGAACCAAAGAACCGATCTTGAAACAAATTTTCATTGGCCGCGGCAATGATGTGATCGTGCAAGACGCGCTTGAACGCAAGCTGTACGTCATTCGCAAAACCGCCAGCCGGGCCATCCAGAGCCTTAAGCTGACACACAGCAAAGAATATTACGTGCCGAGCATGTCCAGCCGCACGGTGGTTTACAAAGGCTTACTGCTGGCCGATCAGGTCGGGGTTTACTTCAAAGACCTCAGCGATGAGCGTTGCGTCTCCGCCTTGGGTCTGGTGCACCAGCGTTTCTCGACCAACACTTTCCCTGAATGGCCGCTGGCCCACCCATACCGCTACGTCGCGCACAACGGCGAGATCAATACAGTCAAGGGCAACTACAACTGGATGAAAGCCCGCGAAGGGGTGATGTCGTCACCCGTGTTGGGTGCCGATTTGCAAAAGCTTTACCCCATCAGCTTTGCCGACCAGTCGGATACAGCTACCTTCGACAACTGCCTTGAACTCCTGACGATGGCCGGCTACCCGATTAGCCAAGCCGTGATGATGATGATTCCTGAGCCGTGGGAGCAGCACGCCACCATGGACGAGCGCCGCAAAGCTTTCTATGAATACCATGCCGCCATGATGGAGCCGTGGGACGGCCCAGCGTCGATCGTCTTCACCGATGGTCGCCAGATTGGCGCCACCCTCGACCGCAACGGCCTGCGTCCATCACGCTACTGCGTCACCGATGATGACTTGGTCATCATGGCCTCAGAGTCAGGCGTGCTGCCCGTCCCTGAGCACAAGATCATCCGCAAATGGCGTCTGCAGCCCGGCAAGATGTTCCTGATCGACCTCGAACAAGGCCGCATGGTCGACGACGAAGAGATCAAGGCCACGCTGTCGCACAGCAAGCCGTACAAGCAGTGGATTGAAAACCTGCGCATCAAGCTCGCGGACGTTACAGCTGCTGCTGCAGGCGGAACGCTTGTGGCTGAATCCGGCGTCTCCCTACTAGATCGTCAACAAGCATTCGGCTACACCCAAGAAGACATCAAATTCCTGATGACGCCGATGGCTATCAATGGCGAAGAAGCCACCGGTTCGATGGGTAATGACAGCCCGTTGGCCGTGCTGTCCAACAAAAACAAGCCGTTGTACAACTACTTCAAGCAGTTGTTTGCCCAAGTGACGAACCCGCCGATCGACCCGATTCGCGAAGCCATCGTCATGTCGCTGGTGTCCTTTGTAGGCCCGAAACCGAACTTGCTGGACATCAACCAGGTGAATCCACCGATGCGGCTCGAAGTTAGTCAGCCAGTGCTCGACGTGGCCGACATGCAAAAACTGCATGACATCGAAGCCCACACCCAAGGCAAATTCAAAAGCTACACGCTGGACATCACTTATCCGTTGGCCTGGGGTCCCGCGGGTGTAGAAGCCAAGCTGGCTTCGCTGTGCGCCGAAGCGGTCGACGCGATCAAGAGCGGCAAAAATATTCTGATCGTCAGTGACCGCGCTGTCAGCCCGTCGCAAGTCGCTATTCCGGCCGTTCTGGCTTTGTCGGCGGTGCATCAGCATTTGGTCAAGGAAGGCCTGCGCACGACGGCCGGCTTGGTGGTTGAAACCGGTTCTGCGCGTGAAATACATCACTTCGCGGTGCTGGCGGGTTACGGCGCGGAAGCTGTGCATCCTTACCTCGCGATTGAAACGCTGGCCGAAATGGCGGCCGGTTTTCCGGGCGAGATCAGTGCAGAAAAAGCCGTTTACAACTACACCAAAGCCATTGGCAAAGGTCTTTCCAAGATCATGTCCAAGATGGGCGTGTCGACCTACATGAGCTACTGCGGTGCGCAGCTGTTTGAAGCCATCGGCTTGAACCGCGCGACCATCGACAAATACTTCACCGGTACCGCCAGTCAAGTTGAAGGCATGGGCATTTTTGAAATTGCCGAAGAAGCCTTGCGCATGCACCGCGCCGCCTTCAGCGACGACCCGGTGCTAGCCACCATGCTGGACGCTGGCGGTGAATACGCTTGGCGCGTGCGCGGCGAAAACCACATGTGGACGCCCGACGCGATTGCCAAGTTGCAACACGCTACGCGTGCCAACAACTGGAGTACGTACAAGGAATATGCGCAGCTGATCAACGATCAAAACCGTCATCACATGACACTGCGCGGTCTGTTTGAATTTAAGATTGATCCGTCTAAAGCCATCCCGATCGACGAGGTCGAGTCGGCTAAGGAAATCGTCAAGCGCTTTGCCACCGGCGCCATGTCGCTCGGCTCTATCAGCACCGAGGCGCATGCCACGCTGGCTGTGGCCATGAACCGCATTGGCGGCAAGAGCAACACGGGCGAGGGCGGTGAAGACCCCAACCGATACCGACAGGAACTCAAAGGCATCCCGATCAAGCAGGGTGAGTCGCTGAAAAGTGTGATCGGTGAGAGCGTTGTGGAAGTCGATTTGCCGTTGCTCGACGGTGACTCATTGCGCTCCAGAATCAAGCAGGTCGCATCTGGCCGCTTTGGGGTGACGGCTGAATATTTGGTCTCGGCTGACCAGATTCAGATCAAGATGGCGCAAGGCGCCAAGCCCGGCGAGGGCGGCCAGTTGCCCGGCGGCAAGGTCTCGGAATACATCGGTGCGCTGCGTTATTCGGTGCCGGGTGTGGGTCTGATTTCGCCACCGCCGCACCACGACATTTACTCCATCGAAGACTTGGCGCAGCTGATTCACGATTTGAAAAACGTCAATCCGCGCGCCAGCATCAGCGTCAAGTTGGTCTCAGAAGTTGGCGTCGGCACCATTGCCGCCGGCGTGGCCAAGGCCAAGGCCGACCACGTGGTGATCGCAGGCCATGACGGCGGCACCGGCGCCTCGCCATGGTCATCCATCAAGCATGCAGGTTCGCCTTGGGAAATCGGTCTGGCCGAAACTCAACAGACGCTGGTGTTGAACCGTCTGCGCGGCCGCATTCGCGTGCAGGCCGATGGCCAGATGAAAACCGGCCGTGACGTCGTGATTGGCGCACTGTTGGGCGCTGACGAGTTCGGCTTCGCCACCGCACCCCTGGTGGTCGAAGGCTGCATCATGATGCGCAAGTGTCACCTCAACACCTGCCCGGTGGGCGTAGCCACGCAAGACCCGGTGTTGCGCAAAAAGTTCAGCGGCAAGCCGGAGCATGTCGTCAACTACTTCTTCTTTGTTGCCGAAGAAGCACGCCAGTTGATGGCGCAACTAGGCATCCGCAAGTTCGACGATCTGATTGGTCGTGCCGATCTGCTCGACACGCAAAAAGGGGTGGAGCACTGGAAGGCCGACGGCCTCGATTTCGGTCGCTTGTTTTACCAACCGAATGTGCCCGCTGACGTGCCGCGCATGCATGTGGCCGAGCAGGAACACGGGCTCGAAAAAGCCCTTGACATGCGTTTGATTGAAAAGTCAAAAGCAGCGCTCGAAAAAGGTGAAAAAGTCCAGTTCATCGAGGTCGCCCGCAACGTCAACCGCACGGTCGGCGCCATGCTGTCTGGCGAGCTGACGCGGCGTTACCCGCAAGGTCTGCCGGACGACACGCTGCGCATTCAGCTCGAAGGCACGGGCGGTCAATCCTTTGGCGCGTTCTTGGCTAAGGGCATCACCATGTACCTGATTGGTGACGCCAACGATTACACCGGCAAGGGCCTGTCGGGCGGCCGCATTGTGGTTCGTCCGAGCATCGATTTCCGCGGTGATGCAGTGAAGAACACCATCGTTGGCAACACCGTTTTGTACGGCGCTACCACGGGTGAAGCGTTCTTCAGCGGCGTTGCCGGTGAGCGTTTTGCGGTGCGTCTGTCGGGGGCGACGGCGGTCGTTGAAGGCACGGGCGACCATGGTTGTGAATACATGACCGGCGGCACGGTGGTTGTGCTGGGCAAGACCGGCCGCAATTTCGCTGCGGGCATGAGCGGCGGCGTGGCCTATGTGTACGACGAAGATGGCCAGTTCGCCACGCGTTGCAACACCAGCATGGTGTCCATGGACAAGGTCGTCAGTTCCGCCGACCAGCACTTGCATGACACCTCAGGCTGGCACGGCAATGAAACCGACGAAGACCAACTGAAACGCCTATTGCAGGACCACAACCGCTGGACCGGCAGTAAGCGCGCTAGAGAGTTGCTCGACAACTGGAACGAAGCACGTCTGAAATTTGTCAAGGTCTTCCCGAATGAGTACAAGCGTGCGCTGATCGAGCGTAAGGACAAGCAGCTGCAAGCCGCTAACGAAACCACGCGCGCTCAAGTGGCGACTAACGCAGTATTGAACTGAACTGAATCGACAGGAAATTCATCATGGGAAAAATCACTGGCTTCATGGAATTCGAGCGGCTCGAAGAGGGTTACAAGCCCGTCGCTGAACGTCTGAAGAACTACAAAGAAATCGTCATCGGTCTGGATGACAAGCAAACCAATCAGCAGGCCGCGCGTTGCATGGACTGCGGTACCCCGTTTTGCAACAGCGGCTGCCCGGTTAACAACATCATTCCTGACTTCAATGACATGGTCTTTCGCAACGACTGGAAAAACGCCATCCAGACGCTGCACAGCACCAACAATTTCCCTGAGTTCACCGGCCGCATTTGCCCGGCGCCTTGCGAGGCGGCCTGCACGCTCAACGTGAATGACGAGCCCGTCGGCATCAAGTCGATTGAGCACGCCATCATCGACCGCGCTTGGGCCGAAGGCTGGGTGACACCACAGTTGCCGAAGCACAAGACCGGCAAAAAAGTCGCTGTTGTGGGCTCCGGGCCTGCCGGGCTGGCCGCGGCGCAGCAACTCGCACGGGTTGGCCATGACGTGACGCTGTTCGAAAAGAACGACCGCGTGGGCGGCTTGCTGCGCTACGGTATTCCTGATTTCAAGATGGAGAAAATCCACATTGACCGGCGCGTCGAACAGATGAAGGCCGAAGGCGTGACTTTCCGTTGTGGCGTGTTGGTGGGTGACTTGCCAAAGGACAGCAAGGTCACCAACTGGGCGACTGAAACCATCACACCGGCACAGTTGCAAAAAGACTTTGACGCCGTGGTCTTGACGGGCGGCGCCGAGCAGTCACGCGACTTGCCTGTGCCTGGTCGTGAGCTGTCCGGTATCCATTTTGCGATGGAATTTTTGCCACAACAAAACAAGGTCAATGCCGGCGACAAACTGAAAGACCAACTGCGCGCTGCCGGCAAACACGTCATCGTGATCGGCGGCGGAGACACTGGCTCTGATTGCGTTGGCACCAGCAACCGCCATGGTGCGGTCAGCGTCACTCAGTTTGAGTTGATGCCCGAGCCACCGGCTGAAGAAAACCGGCCGATGACCTGGCCGTACTGGCCGATCAAGCTGCGCACCAGCACCAGCCATGAAGAGGGTTGCGAGCGCGAGTTTGCCATTTCGACCAAGGAATTCATCGGCGAAAAAGGCAAAGTCACTGGTCTGAAAACCGTTCGCGTTGAATGGAAAGACGGCAAGATGCAAGAAGTCGCTGGCTCGGAGCAACTGCTCAAGGCCGACTTGGTGCTGCTGGCCATGGGCTTTGTGGCGCCTGTCAGCACGGTGCTCAAGGCCTTCGGCGTCGAGGCGGATAACCGCGGCAACGCCAAAGCCAGCACTGAGTTCATCGGTGGTTACGCCACCAACGTGCCCAAGGTTTTTGCCGCCGGTGATATTCGCCGTGGTCAGAGTTTGGTCGTCTGGGCGATTCGTGAAGGTCGGCAAGCGGCCCGCGCTGTTGATGAATTTTTGATGGGCAGCAGCGACTTGCCACGTTGAGCTGAGTATTGGCGACCCTGAAATAATTTAAAAGCCTTATCATCAGGGCTTACCCTCATCCAAGCCGGCGTTCTGCCGGCTTTCTCTCTTTCATGGCCGAACAGTCGTCTTCTCTCGTCGAATTCAAGCAAGTCACCTTCGCCTACCCAGGCGCCAAGGGTGACCGCGTCATTCTGAAAGACATCAGCCTGAGCGTACCTCGCGGCAAGGTCACGGCTTTGATGGGTGCGTCTGGTGGTGGTAAAACGACCGTTTTGAGACTCATTGGCGGTCAGCAAAAAGCCACTTCTGGCGATGTCTTGTTCGATGCGAAAAATGTTGGCAGCTTGAACCAGACTGACTTGTATGCGGCCCGTCGCCGCATGGGCATGTTGTTCCAGTTTGGTGCGCTGTTCACCGACCTCAGTGTGTTTGACAATGTGGCGTTTCCCTTGCGTGAACACACCCGATTGAGCCCTGAGCTGATCCGCGACATTGTGCTCATGAAACTCGACGCGGTGGGTTTGCGCGGTGCGCGAAATTTGATGCCTTCTGAAATTTCAGGCGGTATGGCTAGGCGCGTGGCGCTGGCGCGGGCTATCGTGCTGGACCCAGAACTCATCATGTACGACGAGCCGTTTGCGGGGCTGGACCCGATCTCCTTGGGCACGGCAGCGCAGCTGATTCGCCAGTTGAATGACACGCTCGGCATCACGAGCATCGTGGTTTCCCACGATCTGGAAGAGACCTTTCGTATCGCCGACAAAGTCATTATTTTGGCCAACGGCGGTATTGCCGCTCAAGGCACGCCGGATGAAGTTAGAAACTCCAAAGATCCGCTGGTGCATCAATTTGTCAACGCGCTGAGCGAAGGCCCGGTTGAGTTCCATTACCCGGGGCCAGACGCTGAAGCCGACTATGGCTTGCTAAGTCACGGCGGGAAAAACGCTGGGCCCCAAGAGCAGCAGCATTCAAAAGGTGGCCGCTCATGAAATGGCAGCCCATGGATCTTGTCGCCAACCTCGGTCAGGCAACGCGCAGTCAGCTCACTCAGCTCGGTCAGTCAGCTCGGCTGTTCGCTCAACTGGTCGCTCTTTCGGGCCCGACGCTCCGGCGTTTTGGACTCGTCCGGGATCAAATTTTCTTTTTGGGCAATTACTCACTGGCCATCATTGCGGTGTCGGGTCTTTTTGTCGGCTTTGTGTTGAGCTTGCAGGGCTATTACACGCTTCAGCGTTACGGCTCGGCCGAAGCTCTGGGGTTGCTCGTTGCGCTCAGTCTGGTGCGTGAGCTTGGCCCGGTGGTGACGGCTTTGCTGTTCGCTGGCCGCGCTGGCACGGCGCTGACTGCTGAGATTGGCCTGATGAAATCGGGTGAGCAGCTCTCTGCCATGGAAATGATGGCGGTAGACCCGATTCGACGCATTCTGGCACCGCGATTCTGGGGTGGCATGATCGCTATGCCGCTGCTGGCGGCGGTCTTCAGTGCGGTCGGCATCATGGGGGGCTGGATGGTTGGTGTGCTGATGATCGGCATCGACGCGGGGTCATTTTGGAGCCAGATGCAGGGCGGTGTTGATGTCTGGCGAGATGTGGGCAACGGCGTCATCAAGAGTTTTGTGTTCGGCGTCACCGTCACTTTTGTGGCTTTGTACCAAGGCTTTGAATCCCAGCCTACGCCTGAGGGCGTGTCGCGTGCCACCACACGCACTGTGGTGGTAGCCTCTTTAGCGGTGCTAGGCTTGGATTTTCTGTTGACCGCCTGGATGTTCAGTCTTTAAGTCAAACTCAAGGGGATTGCCGTGTGGATGACCATCCGCGATCCGCCCTCGCATGAGAAAATACCAAAGTTACCTTTTTGATGTGGGATTTATAAGCTGTCAGAGCTCTCCCAACTGATGTTTTTGAAAGCAAGTCATGTCACGTACCAGAACCGATGTTTGGGTCGGCCTTTTTGTGTTGATCGGAGGGATTGCCCTTCTATTCTTGGCCTTGAAATCAGCCAATTTGATGAGCTTTCAATGGGTCGATACGTCTTATCCCGTGGTCGCCAAATTCGATAATATTGGTGGTTTGAAGCCGAGGGCCGCTGTAAAAAGTGCTGGCGTGGTGGTTGGTCGTGTTGAAAACATCAGTTTTGATGACAAGCGTTATCAGGCGAGTGTGAGTCTAGCTTTGGAAAGTCGCTTCATTTTCCCGAAGGACAGCTCTCTTAAAATTCTCACCAGTGGCTTGTTGGGTGAGCAGTACATCGGCATTGAGCCTGGTGCCGAAGAGAAGCCTCTAGCCGCCGGTGATGTCATCAATCAGACCCAGTCGGCAGTCGTGCTTGAAAACCTCATCAGTCAGTTTTTGTACAGCAAGGCTGCAGACAGTGGTTCCACCAGTTCCGTCGCTCCGGCAGCAAGCTCAGGGAATAGCAAATGAATATATTTTTTCAATCAGCGCCGGCTGTTTCGCGATCGACCCATGTGGCTATCCTTGGCTTCATGTCGTTGGTACTTGCGCTACTACAGGGCTGCGCCATGTCGCCCAATGCCAATCCGCGAGACCCTTGGGAGCCGTTCAACCGCAGTGTGTCGAACTTCAACGAAGGGTTGGACCAAGCTGTCATTAAGCCCGTGGCGACTGGGTACCAGAATGTCACGCCGAAAATCATGCGGACCGGGGTTAATAATTTCTTTGGAAATATTTCGGATGTTTGGTCGCTCGTTAATAACGTGCTTCAGCTCAAGCCAGCAGAGTCCGTAGAGACTTTGTTTCGCGTTGGTGTGAACACGACCATAGGCCTCTTGGGCTTGATCGATGTGGCGAGTGATTTAAAACTTGAAAAGCACACGGAAGACTTTGGGCAGACCTTGGGTTTCTGGGGAATGCCAACTGGGCCGTATGTTGTGCTGCCTTTGTTTGGCCCCTCTACTTTGCGGGATTCGGTGGCCTTACCGGTCGATGCCAAGGGCAACTTGGTAAACAGTTTGAATGACGTGGCCCTACGCAACAGTTTGATCACTTTGCGACTGGTCGATCTTCGGGCCAGTTTGCTGAGTGCTGGCCGATTACTTGATGCTGCCGCGCTCGATAAATACAGTTTCACAAGGGATGCTTATCTTCAGCGCAGGCGTGGACAGATCTTTGGGCCACGCACTGATGTGATTCTGGATGAGGAGCGGTATGACTTGCCGGCATCTCCTGACGCCGCGTCACCAGAACTTAAGAGTGACGATGCTTTACCTTCGGGTACCAAAATAACACCTTGACAACTGAACCTTGGGTCATCAAGGGGGTCTTAACAGGCCTATGACAAGGAATTGGCCCTTTTCCCTGCCCCACTATTCGGGCCGTTCCATACTGATCAGATTAGATCAGTCTGCTTTTTCGCAGACCAAATCTTCTCGACATTGCACGATTGAAAGAATTCCATGACATTGAACCGCCGACATTTGACTCGTTTCTTGATGGCTTCGCTGAGCGTATTTGCCTTGCTGGGGGTACCCACCGTGCGTGCTGCGGATGAAGGGCCCGATGACATGATCCGTCAGTTGTCTACGGATGTGTTGAATAACATCAAGGCTGATAAGGACGTGCAAAAGGGTGATGTGAGCAAGATCACTTCGTTCGTCGATAGCAAGGTCATGCCCAACGTGAACTTCACGCGCATGACCGCTTCTGCGGTAGGGCGCAACTGGCGTCAGGCAACGCCCGAGCAGCAAAAGCGTTTGCAGGATGAATTTAAAAGCATGTTGGTTCGGACTTACGCCGGAGCGTTGAGCCAAGTGAAAGATCAAACCGTTGATGTCAAACCGTTGCGTGCTGCGGCGGCTGACACCGAAGTGATTGTGCGTACCTTGGTCATTGGACGGGGCGACCCTGTCCAATTGGATTACCGGATGGAAAAAACGGCGATCGGTTGGAAGATTTACGACTTCAACGTGCTGGGTGTCTGGATGGTGGAAACCTACCGCACGCAGTTCGCTCAGGAAATTTCAGCACACGGTATCGATGGCTTGATCGCGACTCTGGCGCAGCGCAATAAAAGTGGCTCAGTTCAAAATAAGAGCTGATGTAGATCTCGCTCCCGTTTGAGCGGCACCATTTAACAGGATTTTTCGTGTTGATAAAATTACCCGCTGTGCTTACCCACCATCAGGCCAGTGACTGGGCGCGTAGTCTGAAATTGGCACTGCGGGCAGCCGCAGCCGACCAGACCCCAGTCATCGCGGATGCCAGCGCGCTGTCCCAGTTTGACTCATCAGCGCTGGCTGTTTTGCTCGATTGCCGGCGTGAGGCCTTGACCACGGGGCGAACATTTTTTGTTCAAGACTTACCCCCCCGCCTGCGTCAATTGGCAGGTCTTTATGGGATTGCCGCGTTGATTCCATCGCCCACTTAAGCCTTATGCCACTCATGTGTGGCGAACGTTTTCTGCTGGGGTCATTCCTAACGGCGCAGCCCAACGCTGGTCTAGCCCTTAAAATGGAGGGCTAATGCCCGCTATATCATTCCAGTCCGTCTCCAAAAAATTTCAATCTTCGCGGGGTGCTCCCGGTCCAGTCGTGCAAGCGCTGGACCATGTCAGTTTTGACATTCAACCCGGCGAGTTTTTCGGCCTACTCGGTCCTAACGGCGCCGGCAAAACCACATTGATCAGTATTCTGGCGGGACTGTCGCGGGCAAGCAGTGGTCAGGTCTTGGTGCACGGCCACGATGTGGTGACCAACTATGCCGAAGCCCGTCGTCAGCTGGGCGTGGTGCCACAAGAGTTGGTGTTTGACCCTTTTTTCTCTGTGCGCGAGTCCTTGCGTATTCAGTCCGGCTATTTCGGTGTCAAGCACAACGACGACTGGATCGACGAGTTGCTGAGCAGTTTGGGCCTGACCGACAAGGCGAGCTCGAATATGCGGCAGCTCTCCGGTGGGATGAAGCGGCGCGTATTGGTCGCGCTGGCGCTGGTTCACAAGCCGCCCGTGATTGTGCTGGACGAGCCCACCGCAGGTGTTGACGTGGAACTGCGGCAAACGCTCTGGCAGTTCATCGCTAAATTAAACCGGCAGGGCAGCACCGTGCTGCTCACCACGCATTACCTCGAAGAAGCTGAAGCCTTGTGCAGCCGCATCGCCATGCTCAAGCAAGGCCGAGTCGTGGCGCTGGATTCGACCACCGATTTGCTTAAGAGCGCGTCGTCAAACGTGCTGCGCTTCAAGGTCGACCGTGAGTTGCCTGACGCACTAGCGGTACAGGCGCGCGTAACGGGTCGGATCGTGCAGTTCCCCGCTCACAATGCGCGTGAGATTGAAAACTATCTGGCGGCCGTGCGCGAGGCTGGCTTGGTGGCCGAAGACGTCGAAATCCGCAAGGCCGACCTTGAAGATGTCTTCCTCGAAGTGATGTCCGAAAACACCGCCCGTTCCCCAGTGGTAGTTGAGGTGGCGGCATGAACGGCTGGCAAACACTGTTGTACAAAGAAGTCTTGCGCTTCTGGAAAGTGGGTTTTCAAACGGTTGGCGCACCCATCCTGACGGCTGTGCTGTACATGCTGATTTTTGGTCATGTGTTGCAAGACCAAGTCAAGGTGTATGGCAGTGTCAGCTACACGGCGTTTTTGGTACCAGGTCTGGTGATGATGAGCGTGCTGCAAAACGCATTTGCCAACAGCTCTTCTTCCATGATTCAAAGCAAGATCATGGGAAATCTGGTGTTTTTGTTGCTAACGCCTTTGTCCCATTGGCATTGGTTTGTGGCTTATGTCGGTTCTTCGGTGGTGCGCGGCTTGGCTGTTGGCATCGGCGTTTTTGCTGTGACAGCCTTCTTTGGTCAGCCCGGTTTTGTGGCGCCGTTGTGGATCGTTGTCTTCGCTATTCTTGGCGCTGCGCTGCTGGGCGGACTGGGTTTGATCGCCGGTTTGTGGGCTGAAAAATTCGACCAGATGGCGGTCTTTCAAAACTTCGTCATCATGCCGCTGACGTTTTTGAGTGGCGTGTTCTACTCCATCCACTCACTGCCACCCGCGTGGCAAACGGTGAGTCATTTGAACCCGTTTTTCTACATGATTGACGGCTTCCGGTATGGTTTTTTTGGCGTAAGCGATGTGTCACCTTGGATTAGCTTGGGAATTGTCGGTGTCGCGTTGCTCGGCGTCAGCTGCCTTGCTGTGCACTTGCTGAAAATCGGCTACAAAATTCGCTATTGAAACGTCTAAGCCTGCTCATCGATATCTCATTGAACTAACGACTTTATTTTTTAACACCATGACCAGCGAAGAACTTCAGGCCCTGATCAGCGCCAACATTGATTGCGAGCACATCGAACTCTCGGGTGATGGTCGGCATTGGTATGCCACCATCGTCTCCAGCATCTTTGAAGGCCAGCGGCTGATTCAGCGGCATCAGCGCGTCTACGCCACGCTGGGTGGCCGCATGCAGTCCGACGAAGTCCATGCCTTGTCGATGAAAACCTTCACGCCCGCCGAGTGGGCTGCGCAAAACCAAAACTAAAAAATCATGGACAAGCTTCGCATCAAAGGCGGTAAATCGCTCGCTGGCACGGTTGATATTTCAGGCGCTAAAAATGCTGCTTTGCCCGAGCTCTGTGCGGCGCTGCTCACCGACGAGCCGATCACGCTGACCAATGTGCCGAGGCTGCAAGACGTCTCGACCATGCTCAAGCTGATACGCAACATGGGTGTCACGGCGGAGCAGGGCGCACTGGGTCAGCCGGATTCCGGTACCGTGCGGATTGACGCGGGAAATCTGGACACACCTGAAGCGCCTTACGAGTTGGTGAAAACCATGCGCGCCTCGGTGTTGGCATTGGGGCCGCTGTTGGCGCGCTTTGGTCGTGCCCGGGTGTCCTTGCCGGGCGGCTGCGCGATTGGCTCGCGTCCGGTGGACCAGCACATCAAAGGTTTGCAGGCGATGGGCGCTGAGATTGTGGTCGAGCACGGCTACATGATTGCGCGTCTCGCGCCTGGCTTGACGCGTCTGCAAGGTTGCCATTTGACGACCGACATGGTGACCGTGACCGGCACCGAAAATTTCATGATGGCGGCGGCGCTGGCCGAAGGCGAGACCGTTTTGGAAAACGCCGCGCAAGAGCCGGAGATCGGCGACCTGGCCGAGATGCTGATCAAGATGGGCGCTAATATAGACGGCCACGGAAGCAGGCGCATTCGCATTCAGGGCGTGGCGCGTCTGCATGGCGGAACGCATCAGGTGGTTGCCGACCGCATTGAAACCGGCACCTTTTTGTGCGCTGTGGCGGCGGCTGGCGGAGACGTGGTGTTGCGTCACGGCCGCGCCGACCACTTGGAAGTGGTGATCGAGAAGCTGCGCGAAGCGGGCGCGACGGTCAGCGCCGGTGACGGTTTTATCCGCATTCAGTCGGAGGGCCGACTCAAGGCGCAGTCTTTCCGGACCACTGAATACCCGGGCTTTCCGACCGACATGCAGGCGCAGTTCATGGCGCTGAATGCGGTTTCTCACGGCACCAGCAAGGTCACTGAAACGATATTTGAAAACCGTTTCATGCACGTCAATGAAATGGTGCGCTTGGGTGCCAACATCCAGATCGACGGTAAGGTTGCACTGCTGGAAGGGGTTGAAAAACTCTCTGGCGCCACCGTCATGGCGACTGATTTACGGGCGTCGGCCAGCTTGGTGATTGCTGGCTTGGTGGCCGAGGGTGAAACCGTGGTCGAGCGGATTTACCATCTGGACCGCGGTTACGACCAAATGGAAACCAAGTTGCGCGGCATTGGCGCAGACATCGAAAGGGTCAAAGGATGATCACGCTGGCACTGTCCAAGGGACGCATTTTTGACGATATTCTCCCGCTCCTGCGGTCGGCCAACATTGAGGTGCTGGACGATCCGGAAAAGTCACGCAAACTGATTTTGGATACCAATCAGCCTGGCCTGCGGGTGGTGTTGGTGCGCGCCACCGACGTGCCCACCTACGTCCAATATGGCGGCGCTGATTTGGGTGTGGTGGGCAAAGACACGCTGCTCGAATCTGGCAGCCAGGGCTTGTACCAGCCGCTGGATTTGCATATCGCTAAATGCCGCATCAGTGTGGCCGTGCGTGATGGCTTTGACTACGCTGCGGCGGTGCGCCAAGGTGGACGCCTCAAGGTCGCGACCAAGTACGTGGCCATCTCACGTGATTTTTTCGCCACCAAGGGTGTTCACGTCGACTTGATCAAACTTTACGGCAGCATGGAACTCGCGCCTTTGACGGGTTTGGCTGACGCCATTGTCGACTTGGTCTCCACCGGCAATACGCTCAAAGCCAACCACTTGGTGGAAGTCGAACGCATCATGGACATCAGCTCACACTTGGTGGTCAATCAAGTGGCGCTCAAGCTCAAACAAGAGCCGATTCGCCGGCTGATTGATTCATTGGCTCGGGCTGTCTCCGCTTAACCTATTTTTTTTGCTTCTCATGAACCTCGTCGCACAACCTGTCCGTCTGTCCACGCTCGCCAGCGGCTTTGAAGCCGCTTTCAAGGCGCGCCTGCATTGGTCAGCTGAAGCCGATGCGGCGATTGAAGAGCGCGTCGCGGCGATTCTGGCCGACGTGCAGCTGCGCGGTGATGCCGCCGTGCTCGAGTACACCAGCCGTTTCGACGGGCTGGAGGCGGCCAGCATGCAGGCCTTGGAGCTGACGCAGGCCGAACTCAAGGCGGCTTTTGAGGGGCTGCCCGAAGCCCAGCGCGCCGCACTGCAAGCGGCCGCAGCGCGAGTCCGCAGCTACCACGAGGCGCAGAAAAAAGCCTGCGGCGAAAGCTGGAGTTACCGCGACGCCGACGGCAGTTTGCTGGGGCAAAAAGTCACGCCGCTTGATCGCGTCGGCATCTACGTGCCAGGCGGTAAAGCGGCTTATCCTTCGTCGGTGCTGATGAACGCGATTCCTGCACATGTTGCGGGTGTTGGCGAGATCATCATGGTGGTGCCGACACCGCGCGGCGACAAAAATCCGCTGGTGCTGGCGGCGGCTTATGTGGCCGGCGTCACGCGCGTCTTCACCATCGGTGGCGCGCAAGCGGTGGCCGCGCTGGCTTACGGCACGGTCACGGTGCCAGCGGTCGACAAGATCACCGGCCCGGGCAACGCTTATGTGGCGGCGGCCAAGCGCCGTGTTTTCGGCACCGTGGGCATCGACATGATTGCGGGTCCGTCTGAAATTTTGGTCTTGGCTGACGGCAGCACGCCGGCCGAATGGGTTGCCATGGATCTCTTCAGTCAAGCCGAGCATGACGAGCTGGCGCAAAGTATTTTGCTGTGTCCGGACGCTGCCTACATCGACGCAGTGCAGGCCGCCATTGACCGTTTGCTACCGAGCATGCCGCGCGCCGCCATCATCGCCAAATCCCTGAACGACCGCGGCGCTTTGATTCAGACCCGTAGCATGGAAGAAGCCTGCGAGATCAGCAACCGCATTGCGCCAGAGCACCTCGAAGTCTCGACCCGTGACCCACAGCGCTGGGAACCTTTGCTCAAGCATGCGGGCGCGATCTTTTTGGGAGCCTACACCAGCGAAAGTTTGGGCGACTACTGCGCCGGCCCGAACCACGTCTTGCCCACCAGCGGCACGGCGCGGTTTTCGAGCCCGCTCGGGGTTTATGACTTTCAAAAGCGTTCCAGCCTGATCGAGGTCAGTCAGGCCGGTGCTCAAGTGCTGGGGCCGGTGGCCGCCGAGTTGGCTTACGGTGAAGGACTGCAAGCCCATGCCCGTGCTGCCGAGTTGCGATTGAACGATGTACCGCCAATGCGGGGTGCCGCATGAGCACCCTCAACACTGCCAACCTGACAGCTCAGCTCAGCCCCGAGTTGAAAAAACGCATCCGCCAAGACGTGCAGTCCATGCACGCCTATGCCATTCAGGATTCTGTTGGCATGGTCAAGCTCGACGCCATGGAAAACCCCCATCGGCTGCCGGCGCACTTGCAAGCTGAACTCGGTCAGCGTCTCGGTGCGCTTGCGCTGAACCGCTACCCAGACGGCCGTGTCAACGACTTGCGCCGGGCGCTGGCCGATTACGCCGGCATGCCTGAAGGCTTTGACATCATGCTGGGCAATGGTTCGGACGAATTGATCTCGCTGCTGTCGCTGGCTTGCGATGTGCCCGGCGGCAGCGTGCTGGCGCCCGTGCCCGGCTTCGTGATGTACGCCATGAGCGCGCAGCTGCAAGGTCTGGCTTTCGTCGGCGTGCCGCTGACCGCCGACTTTGAACTCGACGAAGCGGCCATGCTGGCTGCCATCGCTGAGCACAAGCCGTCCATCGTCTACTTGGCTTATCCGAACAACCCGACGGCCAACTTGTGGGACGACGCGGTGATTGAAAAAATCATCACTGCCGTTGGCGAGCAAGGCGGACTGGTTGTCATGGACGAGGCTTACCAGCCGTTTTCGAGTAAAAGTTATTTAGGCCGTATCAGCCGCCACGGCCATGTGCTGCTGATGCGCACGCTCAGCAAGTTTGGCTTGGCCGGTGTGCGTCTGGGCTACATGATGGGGCCGAAGGCGCTGATCGCCGAGATCGACAAGGTGCGGCCGCCCTACAACATCAGCGTGCTCAATTACGAGTGCGCGTTGTTCGCACTAGAGCACCAAGAAGTGTTTGCTGCGCAAGCTGCCGATCTGGTGCGGCAACGCGAGCGCTTGCTCCAGGCGCTGCGCGCTACGCCGGGCCTGACGGTCTGGAACAGCGATGCCAACATGATTCTGGTGCGTGTGCCGGGGACGGCTGACGCAGCCGGCCTGGTTTTCGAGCGCCTGAAGGCCGGTGGCGTGCTGGTCAAAAATATTTCTAAAATGCACCCATTGCTGGTGAACTGTCTGCGTCTGACGGTTGGCACGGCCGATGAAAATACGCAACTGCTGGCAACCCTTCAAAAAGCCCTATGACCTCCACTGCAACTCCTTTCGTACCGCGCACCGCAGAAGTCACGCGGAACACGGCTGAGACCAAAATCACCGCCAAAGTAAATCTGGATGGCAGTGGTGCGTCAAATCTCAACACCGGCATCGGGTTTTTCGACCACATGCTGGACCAGATCGCCCGTCACGGCCTGATCGACTTGGACATTCAGGCCGATGGCGACTTGCACATTGACGGTCACCACACGGTGGAAGACGTGGGCATCACCTTGGGTCAAGCTGTGGCGCTGGCGGTCGGTGACAAAAAAGGCCTGCGTCGTTACGGCCACGCCTATGTGCCGCTGGACGAGGCGCTGAGCCGCGTGGTCGTCGATTTTTCCGGCCGTCCCGGTCTGGTGATGAACGTGCCGTTCACCAGCGGCATGATCGGCACTTTTGATTCGCAGCTGGCCTTTGAGTTTTTCCAGGGTTTTGCCAATCACGCCTTTGTCACCTTGCACATCGATAACTTGCGGGGCGAAAACGCCCACCACCAAGCCGAAACGGTGTTCAAAGCCTTCGCCCGCGCCCTGCGCATGGCGCTTGAGCTTGACCCGCGTATGGCCGGTGTGATTCCTTCGACCAAGGGTTCTTTGTAACCCGCCTGATGCCGTCATGACTGTTCTGAAAAAAGTAGCCGTGGTTGATTACGGCATGGGTAACTTGCGATCGGTGTCGCAAGCGGTGTCGCATGTGGCCCAAGGCGCGGGTTTTGAGGTGATTGTCACCTCCCGTGCACAAGACGTGCTGGACGCTGACCGCGTGGTGCTGCCTGGCCAGGGTGCTATGCCTGACTGCATGCGTGAGCTGGACCAGTCGGGACTGCGCCAAGCCGTGCTGCATGCGGCCGCCCACAAACCTTTGTTTGGCGTTTGCGTCGGTATGCAGATGCTGCTGGACCGCAGCGAAGAAGGCCCTGCCGGTGTCGGCACGCCCGGACTCGGACTGATTGGCGGAGAAGTCATCAAATTTGATCTAGCCGGCAGACTGCAGCCGGACGGCAGCCGCTTCAAGGTACCGCAAATGGGCTGGAATCAGGTTTACCAAGGCAGCTCAGCCGTGCTGGCTGGTCACCAGCCGCGGCATGCGCTGTGGACTGACATCCCCGATGGTGCTTATTTTTACTTTGTACACAGTTTTTACGCCAAGCCGTCTGATGCGCGCAACACTGCGGGCGAAGCCGACTACGGTGGACGCTTCACAGCGGCGGTTGCACGGGATAATATTTTCGCGACGCAGTTTCATCCTGAAAAGAGCGCCGATCAGGGGCTGGCCCTTTACCGCAACTTCCTGCGATGGAATCCTTGAGCTGGTCTTTGAACTGAGTTTTGGCGCTGCTGTTTTCGTTTATTTCATCCATTTTTTGGTTTTCTTCCTTCACGCAACATGCTACTCATCCCCGCGATTGACTTGAAAGACGGTCACTGCGTTCGCCTCAAACAGGGCGACATGGACCAGTCCACCACCTTCGGCGAAGACCCTGCGGCCATGGCGCGCAGCTGGGTCGACAAAGGCGCGCGTCGCCTGCATTTGGTCGATTTGAACGGTGCCTTTGCCGGCAAGCCCAAAAACGAAGCGGCGATTCGCAAGATCCTGCTTGAAGTTGGGAGCGAAATCGATGTGCAACTCGGCGGCGGTATTCGCGACCTCGACACCATTGAACGCTATCTGGATGCTGGCCTGCGCTACGTCATCATCGGTACAGCCGCGGTCAAAAACCCCGGTTTCCTGCAAGACGCCTGTACCGCTTTTGGCGGCCACATCATTGTGGGCTTGGACGCCAAAGACGGTAAAGTGGCCACTGACGGTTGGAGCAAACTCACCGGCCACGAAGTCGTTGACTTGGCCAAGAAGTTTGAAGATTACGGCGTCGAATCCATCATCTACACCGACATTGGTCGTGATGGCATGCTCAGCGGCATCAATATTGATGCGACCGTGAAGCTGGCTCAGGCCTTGCGGATTCCGGTCATCGCTTCCGGCGGGCTCTCCAACATGGCCGACATCGATGCCTTGTGTCAAGTCGAGGGCGAGGGCGTCGAAGGCGTGATTTGCGGCCGCTCGATCTACAGCGGTGATCTTGATTTTGCGCTAGCGCAAGAACGCGCTGATGAGCTCAACGGCTAGTGGCTAGCTTTAATGCTCGCTAAACGAATCATTCCTTGCCTAGACGTCACTGGCGGTCGGGTTGTCAAAGGCGTCAATTTCCTAGAACTGCGCGATGCGGGTGACCCGGTTGAAATTGCCGCACGCTACAACGATCAGGGCGCAGACGAGCTGACATTTCTGGACATCACGGCGACCAGCGATGGCCGCGATTTGATCTTGCACATCATCGAAGCGGTGGCTTCACAGGTTTTCATTCCCCTGACAGTGGGTGGCGGTGTGCGCACGGTGGACGATGTGCGACGGCTGCTCAACGCCGGTGCCGACAAGACTAGTTTCAACTCGGCTGCGCTGGCCAATCCGCAGATCATCGACGAAGTCTCTGCGCGCTATGGTGCGCAATGCATCGTCGTCGCCATTGATGCCAAGCGCCGTACTGATGAGGAAGCTTTGACGCGCGGGGCGGGTTGGGATGTCTACAGCCATGGCGGCCGGAAAAACACCGGCCTTGACGCGGTGGTTTGGGCCACTGAAATGGCGCGTCGTGGTGCGGGCGAGATTTTGCTCACCAGCATGGACCGCGACGGCACCAAGGCCGGCTTTGACTTGGCTTTGACCCGCGCCGTCAGCGATGCGGTGAGCGTGCCGGTCATCGCTTCGGGCGGCGTTGGCAACCTTGACCATCTTGCAGATGGCATTCAGATCGGCGGCGCTGACGCCGTGCTGGCCGCAAGTATTTTCCATTACGGCGAATACACCGTGCAGCAGGCCAAGCAGCGTATGGCTGAGCGCGGCATCCCGGTTCGTCTTTGAGCTCCGGCCAATCACCGACAATACCTTGCATGAACTGGTTAGATGAAGTCCGATGGGACGAGCGGGGCCTGATCCCCGTGATTGCGCAAGAAGCCGCCAGCGGCGACGTGCTGATGTTTGCCTGGATGAACCGCGAGGCGCTGCAGGAAACTGCCG
>CANFWV010000022.1 GCA_947450695.1 Comamonadaceae bacterium
AGAAACCGTGCACTTGGCCGTTCTCGAACAGGCAGACATCATGTATTTGTTCAATCTCGAAAGCCAACAGGCTATCGGGATGAGGTCTTATCTGGGCGTACGCAAGCCCGCATTTTGCAGCAGTGAAGGCCGCGCTATTTTGGCCTTCAGCCCGCCCGCAGTTGTCAAGCACGTGCTCAAAAGCGCGTTGCTTGCGCGGACGCCACGCACCGTCATCAAACCAGCCGCACTGGTCAAACTCCTCGCAGGGGTCGCTCAGACCGGCTATGCGGTGGATGACGAAGAAAGTGACGCAGGCATGCGCGGCTTGGCGGCGCCTATCCGGGACGCCAGTGGCACGGTGATTGCGGCTGTCGGTTTAGCAGGCCCTGTGCAACGGCTGAGTAAAAAGAACTTGCGCAGCTACACGCCGTGGGTGCTTCACGCCGCGCAGGCCATCTCGACACGCTTAGGCTATCGGCCTGACTGAACTAAATACCCTACTGAGGATGGGTTAGCGCAAAACGCCTTTATGCAAACAGCCATAGCTCCATCCACACGCATTCCCGTCTACTTGTTGACGGGCTATCTCGGCAGTGGCAAAACGACGCTCTTAGCCGCTTGGTTGCAGAGCAAAGAACTGGCTGAATCCGCACTCATCATCAACGAGGTTGGCGAGGTTGGACTTGACCAACATGTCTTGCATGCCATGAACGAGAGCGCTGCGCTGCTGACCAGTGCCTGCATCTGTTGCACAGGACTCCCTGGACTTGAGCAAGCATTGGCAGATCTTTTCTGGGCCCGCCTGCAGCGCAAGATGGCGCCATTCTCTGCCGTCATCATTGAGACAACCGGGTTGGCAGACCCATCACCGATTGCAGCGCTCTTCAAGACCGATACCCTGCTGCGTGACCGTTATAGGTTGGCCGGTATCGTCACGACCCTGAGCGCGACCAGCGGCCTGCAAGTGCTGGCAAGCCACAGTGAAGCCGTGTCACAGGTCCGCCATGCCAACCTCGTCATCATGACCAAGACTGACGTGGACTCGACAGAGGATGTGGCGGCGCTCCAACGGGTCGCGCGCGAATTAAATCCAGAGGCAGGTTGGGTGACATCGGCAAAGGCCAGTTTGGACGCGAAAACAATGCTGGCGCTGTTAGCAGAACAGCCAACGCCAGCGGTATCTGAAGTCAATGAAGTCATTCACGATCCCCATGACACGCATGACCCGGCGCACGAGCATCGACACAGCGAAGCGCATGACGGCATACATCACGGCGCTCGAAGCGTCTTTTTTCCAATGCCAGATTCGGTCAAACGCCAAGCCTTCTCGACCCGACTTGAACACTGGATTTGCAAGCACGAAGCCTCACTGCTTCGGATCAAGGGAATGATCCAGATCGACGACGGCACTATGGTCACAGTGCAATGGTCTTTGGGTGACAGACAAGCCGACATGGCGCTCTTCAGCACCGCTGCAGACCCAGCGCTCACCCTGCGAACGGGACTCACGGTGATAGCCGATCAAGCGTTTGATACGAGCCTGTGGGACTGACGCCACCCGCAAGCATCAGCCTAAAAAATCAAAACCAACACGCAATGCGCGTCATTAGAATGCAGTAATACTTAGGGTGCAAACCTACAGCATTTATCAACCCAACGACCCATCCTCCATCCATGCTCTGTATCAAGAACATCAGCAAGCGCTACGGCACTCAGGTCGCGCTAGATCAGTTGTCATTCGACATTCAGGCAGGTGAATTTTGCGTGCTGCTGGGCCCCAACGGGGCAGGTAAATCAACCCTGTTTCAAGTGTTGACGGGACTGTTTTCTCCCGACAATGGCGACGTCGAATTGTTCGGCGCCTCCATGCGAAAAAACCCGCAAAAAGTCTTGACTGACTTAGGCGTTGTGTTTCAACAGCAGTCGCTGGACATGGACTTGTCTGTTTGCCGCAACCTGATGTTCCATGCGCAGCTGCATGGTCTGATTTGGCGTCAGATTGAAAATCAGGCCAAAGCTTTGCTGGCCCAACTCGGCCTGCCAGACGCTTGGGAAAAGCCCGTCAGAGCCTTGTCGGGTGGCAACCGCCGCAAGGTCGAGTTGGCGCGGGCCCTGCTTCACCAACCTTCGCTTATTTTGATGGACGAGCCCACGGTTGGGCTGGACCCCAAATCCCGGCGTGACCTATTAGAGGCCGTCACTGGTCAAGTTCGAGACCACAAGCGCATGGTGCTCTGGGCCACGCATCTCGTCGAAGAAGCTAGCCAGGCGGATCGGGTGCTGGTGCTAAACCATGGCAAATTGATCGCCACCGGCTCACCCGAAGACGTGCGAAGGCTACTGGGTGCAGACACCTTGGAGCAAGGATTTATCCAAATCACCCAGCCCAACCGGGCCAAAGAAACTGCATGAATACCTTCAAGTTCACCCGTCCCTTTGCACTACTGTTGGCAGGCTTCTTGACTGGACCAGCCGTCTTCGCAGACCCCTTGGCTTGGGTCTCCAGCGAAAAAGACAACGCCATCACCCTGGTAGACCTGAACACTGGCAAAGTAACCGCCACAGTGCCCACCTGCAAGCGACCGCGCCACCTGCAATTGACGCCGGATCGCAAACAAGTGATCGTCGCCTGCAGTGACGCCAATGCCGCCGATGTGATTGACGTGACCAGCAGGCGCTCTGTACGGCAAATTCCCATGGGCGATTCGCCTGAAATTTTTGACATCGCGCCGGACGGAAAAACCCTGTATGTCTCAAACGAGGACGATGCCGAACTCAGCTTTATCGATGCACTCAATGGCAAAAAGTTGGCACAAGTCAAGGTCGGTCAAGAGCCCGAGGGTGTCAAGGTCTCTGCTGACGGCAAGACCGTCTTTGTGACGTCAGAGGTGGCCAACCGCGTGCATGTGATCGATGTTGCCAGCAAGCGCATCAAAACAAACATCACCGTGGGCGCCAGACCCCGACGCTTTGCAATTACCGAAAGCAGGCAAGAACTCTGGGTCACCAATGAATTGGCCGCCAGCATCAGTGTGATTTCTCTCAAAGATTTCAGCGTGCTGGCGACCATCCCGCTGCAACTCAAGGGCGCACGTTCTAGTGACATCACCCCGGTGGGGCTGGTGATGACCAAAGACGGCAGGCGCGCTTATGTGACGATGGGTCGGGCCAACCATGTGGCCTTCATTGACATCGCCAAACGCGAAGTCACCCACCAAGTACTCGTCGGGAAACGCCCGTGGAGCGTGGCCCTGAACGCCGATGAATCCAAGCTGTACGTCGTCAACGGTTTGTCGGACGACATGACCGTCATCGACACCGCCAAAGCCAAAGCTTTGCAGAGCCTACCTGTGGGGCGAGTGCCGCACACCGTGGTGCTGACTGACTGAACGACGCACTGATGAAACCGAACCCAAATCCACACCGAACCCAAATGATCCGGCGAATGCTGTGCGCCAGTTTGTTGGCATTGACCGCAACGGCCACGTTGGCGGCCAACTGGAAAATCACAATTCTGCAAGAACTCAATGCCGCTGACCTTGAAAAGACGCGACTAGAGCGTGCTTATTTAGGCCATCCGGGTGGTCCGGCACAAGACGGCTGGAGCCAAGGCTTAGACGACAGCCAATTCGAGCTGGACAGCACCAAGACAAAGATCACTTGGACAGCCCAAAAAATGGCCAGTTTGGCCGCAGCAAAAACCGCCGCGGAACAGGCAGAAAAAACCGGTTATCAGGCCTTGGTTGTCGACCTCCCGGCGAATTGGGTGGCTGCCGTAGCCAGCGCAGTCAAGATTCCAGTGATCAACGTGGGGGCCCCTGACGACAGCTTGCGCGAGAGCCAATGTCAGAGACAACTGCTGCACACCTTGCCCAGCGAACGCATGCGCACCGACGCCTTGGCGCAAGCCATGGTCTCGCGAAAGTGGTCCCAAATTCTCTTGCTGACAGGAACAAGCCCTGAAGACGTGATCCGTGCGGCTACCGCCCAGGCCAGCTTGCAGCGCTACGGCCTAAAGGTAGTGGCGCAGCGCCCCTTCAAACAAAGTGCCGACCCGCGTGAGCGCGACCTGGCCAACCCAAAACTACTCAGCAGCGGCGTGAACTACGACGCTGTTTGGGTGGTCGACACCCTGGGCGAATTTGCCCGTACATTGCCCTACAACATCCAAGCAGCTAGACCGGTGGTGGGTGATGCGGGCATGGTTGCGCTGGGATGGCATGCGCAATACGAACGCTATGGCGCACCTCAGGTATCGCGTCGTTTTGCGAAAAGTTTCAGGCGCCCCATGACGCAACAAGACTGGGCCAGCTGGATGGCGGGCAAGGCCATCGGCTTGGCCACCAGCGGTTTGGTCAAGGCGGATTCAGCCGCATTGCTAATTGCGCTGAACCGACTGAGCTTCGATGGCTCCAAAGGAGTGTCCATGCAGTTCCGATCTTGGGATGGACAGTTACAACAAACCATGCTGCTCACCGACGGTCAGAGCGTGATTGGTTTGGCCCCCGTTGAAGGTGTACTCCATCCTCGTAACACCCTGGACACGCTGGGTGCCGACAGTGGTGAAAAACGCTGCATCAACCGACTCTGACCGCCATGACTCAACAAACACTTCACCCTCAAGCCGAAACACTGGTGCGCCAAACTGGCTGGCGTCACGCATTACTGGCCTTGCAGGCGATCACGGGGCGGGAGCTCTTCAAGTTCTCGCGCCAGTACGGACGTTTGTTGTCAGCGCTGGTGCGCCCGCTGCTGTGGCTGGTCGTTTTTGCGGCCGGCTTTCGGAACGTCTTTGGCGTGGCAGTGGTCGAACCTTACGACACCTATATCACTTACGACGAGTACATCGCCCCCGGCCTGATCGGCATGGTGCTGCTGTTCAACGGCATGCAGTCATCTCTGGCCATGGTCTACGACCGCGAAATGGGCCTCATGCGCTTGCTCCTCACCGCACCCTTGCCACGCTGGTGGGTATTGGCTTGCAAGCTCATGGCGACGACCGTGCTGTCGCTGATTCAGGTGCTGGCCTTCGTCATCGTCGCCGGCCTCTTAGGGACCCAATTGCCGCTGCTCGGGCCCCAGACTGCCCATGTCTTGTTGGCACTGGTTTCTGGCGCCCTGATGCTTGGCTCCATAGGTCTGCTGCTCAGCGTGCACATTCGCCAGTTGGAAAACTTCGCCGGCACCATGAACTTCGTGATCTTCCCGATGTACTTCATTTCCACCGCCTTGTACCCGCTGTGGAAACTGCAGGAATCGGGCGCCGAATGGGTCTACCAACTCGCCCGCTTCAACCCCTTCAGCATGGCCATTGAATGGCTTCGCTTCGCCCTGTACAACAAAGATCCCGGCATTGCCCCTTGGGTGGTGCTGGGCACTTTGCTCATTTGTTTTGGCTTAGCCTGCTGGGGCTACGACCCACAGCGCGGGTTTGGCCAGTTGAACAAACGCGGCGGCGGACCCGGCTGAGCCGCCCCCCCCTATTCCGAAAGTTATTCAAAATTGAACTCAAAAAACCGGCGTCAATGTCTGGTGCAACTGGTCAGCTTGCTGGCGCTGGCACCCACCTTATCGCCTACAAGTGCCCAAGCAGAAGAGCCCGCCTACCCGCTTCGACCGATCACCCTGATCGTGCCTTGGCCTGCTGGCGGGTCCACCGATATATCGTTGCGTTTTTTGGCCGAAGAAGCAGGCAAACGCTTAGGCCAAACCGTCATCGTAGAAAACCGGCCGGGTGCCGGTGGCAGCATGGCCATGCCCTTGCTCCAAACGGCCAAGCCCGATGGCTACACCTTGGCCCAGATGCCGCAACCCGTGTTTCACATCGGCCACCGGCAAAAAGTGCTGTGGGATCCGATCCGCGACACCACGCCCATCATACAAATCTCGGGTTACACCTTTGGTGTTGTGGTGCCAACGGCCAGTCCGTTTCAAAGCATGGCTGACATCCTCAAGTGGGGCCGGGAAAACCCCGGTCAGCTCACCGTTGGCTCCAACGGCATCGGCACCACACCGCACACCGCGATGGAAGAGTTGATGGAGCAACAAGGGATCCGCTACGTGCACGTCCCCTACAAGGGCACAACGGAGCAAATGCTGGCGGTCTCCTCAGGCCAATTGATGGTAGGGGTGAACTCCACTGGTTTTGCACCCTATGTTGAGACCGGCAAGCTGCGTTTACTCGCCACCTTTGGAGATCACCGCAGCAAGCGCTGGCCTGAGTCGCCGACCATGAAAGAACTGGGGCTCGGCGTGGTCGCGATGTCGCCCTACGGCATCGTCGGACCCAGGGGGCTTTCACCTCAAGTCGTTCAAACACTGCACGCGGCTTTCAAGGCCGCCATGAACGAGCCGATTCACCGCAATGAAATTGCCAAGTACGACCAAGAGCTCGCTTATCTGGGGCCTGAGGACTATGGCCGCTTCATGCGAGAAGCGTTTGCCGCTGAAAAACGCGCCGTCGATCGACTCGTTCAATTGCGAAGATCAAATTAAAGCGGCAAACATCGCCCATTTAACCGCCAGCTGCTTTGTCAAACGAATAGCGCAATTGCAGCCATAGTGCGCGCGGTGCGCCGGGGGCATAAAACGTCGAATGCACCAAGGGGTAGCCGGCCTCGGTGCTACCCCCCAGTGGTCTGGCGGCGTAGTTGCCATTGGCATCAAAACCGTTGGGGCCTAACTGAGCTGCCGTGCTGTAACGAACATCAAAGACGTTGCTCAGCTGCACTGCCCATTGCCACTGCGGCGAGACCCGGTAGTTGGCTCCCAGATTGAAGGTGGCGTAGCCGGTACTGCGGCCTGAGCCTTGGTAGTAAGTGCCGTCAGCTTGTTGAGAATTGTTTTCGTTGCCGCGAGCCAAGGCCCCCGACATCCCGACCATGCCGCCATGCAACATCAAGACCGGTGACAGTGCTAAATCGGCAAATAATTTAAGCATCTGGCGTGGAATCAGGGGGATACGGTCGCCAGGCCGAACAGCGATAGTCCCATCAAAACCAGGTGTGCCTGCACTTGCTGAGCTGTTGCTGCTATTGCTACTGCCGTTGACCGTTTCCGCACTTTGGTAAGTGGCATCAAGCAAGGTGTACTGGGCACCCAGTTCCAGCGTTCCAGCCTTGCCACCCATGCCCAGCTCCAAGCCGCGTCGACGTGTCTTTCCAAAATTCTTGAAATAACCGAAGCCAGCCTGATCGTCGGCCACGAACAAAATATCGTCGCGGTTGTCTGTGCTGAACACGCCGGCATTCCACCGCAGGACGCCGCCAGACGTCCCACGCAAACCGGCCTCCAGCGTGCGGGCAATGACTTGTTTGAGAGGTGGGTCACCGGCCATAGCGTTGGGCAGCTTACAGGGTTGCTCTGGGTTGGCACAGCCCAGTTCGATTGCCGTGGGGGCCCGGCTGCTCTCGCTGTAGCCTGCGTAGCTGTTCAGACTTTTCGTTGGGCTGTAGGTCAGGCCAATCGCCGGATTCAAGCGAGAGAATTGATGCACGCCACTGAGCGACGCGGGGTCACCCACCGCGTGAATTTGATCTTGGTTATCAATCAAGGTTTTGTTGTAGCGCCCAGACAAAGTCAGGTGAAGATTCTCCTTGAGCGAGACCGTGTCACTGACATAAAAACTTCCGGTTTGCATGCGTCCGCCAAGGTCTACCCGGTTGTCAAAAGGGGCGCTATCGGCAAAGGCGTTGATCCCGGTGACGCTGCGATCCGCGTTGAGATAACCCATTTGAGTAGATTGCAAAAAATTCACGCGACTGGCGTCATATCCGGCACCCGCCACCAGCTGATGACCCATGCCAGCCCAGTCTCCAAGCCAAGTCAATTGCCCCGACAGACCGTGGTTTTTCTGCGTGGTGCGGGTGCGGTTGATGAGCGCGTTTTGAACTTCGGAGGCGGACTGGTCCAGCGCAGCTTCGTTGATGTCCCCGTTGTAGCTGGCGCTCTGGATCTGGCGGTAATACACGTTGCCTGAAAACAGCAAACCATCGTGGATGGCGTGGCTCGCGGCCAGGTTCAACAGCGTCGATTTGTTTTGTGTGATGTCGGGCTTGGTGTACACGCTGCGCCAGTCGCGTGCCAACATGCTCTGCTCTTGTAAGCCATTGCCATTGAGCTGGTTGTCAGCATAAGCCCACGTCAACTTCAGGTCAGTCTGGGCATCTTGCCAACCGATTTTGCTGAACAACTGTCGCACGTCTGACGCCGAGTTGTTGCGCCAGCCTTGGTCTCTCGACTGATTCGTCGTCAAAAACCAACTCAGTCCCTGATCATTGAAGCCGCCATGTTCCAACTCCAAACTGCGCCGGGCATGACTCCCCAACGTTGTCGTCAACACCGTCCCCGGATTCGACCGGCCGTCCTTGGTCTGCAGCGACAAAGCACCGCCCAGCGTGTTCAACCCAAACAATGGGTTGGAACCAGGCATCAAGGTCATTGACGAAATCGCTGAACGCGGTATCAAGTCCCAACTCACGACGTCACCAAAGGGCTGATTCATGCGCACCCCATCCATGTACACCGACAAGCCTTGAGGCGTTCCCAGCAACGGCGACGCCGTGTAACCCCGGTAGTTAACATCAAGCTGATACGGATTGCCCTGCATTTCATTGACATGCACACTGCCCAACCGGCGGTTCATAAAGTCCGCAAGATCACTGGCGCCGCTGGCCTGAATATCTCGGCTGGTGGCCGTTTGCACCGGTGCGGCCAATTCGTTAAGCGGCTGACCAATTCCGGGCAGAGGCGTGTTCGCAATCACCGTCACGGGGGCCAATTCAGAGGTCACCTCAGCGGCCTGAAGTTGGGTCTGTGCAGCGGACAAGGTCAGGCCCCAGCAGACAGCGATTGGAACTTTCGTGAACACCTTGCGCAATACCAAGCCAAACTCCATGAACAATCAAAATTAAGGGCGCTCGCACTTCGAACGCTGTCGGTATTCTCCAAACCGGCCCGTCCATCAACAAGGGAAAAATTCCCGCCCTACGTGCGGAGATCGGCTACGATTCGCGCGCCACGCCATGCAAAACTCATCCCCGCCACCGCCCGTAAGGAAAACTGTGACCGACTTGGTCATCATCAGCCTGGCCGTTGTGCTGTGCTTCGTGCTGTCCTCACAACTTGATTTATCCGAACTCATGGCGATGTTTTTTAAACGCCATGAAGCTTGGCAACTTGACGAATGGCTGCTGAGTTTTTTTGTTTTTTCAATCGGGCTCTGTTGGTTCGCCTTCAGACGCAACGCAGAAACCAATACCGCCTTGCGCGAGCGTATTGAAGCCGAGCAAAAAGTAGCTGAACTGCTACGCCAAAACCGCGATTTGTCACAGGCGCTGATTCGGGTTCAAGAGGACGAGCGCCGCGCTCTGGCCCGTGACCTCCATGACGAATTCGGCCAAAACTGTACCGCCATTCGCACCGACGCCAATTACATCTTCCACGCTCGTGCCGACGATTCTGCCGGCGTACTGGCCAGCGCGAAGCGCATCGACCACGCGGCGCAAACGCTGCACGCACTCTGCCGCGACATGCTGGGCCGCCTGCGACCGCCCGTGTTGGACAGCCTCGGTTTGCATGCTGCAGTCCAAGAGCTTTGCGAAACATGGGAAGAGCAAACCGGTGTGGCCTGCTTTTTTTTCCCAGAAGAGTTTTCGGTCCCGGTTGGCGACGACGTCGCCGTGACCTGCTACCGACTGATTCAAGAAGCCCTGACCAACGTGACACGCCACGCAGACGCCCACAAAGTACGGATAGATTTGTCTGCCACGTCTGACCACCGCGCGGTCAAACTCCACATCGAGGATGACGGCTGCGGTATGGCAGAGCCCGAGGGTTCTGCGCTTGGCTTGGGTATTGTGGGCATGCGCGAAAGAGTTGCCGCGCTGCATGGCGAGATCAAGTTGAAGCACGCACCAGGCAGCGGTTTGAGCATTGAAGTCATACTGCCGCTGACAAAGGCCAAGGCATGATTCGCGTCCTGCTTGTCGACGATCATCCGGTGGTTCGCTCGGGTTATCAGCGTCTGCTGGAACAAGCTGGTGACATCACAGTCGTGGCAGAGGCCGGTGACGCGGCAACCGCCTACGAAACATTTGTTCGCCTGAGCCCTGATGTGTGCGTCACAGATTTGTCCCTTCCCGGCGTGGGAGGCATGGAGCTGATGCGAAAGATCTTGCAGCACAATGTCCACAGCAAGGTGCTGATCTGCAGCATGCATGACACCGCCCCCATGGCCAGACGCGCGCTCGAGGCAGGCGCCCAAGGTTTTGTCAGTAAAAACGCATCTCCGGATAGCTTGGTAGCGGCCGTCAGGGCGACGCACGACAGCATGCGCTACTTGAGCCCGAACTTTTCACCTTCATTGATCAGCCACCAACCCGATGCAGAGGCCGCTCGACTGGCCAGCTTGACCTCGCGCGAATTTGAAATTTTCAGGTTGCTGGCGACGGGCATTTCGCCCACGGAATGCGCCCGCTTGCTGTCATTGAGCGCCAAAACCATCGCTAACAACCAGACCCTGATCAAAGAAAAATTGGCCGTCACGACCTCCGCTGCACTTGTCCATCTGGCGCTGCGCAACGGCGTCATTTCGTCACACGATTAGGCGCTGTCCAGCGTTTTTTTTTAGCCGCATGCCGGCCGAAATATCAACCCTCAAGCAAGGGTATTTACCAACCTTGGTGAAGTCAAAACGTCCATAAGATATTGAACAATACTATTTGGTAGATAAGCATTCTGAATATTATTAAGTTAGTCAATGATCAGTAGTTCGCCTATGAATCTCATCTCAACACAGACTTTCATCCAGAGACGTTCGTCCATCAACCACCAGGAATTCAAGAAACATGATCAAGCTTGACATCAATGGGCGCACGCTCAACACGGATGCATCACCCGATATGCCGCTGTTGTGGCTGTTGCGTGACGAAATGGGTTTGGTCGGTACTAAATATGGTTGCGGCGCTGGTCTTTGCGGATCCTGCACCGTTCACATCGGTGATGATGCCGTGCGCTCTTGCGTGACGCCTATTTCAGCCGTTGTCGGCAAAAAAGTGACGACGCTAGAACACCTCGAAAATGACAAGCTCGGCGCGCAAGTGCAAGCCGCCTGGGTCGCGGCCAACGTACCGCAATGCGGTTACTGCCAAGGTGGCCAAGTCATGTCGGCTGTGGCCCTGCTCAAGGCCAAGCCGAATCCAACGGATGACGATATTGACCAAGCCATGAGCGGCAACATCTGCCGCTGCGGCACCTACACCCGCATTCGCGCAGCCATCAAAACTGTCGCGACACAACGGGGAGCAAAAGCATGAAAACAATCGCCCAACTCCCCGAGGACAGTGCCACTGACGCATTGCTGATTGCATCAACGACCTCACGTCGTAGCTGGCTCAAAACCATGAGCTCTGGTAGTTTTCTGCTAGCCGTCAGCCATGTCGGCGAAGTCTTTGCGCAAACCGCCACACCGCCTGCCCCTGTCAAGTACGCTGGTGACCGGATGCCCGGTGGCGTTGTCGACAACCCCCTCGTTTTCGTCTCGATCGGCGCCGATGGCTTGGTCTCCGTGGTCTGCCACCGCTCCGAAATGGGCCAAGGCGTGCGTACCAGCATCCCCATGATCGTGGCCGACGAACTTGAAGCCGACCTGAAGCGCGTGCGTGTGGTTCAAGCACCAGGTGACCACGCCACCTACGGCAACCAAAACACCGACGGCTCGCGCAGCATTCGACATTCTGGCGAGGCACTGCGCCGTGTCGGTGCGGCTGCTCGCGCCATGCTTGAAGCGGCGGCGGCTGCCAAGTGGAATGTGCTGGCCAGTGAAGTTCAGGCTCAAAACCACCAACTGGTGCACTTGCCCACTGGCCGCAAAATGGGCTTCGGTGAAGTCGCCTTGGCCGCAGCCAAGCTGCCAGTGCCTGAGAGCCGCAGCGTCAAGCTGAAATTGCCGTCAGAGTTCCGCTACATCGGCAAGGCCAACATCAGGCTCATCGACGGTTCCGACATCGTGCGCGGCCGTGCCAAGTTTGGTATTGACACGCGTCTGGACGGCATGGTCTACGCCGTGGTGGCTCGTCCCCCGGTGATGGGAGGCAAGGTCAAAAGCTACGACGCCTCCAAAACGCTACAAGTTCCTGGCGTCATCAAGGTGGTGGAAATCAAGAGCACGCCTTTGCCTGCCGCGCACAATCCGCTGGGCGGCATTGCGGTAGTGGCCAAGAACACTTGGGCGGCTATCAAGGGCCGTGAAGCCCTGACCATCGAGTGGGACGATGGTGTTCATGCCAGCTACGACTCCGTCGAGTACCGCAAGGAGCTTGAAGCGTCAGTGAAAAAGACGGGCAGCAAGGCGGTTCGCAACAACGGTGACACCATGGCTGCTTTGGCGCAAGGCACCAAGCGCGTTGAGGCCGAGTACTACCTGCCACATATTGCCCATGCACCGATGGAACCACCCGTGGCTACCGCGCGCATCGTGAACGGCGTTTGCGAAGTCTGGGCGCCCGTCCAAAATCCGCAATTGGCACGGGATGTGGTGGCCGCCAAACTTGGGCTGAAACCAGAACAAGTCAAGCTCAACGTCACCCTGCTGGGCGGTGGCTTTGGTCGCAAGTCCAAAAACGACTTTGTGGCAGAAGCTGCACTGATCGCCAAAGAAATGGGCAGCACTCCAGTCAAGGTGCAGTGGACGCGTGAAGATGACTTGCGCCACGCTTACTACCACGCTGTCACGGTTCAGCGCATGGAGAGCACGCTGGACGCCAAGGGCAACCCGGTAGCGTGGTTGCATCGCTCAGTGGGTCCGTCGATTGGCTCAACCTTCGCGCTCAACGTCAAATCATTGAACGTGAATGAGATGAGCCTAGGCGCTCTCCATCTGCCTTATCAGATCCCCAACATCCGGATTGAAACGCCGGAAATAGAAGCCCACACACGCATTGGATGGTTCCGTTCTGTCTACAACATTCCGCACGCCTTTGCCATTCAGTGCTTTGTCGCTGAACTGGCTGCTGCAGCCGGTCGTGACCCGAAAGAATACTTGGTTGACCTGATTGGACCTGCGCGTCGCCTCAACCCCTACGCGTTGTCCGACACCAACAACATGGGTGAAGATCCAGAGCGCTATCCAGTCGATACCGGCCGCATGCGCGGTGTCGTTGAACTGGCTGCAGCAGGTGCCAAGTGGGGCCGCAAACTACCGAAGGGTCGGGGCTTGGGTATCGCTGTGGCCTACTCTTTCATGAGTTATGCCGCAGCCGCGATTGAAGTTGAAGTCGATGCCAAAGGCGGCATCAAGATCATCGGTGTTGACATGGCGATCGACTGTGGGCCTCAGGTCAATCCGGAACGCATCCGTTCACAGGTCGAAGGCGCCGCCATCATGGGCCTAGGACTGGCCATGCACGGCGAGATCAGCTTCAAGAATGGCCGCGTTGTCGAAAGCAACTTCCATGATCACCAGATGCTGCGTCAGAACGAAGCACCTCGCGCCATTCGCGTCCATCTCGCACCCTCAGACCACAGCGTGGCCGCAGGCGGCGTGGGTGAACCCGGATTGCCAGCTGTAGCACCGGCCTTGTGCAATGCGATTTTTGCAGCGACCGGCAAGCGCATTCGTCAGCTGCCGATCCGTCAGCAACTCAGTTCCACTTAATGTCCGTTTGAATTATTTCCACAACAACAGGAGACCTCTCGCATGAAACAACTGAAAATAAAAACCTTGGCCTTGAGCCTCGCCTTGCTAGCGGGTTTCGCCGCTCAGGCGCAATCAACAGACGACCTAAAAAAGGACGGCGCCAACACAGACAACGTGCTGACCTACGGCATGGGCTACGGTCAGCAGCGCTTTTCCAAACTCACCAAAATCAACAAGACCAACGTCAAGAAACTGGCGCCTGTCTGGACTTTGTCAACGGAAAATGATTTCGGCGAACAAGCACAACCCGTCGTTTTAGACGGTGTCATGTACGTCAGTGATGCCAAGTGGACGATCGCCATCAACGCCGTGACCGGCAAGCAAATCTGGCGCACGGCCGTGGACTTCGACCCTGATACCCCGCGCATTGTGTGCTGCGGCGTGTCAAGCCGGGGCGTCGCCCTCTACAACGGCATGGTGCTGCGCGGAACACTCGATGCCCACGTCGTGGCGCTTGACCAAAAAACCGGCAAAGAAATCTGGAAAACCAAAGTCATTGAATGGAAAGACGGCTACTCCATCACCGGCGCACCTGTGGTTGCCAATGGCGTTCTGATCACCGGCGTGTCCGGTGCAGAGTTCGGCATTCGCGGCTTTATCGCTGGCTACGATGCAGCCACCGGCAAAGCCCTGTGGCGTCGTTACACCACCGCAGCACCTGGTGAAAAAGGTGGCGACACTTGGAAAGTTGAAGACGCTTACAAAAATGGTGGCGGCAGCACTTGGATAACCGGCTCCTACGATCCTGAACTGGACCTCGTTTACTGGGGCACCGGCAACACCGGCCCATGGAACCCGAAATACCGCGGTGGTGACAGCCTTTACACCGCATCTGTGATCGCTGTTCGTCCGTCCACCGGCGAGTTGGTGTGGCACTACCAGTTCACACCGAACGACCTGTATGACTACGACGCAGTCTCCGAGTTGATTTTGGGTGATGTCAAAGTCGACGGCAAAATGCGCAAGACCGTGATGCAACTGAACCGCAACGGCTTCTCCTATGTACTCGACCGTGCGGATGGCAAACTGCTCTCTGCCAAACCTTATGGTCGCGTCAACTGGGCCAGCCACATAGACATGGCCACAGGCCGACCAGTAGAGACGGAAGTCGCCGCCAAAATGCGTGCAGGTGAGAACGTCAAGCTCTGGCCGAATATCGTCGGCACTAAAAATTGGTACCACGCTGCCTTCAACCCAAAAACCGGTCTCTTGTACTCCAATACAAACAACTGGGCTTCCACCATGCAGATGGCGGATCTTGAGCTGCCGTATAAGCCTGGCACACGCTGGGTCGGCATGAAGGACATCAAGATGGAATTTGAGCCTAATGAGCCACGCGGTTATATGAGCGCCATCGATCCGGTGACCGGCAAAGCCAAATGGCAAGTGCCTTTGAATGACACCGCCAACTGGGCATCGATGTTGGCCACAGACAGCGGGTTGTTGTTCACTGGTCGACACAGCGGTGAGTTCATTGCACTGGACGCTGACACCGGCAAACAACTCTGGCAATACCAGACCAGCTCCGGCATCAACGCCAGCCCCATCACTTGGACCCACAAGGGCAAGCAATACGTCACCGTGTTGTCTGGGATTGCTGGTATCGGTCTGCGCTTTGGTGGACCTGATATCAAGAACGTCCCCAAAGGTGGTTCTGTCTGGACATTTGCGGTCCCTCAGTAATCGGGCGTAAACGGCTTTAGCCCTCCTACAGCCGGAGCGAAAATTTTCGCTCCGGCTGTTTTTTTATACGGATTCAAGCAACGTGAAACTCATTAAATTTATTACCATGCGCATGCTCATTTCCATCGGCATCAGCGCCTTTATTTCCACGACAGCCCTCGCACAAGACGAAGTTCAAACATTCACGCCGGTGCAAATTGCAGCGGGAGCCAAACTCTTCTCGGACAACTGCGCGGTTTGCCACGGCCCCAAGATGGTCGAGCCGGGTGCGGGCTTCTTCGACCTGCGGACCTTCCCACCCAAGCAACGTCCTCGCTTCATCAACTCGGTCAGCAATGGCAAAAACAGCATGCCCCCGTGGAAAAGCGTTTTATCGCAAGACCAAATTGGCAACCTGTTTGCGTATGTGATCGCCGGCGAGCCGAAATAAGGAATGAGCATGTTCAAATTCGCGTCAAAGCTGACTGTCGTCACCCCAACAATGGGCCGAGTTGCGGGTTGGCTGACGCTGTCTTTTTTCTGTCTGGCGCCTGCGTTTGCGGGACCCGGCGAGCTCACTGTTTTGAGTCTGATGCCTTTGAAAGCCGCGGTCAGCGATGCGTTGGCCAAGTTTGAAAAGGACAGCGGGCTACCCGTCTCAGTGCATTTCGTCAATCGCTCTCAGCTCAAATCCGCTCTTCATGGCTCAGAACACCCTGATGTGGTGATGGCCTCCGAAGAAGTCATCAGCGAATTAGAAAAAGCTGGCCAGACTCAAAAAGACGTCCGCTCTGCGCTTGGCAGAACTGGCTTAGGGGTGGTCACGCCGCAAGCAGCACCAGCGACGGATGTCTCCAGCCCAGAGTCCTTCAAACAAGCCATCCTCAAGTCCAAGTCTCTGATTTATGCGGACCCTAGCGAAAACGCAGGAGGCCAGCAGGTCAAGACGCTGTTTGATCGGCTGGAGTTGAGCGCTGCAGTCAAAGCCAAAACGCAATTGGGTACAGGCAACAACCCGGTCGCACCAGTGGGTTTTGGTGATGTCGCTATGGGTGTGTACTCAATCAACGAAATATTGGCGGCCAAAGGTGCCAAATTGGCAGGTCCCCTGCCCGTTTCGCTGCAAGTTTGGATTCAATATGATGCCGCCATGGTGGCCGGTGCACCCAACCAAAGTGAAGCTAAACGGCTAATGACTTACTTGGTCGGTGCCCAGGCCAAACAGAGCTTTGCAAGTAAAGGTTTTGAAGCGATTCCATGACGGCAGATTCAAGGACGGGGCTTTTTGACAACTCAAGCGATCCAATCGGGGAAACGCTTTTTCATGTCCTTGACGAAAGAAAGTGTGCCAGCAAGGTGCCGCCGCAATATGGCTTCAGCCGACGTTGCATCTTTCATCTGAAGCGCCTCAACCATGTCCCGGTGATCTTGCAATATCGCCTGCGCCTTGCCTTTGGCTGGCAGGTTTAAATGGCGCAAGCGGTCAACATGACCGCTTCGCTTGCGAACCAAACTCCACAAGGAGCTGACTTGCGCGGCATCGTACATGTCTTTGTGAAAGGCTTGATCAGCCGACGCCAAACGTTGAACATCGAGTGGATTTAAAGCCGCAGCTTGCACACCAAGTTGGAACGTCAAACGTTGAATCAGGGCGCTGTGTTCAGGCGGCGGCAATGCACACACAGTCTTGAGAATTTCGACTTCAATAGCACGCCTCAAAAAATGGGCTTCTAGTGCGGCCGCCAGATCAATCCGGCTCACCACAGTCGCATGCTGCGGAAAAATATCGACCAATTGCTCTTCACCCAATCGAATCAAAGCATCGCGAATCGGCGTCTGACTGATGCCGAAGTGCTCGGCCAGCTCGGCTCGCTGCAGCACCGTTCCGGGTTCAAGCTGAACGGAAATGATGGCCTCGCGCAGTGCTTCAAATACCTGAGGCGCTGACTGCCGGGTCCTGTCCAGTTTCAGCAATGGTAATTTTTCCAAGCCATTCATATGTCCCTGAAGCCCCTCATTGGTGTGTAAATAATTTTCAAAATCATAGCATTGACGCACTAATATATTAGTGCTTTAATTCAAACTCCGACTTGAAATTCAGCGCCAAAAAGGCAGTCACAGAGGAGCCAAACATGTTCAAAGCCAGCCAATTCAAGCCGCACCCAAGATCAGCACATCAAGTGCTGTCTTTGGTTCTCATCGGTGTCGCAGCGCTCACGGCCCAAGCCCAAACAAATTGGCCAAGCAAGCCGGTGACCATCGTCGTGCCGTTTGCGGCGGGCGGCGGAACCGACATCGGCGCGCGAATCTTGGCGCAGCGTCTGTCCATCATGTGGGGCCAGCCGGTGCTGATTGACAACAAAGGCGGCGCGGGCGGTAATGTCGGTCTGGACGGTGTTGCACGCGCCAAGCCTGATGGCTATACCTTGCTGACCGGCAACGTCGGAACGCAATCCATCAACCCGACGCTCTACAAGAAACTCAGCTACAACCCCGACACCGCGTTTGTGCCGCTGGGTCAGTTTGCGGAGTTGCCCTTTGTCCTTGCAGTGACAGCGTCACTGCCGGTCAAAAATGTCAAAGAGTTGGTCGATATGGCCAAGGCTCAACCTGACAAATTAACCTATGCCAGCTCTGGCAACGGCGGCTCTCCGCACTTGTCAGCTGAGACCTTCAAAATCGCTACCAGCACTCAAATTTTGCATATCCCCTACAAAGGCGGCGGTGCCGCGATGACCGATTTAATGTCGGGCAACGTCAACATGATTTTTGCATCGGTGCTTGAAACATCGGGCTTCATCAAGGCCGGAAAACTGAAGGCACTGGCCATCACCAGCAAGAACCGTGTGCCGGCCATGCCTGACGTTCCCACCTTGCAAGAAAGTGGCGTCACGGGCGCTGAGTCGGGTTCGTGGCTGGGTTTGCTGGCACCCGCCGGAACACCCAAAGAGGTCGTTGACAAGGTCTCACAAAGCCTGCAACAGGCCGTTGCTTTGCCAGAAATACAGCAGCAACTGATCGCTCAAGGTGGAATTGCCAAAGGCGGAACGCCCGCCGAATTTGCACAACTCATTGCGACCGACCGCAAGCGCTACGCACGCATCATTATCGACAACAAATTGACTGCCGATTAAAGACAACACCATGACCATTCGCCGCCTATTGTTGAATGCTTCAGCCCTGTTCGCGTTAGCAGCGTTCGGGCTCCCCGCTCACGCCGCCAGCTGGCCAACCCAGCCTTTGCGCATCGTCGTCCCATTTGCCGCAGGAGGAACCTCCGACGTGATTGCCCGCTTGATGAGCAAGCCCTTGAGCGATGCACTGGGTGTACCCGTGCTGATCGACAACCGCACGGGTGCTGCGGGCAACATTGGCGCCGCTTACGTTGCCAATGCCACTGACAACCACACCGTGCTGCTGTCAGACCTCGGTTCGCTGGCCATCAGCCCGCTGGTCACCAAAGACCTGCCATTCAAACCCAGCGACTTGCAAGGCGTCGCCATGCTGGCTTATTCGCCGCACTTGCTGGTCGCGCATCCGGGTGTAGTGGCCAACAACCTCAAAGAATTGGTGGCGCTGTCGCAAACCAGCAAGATAAATGTTGCCTCGTCGGGTACGGGCACACCGAATCACCTCGGCATGGTCGAGATCGCTTTAGAGACCGGCATGAAGTGGCAGCATGTGCCCTACCGCGGTGGTGCGCAGTCGCTGAACGACACCGCCGCAGGCACTACCCAAGTGGTGCTGAATGGCATGTTGGCCACGCTGCCGCTGGTGCAAGGTGGCAGGCTCAAGGTCATCGGTATTTCTAAAGCCACCCGCATGCCCTTGGTCGCCAGCATGCCGACCATCGCCGAGCAAGGTGTGAAAAACTTTGAGTCGGGCACCTACCAAGGCGTCACCGCATCGTCAAAAATGCCACGACAAGCCATTGAGCGCCTGAATGCCGAGATGATCCGCATCATCCGCTCGCCCGACATGCGAGCGCGCTTACTCGAAGCCGGCGCTGAAGTCATGACCTCAACGCCCATGGAGACCACCGACTTCATCGCCAAGGACAGGATCCGCTGGGCCAATGTCATCAAACGGGCCGGCTCGCAACTTGAAGGCACTAACTGAGATGCAACAGTCACCGATGAGTGAGGCAGCCATCACTGAGACCCCTTTTTACAGCACGGCCGCGCTGGAACAATTTGCCACGGCCCTTTTCAGCCAAATTGGCATGGACGCAGAAAAGGCACAAACGCTGGGCCGATATTTGGTTTTGACAGACGCCATGGGTCGTCGCACCCATGGCTTGGCCATGGCCAACTTGTATTTGGCAGACATTGAAAAAGGCGGGATGACGCTCAGCGGTGAGCAGCAAGTCATCAAGGACAACGGCATCAGTGTGGTCTGGGACGGTGGCTACCTGCCAGGGCTGTGGCTGGTGAACAAAGCCATTGAAGAAGCTATTCCACGCGCTCAAAAATACGGAATAGCCGCTTATGCCATCCGCAGGAGCCATCACATTGGTTGCCTGGCAGCGTTGGTAAAACAAGCCGCCGACCGCGGCTTGATCGCGCAAATTTCAAACTCCGATCCGGCCGGTGCACGCGTCGCACCTTATGGCGGATGCGAAGCTTTGTTCACGCCAAATCCGATGGCGATGGGGTATCCCGGCGCGCAAAACCCGGTGCTGATCGACATCTGTGCGTCCATCACCACCACCTCCATGACGCGACAAAAATATGCGGCTGGTCAGCAGTTCGAGCACCCGTGGTTACTGGATGCGCAAGGCTCACCAACGCGTGACCCAGCCGTGCTAGAAAACCAGCAACCGCGTGGTTCGTTGCAACTGCTGGGCGGGCAAGAATATGGTCACAAGGGCTTTGGTCTAGCGCTCGGCATAGAGGCGCTGTCGCAGGGCCTGTCCGGCCATGGCCGCAAGGATGCCCCCAAGCGCTGGGGCGGAAATGTGTTTTTGCAGGTGATTGATCCCGAGCTGTTCGCCGGTCGTGAAGCCTTTACCGAGCAAATGGACTACCTGTCTGAACGCTGCCGCACGAACCAACCGATTCACGCAGACAAGCCTGTGCGCTTGCCTGGCGACCATGCCGCAGTCGGCATCGCAAAAGTCCAGAAGCAAGGTCTGGCCTATGACTGTCAGACGTGGCAAGGACTGGCTGAATGGGCCGACAAACTCAAGGTCATACTGCCTGTTTCTGCCTGAATCTTCAACGACTAAAGCCCTTCACATGACAAAAAAAAACTACGAAGAACTGCGCAGTGCGCGCTGGATGGCACCCGACGATGTGCGTTCTTTTGGCCACCGCTCACGCGTGATGCAACTCGGCTACGGGCCGGAAGACTGGGTTGGCAAACCCATGATCGCGATCATCAACACTTGGAGTGACATTGGCACTTGCCATGGTCACTTCAAGCAACGCGTTGAAGACGTCAAGCGCGGCATCTTGCAAGCTGGTGGATTCCCGATCGAGCTGCCGGCGATTTCGCTGTCCGAGGCGATCGTCAAGCCAACCACCATGTTTTACCGCAACCTGCTGGCGATCGAAACGGAGGAGCTGTTGCGCAGCCACCCGATCGACGGCGCGGTGCTGATGGGCGGCTGTGACAAGACCACGCCGGGCCTGATCATGGGCGCGCTCAGCGCCGGCTATCCCTTTATTTACATGCCCGCCGGCCCAATGCAAAGTGGCAACTGGAAAGGGCAAGTGCTCGGCTCCGGTTCAGACACCTGGAAATACTGGGACGAAAGACGCGCCGGCAAAATCACAGCCAAGCAGTGGATTGAAGTTGAAGGCGGCATCGCCCGCAGCCATGGCCACTGCATGACGATGGGCACGGCTAGCACCATGACCGGCATTGCTGAGGCCTGCGGCTTCACGCTGCCGGGAGCGTCGTCGATTCCGGCTACCGACTCCAACCACGTGCGCATGGCGGCCGATTGCGGCCGGCGCATTGTCGACATGGTTTGGGAAGACCTGACACCGGCCAAATTGCTCAGCCGTGCGTCGTTTGAGAACGCCATCGCCGTGGCCATGGCCATGGGCTGCTCGACCAACGCCATCATCCACTTGGTGGCGATGTCACGCCGCGCCGGTGAGCACTGTGCCGTGGGCCTGGAAGACTTTGACGCGGCCAGCCGCAAGGTGCCCGTGATCGCCAACATCCGACCGAGTGGCAACACCTACTTGATGGCCGACTTCTATTTTGCGGGCGGCATGCGCGCCATGATGAATGTACTCAAAGACCATTTGCAGCTTGACGCCATGACGGTCACAGGCCAAACCATTGGCAAAAACCTGGAGGGTGCCGAGGTTTACAACCAAGACGTCATCAGGCCGCTGTCGAACCCGATTTATGCCGAAGGTGCGCTGGCCGTTCTCAAGGGCAACCTCGCGCCCGATGGCTGCGTCATCAAGCCCAGCGCCTGCGCGCCGCACCTCTTCAAACACACCGGTCCGGCGCTGGTGTTTGACGACTACCCGAGCATGAAAAAAGCCATCGACGACCCAGACCTCGACGTCACGGCAGACCACGTCATGATCTTGCGCAACGCCGGACCGCAAGGTGGCCCGGGCATGCCGGAATGGGGCATGTTGCCGATCCCTACCAAGCTGGTCAAGCAAGGCGTGAAAGACATGCTGCGCATCTCAGACGCCCGCATGAGCGGCACCAGCTACGGCGCCTGCATCTTGCATGTATCGCCGGAGGCCTACATCGGCGGAACGCTAGCACTGGTCAAAACAGGCGACCTCATCAGCGTCGATGTACCGGCCCGAACGATTCACCTTGAGGTCAGCGACGCTGAGTTGGCCGCGCGCAAAGCAGCGTGGGTACAACCGCCCAAACGCTTCGCACGCGGCTACGGCTGGATGTTCAGCCAGCACATCATGCAGGCCGACCAAGGCTGTGACTTTGACTACCTCGAAACCTCGTTTGGCGCACCCGTCAGCGAGCCTGAAATTTATTGATCTTCTTTTAAAAAATAGACCCACAGGACACAACATGGCTCTCAGCAACAGCACCCGCGACAAACTCAAAACCGTCAGTACCGCGACGCTGTGCAGTGCGCTGTTCAAGCGCGGTCTGCGCAACCAGTTCATTCAGAACGTGCACCCTCTCAACGCCCATCTGCCGAACATGGTGGGTGAAGCTTTCACGCTGCGCTACATTCCGGCCCGTGAAGACTTGAACCCGATGACAGTGTTCCAAAATCCAAACCATCCGCAACGCGTAGCGATCGAGCAATGCCCGGCCGGCGCTGTGATGGTCTTTGACAGCCGCAAAGACGCAAGGGCCGCTTCAGCCGGTTCGATTTTGATCACGCGTTTGATGGTGCGCGGCGTCGCGGGCGCTGTGACGGATGGCGGCTTTCGCGACTCGCCAGAGATCGCCGCCCTGCCCTTTCCCACCTACCATCAGCGGCCGTCAGCCCCGACCAATCTGACGCTGCACCAAGCGCTGGACATCAACGTGCCGATTGGCTGCGGTGACGTGGCCGTGTTTCCGGGCGATGTGATGGTGGGTGACAAAGAAGGGGTCTTCGTGATACCCGCTCACTTGGCCGACGAAGTCGCCGACGACGCTGTCGAGATGACCGCCTTTGAAGACTTCGTGACCGAAGAAGTCCTCAAGGGCCGGGCCACGATTGGCCTTTACCCACCGACCGAGCAAAAGTCGAAAGACGACTTCGCGGTGTGGCGCCAAGCCAAAGGCCGGTGAGTCACATCAGCTCAAATCACATTGGGTCAAAGCGCTTGCGGTAAGGCCAGACCCGCCGCGATGGCGAACGGCTGCAGCGACTCCATCAGCCCAGCAGCCAAAGGGACGCCATCAGCTGCAGCTTGCCGCTGGCGCGTCATGGCATGCTCACCGGGCAAGCGTACACGGGGACGACCGGGCAAAGGCTTGTTAGCGTGGCAGGCATCCACCAGCCACTGCGTTTGACGCGTGAAAGCATCCACCCCGGCAAATGCACTTGGGTCAGTGACTTGCAAATAAATGTTGACCGTGGTGCCCTGTGGTTGATCCACACGACCTTGCCCTGACAACCCCTGCGTCAGTGCTTCAACAAGCAAGGCCATGCCATAGCCCTTGTGGCCATGGTCAAAACCACCCACAGGCAACAGCGAACCGCCACCGCTAACCACCGCGTTCGGGTCATCGCTGGGTTGACCTTCCGCATCCATCGCCCACTTGGCTGGAAAGCGCTCGCCTCGCGCCACCAATTGACGGGCGCTGTTCAGTGTGGTGATGGAGGAACTGACGTCAAGCAAGATCGGATCACCCCGCGTTGGAATGCCGGCCGCCACCGGATTCGGCGAAAACAGTGGCTCGGTACCGCCAAACGGCGCAACACCGCGTGCTGCCGGAGACGAACAAATTAACTTCACCAGCAAGCCGCGTTCCGTCAAGCGCGGCAGGTACACCGCGAGAGCACCGGTGTGATGACTGTTGGCAATCACCACCGTCACCACGCCGTGTTGTTCGATGCGCTCTAAAGCCGAGTCCATGGCCCGGGAAATCAACCACGACCCCGGCAAGCGCTGACCATCCCAAGTGATGCATGCGCCTCGGTCATTGACCACGCGCATCTCACCGTTGATGCACATGACGCCGCTTTTCGCGGCCTCTAAATACCAAGCGGCCAAGGCTAAACCGTGGGTGCTGTGGCCCATGCCGTCCGCCATGATCAATGAGTCGGCAATCGCTTCTGCCTTATCGGCATCCATGCCCGTGGCGCAGAAGAGCGCGGCGACAAAACGGGTGAGTTCAGGCAGCGCATAACGCGGCAAAATATCCACATTGCTTTTCATGGGCAGAATCGTAACCCGACAGCAGGCCTTCATCAGCACAGCGGCGGGGCCAGCGAGCAACATGCCTCAAGCAAGGTTTTGTCAGCTATTCCTGTAGCAGGCCCCAGCGATGAGGTAAATTCAGCGCAAGATTACCTATGACAGTCAAAATCATCCCCATCGCGGACATCCGCTACGCCAGTCGTGTGCCTCACGTGCCAGCCCACATTCAAACACCCACTGGCTTGCTATCGGACACTTTGGGCAGGCCCTTGCGCGACTTGCGCATCAGCGTGACAGATCGCTGCAACTTTCGTTGCAGCTATTGCATGCCACGCGAGGTCTTCAACAAGGACTACGCCTTCCTGCCGCAAACATCGCTGCTGAGCTTTGAGGAAATAGCGCGTCTGGCACGGATTTTTGTGGCCAACGGTGTCGAAAAAATCCGCCTCACGGGTGGCGAGCCATTGCTGCGAAAGAACCTTGAAGTGCTGATTGAGATGTTGGCCAAGATCAAAACGCCAAGCGGACAGCCTCTGGACATCACACTCACCACCAATGCCTCGCTGCTGGCCAAAAAAGCCCAAGGCCTGAAAGACGCTGGATTGCAGCGCGTCACTGTCAGTCTGGACGGGCTGGACGACGCGGTTTTCAGGCGCATGAACGACGTCGATTTTCCGGTGGCCGATGTGCTCAGGGGCATCGAAGCGGCGCAGCGTGTTGGCTTGGCGCCGATCAAGGTCAACATGGTCGTCAAGAACGGCACCAATGACGCTGAAATCTTGCCCATGGCACGCCACTTTCGCAACTCCGGTGTGGTGCTGCGCTTCATTGAATACATGGACGTCGGCGCCACCAACGGCTGGCGGATGGACGAAGTGCTGCCCTCAGCCCAGGTCATTGAACGCTTACAAACCGAATTCCCAATGCTGGCCGTGAACCCCAACTACGCCGGCGAAACCGCCGAGCGCTGGCGCTACGCGGATGGCGGCGGAGAAGTCGGCGTCATCAGCAGCGTGACGCACGCTTTTTGCGGCGACTGTAACCGCGCCCGACTGTCCACCGAAGGCAAACTCTTTTTGTGCCTGTTCGCCAGTCAAGGCCAAGACCTGCGGGCCTTGCTGCGCGGCGACTATTCAGACGAACAAATCGGCGGCGCAGTGGGCCATATCTGGCAATCACGCACAGATCGATATTCCGAAATACGCGCAGCGCTCCCTGCAGACGCCTCGCCACCGGATACGGGACGGCGGGTTGAGATGAGCTACATCGGCGGATAATTGGCCCCCACGCTTGCCACTGCGTGTGCTGCGCTGCCCCCCCCCCCCCCGAGGGGGCATGTTTCCCCTTAGGGCTGCCCGGCGAGGAAACCCTCACATTACCTATAACAACATAACAAGACAGGTCTCATGATTGATATTTCAGAAATTACCGGGCTCGTCTTGGCGGGCGGGCGCGGCTCGCGCATGGGTGGCGTCGACAAGGGCTTGCAAAATTTCAACGACGTGCCGCTGGCTCTGCACACGCAGTTGCGGCTGAGCCCACAGGTCGGTGATCTCCTCATCAATGCCAACAGGAACCTGGCGGCTTACGAATCGTTTGGTGTGCCGGTCTGGCCGGATGCGGCGAGTTTGGGTGACTTCGCTGGTCCACTGGCGGGCTTTTTGACAGGCCTTGAGCGCTGCGAAACTGCTTTCATGATGACCGTGCCCTGCGACACACCGCTGTTTCCGCACGACCTTGTGGCGCGACTTGCGGCTGCGCTGGAAGCTGAAGACGCAGAGATCGCCATGGCGGCGGCGCGTGAAGAAGATGGCCAACTGCGTGCTCAACCCGTGTTTTGTTTGATGCACGCAGAACTGCTCGAAAGCGTCCTTCGGTTCACCCACGGCGGCGGCCGAAAAATCGACGCATGGACAGCTTTGCACAAAACCGTGCTGGTGCCGTTTGACTTACCCGGTGACGACCCCAAAGCATTTTTCAACGCCAACACGCTGGCCGAGTTACACCTGCTCGAAAGTCGCTGAACACCGTCACACTTGTTAACTCAGACTCATGAAAACCATCGCGCAAATTGCCGCCGAATTGCATGGCTATGACCCACAGGCGCTGCCTGCCAGCGCAGTGCTGGACTTTTTGCAGCAACTGGTCGCACCCGTCACCGAGAGCAACCACCAACCGCTTTTTGAAGCGCTAGGCAAGGTACTGTCTGAAGATGTTATTTCCCCGATGGACGTGCCACCGCACGACAACTCGGCCATGGACGGCTATGCTTTTGACGGCAGCCAGCTACAGACCCATGTACCACTGAAACTCAAAGTCGTTGGCACGGCTATGGCAGGCAAAGCCTGGGCCGGCACTGCGGGGCTAGGCGACTGCGTGAAGATCATGACAGGGGCCATCATGCCCGCCGGATTCGACACGGTAGTGCCCCAAGAAATAGTCACACCAATGAACGGCGATGCCGCTTTTATCATCATCCCGGCGGGGCTGCTCAAGCCCGGTGACAACCGGCGCCTGCGGGGTGAAGACTTGGCACAAGGCCGCCCTGCACTCCTCAAGGGTCAAGTCGTCACGCCGGCCCGACTCGGACTGGCCGCATCGCTGGGTTTGCCCAGCCTGCCGTGCTGGCGACCGTTGCGCGTGGCTTATTTTTCAACTGGCGACGAGATCTTGACTTTGGGAGAGCCGCCACGTGAAGGCGCGGTCTACGACAGCAACCGCTACACCACCTTCGGCCTGCTCAAACGTCTCGGCTGCGAAGTGATCGACATGGGCGTCATCAAAGATGACCCCGCCTTGCTAGAAGCCGCCTTCCGTTCTGCGGCAGCTCAGGCCGATGCAATCATCACCAGCGGCGGGGTCAGTGTTGGCGAAGCCGACTACACCAAGGCCATGATGAAAAAGCTCGGTGATGTGGCCTTCTGGCGCATCGCCATGCGACCTGGTCGGCCGATGGCTGTCGGCCGTATTGCAATGCAAGAAAGCGAAAAGTCGGGTGCCGTATTGTTCGGCCTGCCCGGCAATCCGGTCGCTGTGATGGTGACTTTTTTGGCCTTTGTGCGCCCTGCTTTACTGCAGATGATGGGCTGCACCGACAGTGCACCGCCGCTACTCAAAGCCCACAGCCAAGAAACAATACGCAAAAAAGCCGGCCGTACCGAATACCAGCGCGGCTGGGTTTCGAGCGCAACCGATGGCTCGCTCCAAGTGCGCACCACGGGCAACCAGGGCTCAGGCGTATTGAGCTCCATGGCCGAAGCCAACGGCCTCATCGTGTTGCACCACGAGCAAGGCAACGTCGCCGCCGGAGATCTGCTGGACGTGTTGATGTTTGACGGCGCGATCTAGTCGCGCGACTTCAACCCCTGATAACTTGACAACAGACTTCGGCAAAACGCCGTAGGGCATAGCTTTGTCCTGGGGCACTCAGAGACTCAGAAAAACTCAAGTTTCCTGCGCATTCCATTATTGGATGAGGCCGTCAAGTCAAGTGAGGAAACCGTAATAGTCGGGCACGAGACTATATTTACGGCCGAGAGTCAAGCTCAACCGTTAAAATAAATGGTTTGCCGCAGCCTGCTGCGTAAAATTCCAGACCTGTGAACTCCTGATCCAGGCCCACTACGTACCGCGAGACCTGAGTTTTTATGAACAGCTCTTATTATTCGTTGGCCATGAGCGTGGCTGTGATCTGCCTAGGATTACCAGGCTGTGGTGAAAAGAAATCGATCGAAAATGCGCCTCCTAGCGCATCGACACCGGCCGCTCAACCCAGTTCAGCGAGTGCACCTGGAGCCTCGGCACCAACTTCTGCACCCGGCCCAAGCGGTCCCCCCATTTCTGTGACGACGGCCAGAGCCGAAATACGGGACATGGCGATCAACCTCAAAGCCAGCGGCAGTGTGTTCCCCTTGGCCAGCGTGGACATCAAAGCGCAGACGAATTCCGTGGTGACCAAGCTGCATATCCGAGACGGTGATTTTGTCCACGCCGGTCAGCCCTTGTTCAGCTTGGACATCCGTGCCGATGAAGCCAACTTGGCCAAGGCCCGCGCACAGTTAACCAAAGACCAAGCCACCTTGGCAGATGCGCAACGGCAATATAAGCGTGCTCAGGAATTGAAGGCGCAAAATTTCGTGGCCCAAAGCGCGCTCGACAGCGCTCAAACCGCCGTTGAATCCGCCAATGCCACCCTCGCTGCCGACCAGGCGGCCATAGACGCCGCACGCGTAGCAGTTTCCTACGGGCAAATTAATTCACCCCTGAGCGGGCGCGCAGGAGCGTTGACAGTCACGGTCGGGACGGCGCTGCAGAGCAACATCACACCGTTGGTCACCGTCACCCAACTTGACCCTATCTACGTCAACTTTAATCTGCCCCAGCGCAATCTGGCCGACGCGATAGCTGCACTCAAAAGTGGCGGCGCCAAAGTGACAGCCACTTTGGCCGACAACGGAGGCAGCTTTCAAGGACGGCTGAGCTTTGTTGACAATACGGTGGACCCCTCCTCCGGAACCGTCAAAGCTCGCGCACTGTTTGCGAACAAGGACGCTCGTTTGTGGCCAGGCGCGTTTGTAGAAATTTCACAAACCATCAACACCCTGAAAGACACTGTTGTCGTGCCACAGGCGGCCCTGATTCAATCGTCAAGGGGAACCATTGTGTACGTCGTGGAAGACGGCAAGGCGCTTCTAAAACCGATCAAGCAAGTCAGCAGCCAAAACGGAGAAGCCGCCATCACAGGCATCAACGCGGGTGATTCTGTCGTCGTGGACGGCAAACAAAACCTGCGTCCTGGCGCACTGGTGGTTGAGCGAACCAAGGAGGCCAAAACTGGCGCACCGTCACCGTTGGCCGCATCTCCTCGTAGCACGCCATGAATTTCTCGGAAATTTTTACCCGCCGTCCAGTGATGACGGTGCTGCTGAACCTGTCCATCGTCGGAGCAGGCATTTTGGGTCTGCGCAACATTCCGATCGCCGCACTCCCGAGCTACGACACGCCGGTCATCAACGTCTCTGCCGTTTTGCCCGGAGCCAACCCTGAAACCATGGCCAGTTCGGTGGCGTTGCCACTGGAAAAACAGTTTCAGACAGTGTCGGGGCTCAAAACCATCAGCTCAAGCAGCATCTTAGGCAACACCTCGCTGACCTTGGAGTTTGACCAAGGGCGCAATATCGATGCGGCAGCGGTCGACGTGCAGGCGGCGCTGCTGCGCGCGCAAAAATCACTGCCCCTTGAAATGACCACGCCGCCGTCCTACCGCAAGGTCAATCCGGCGGACGCGCCTGTACTACTGATCGCGTTGACCTCGCCCTCGCTGTCACCGGCGGACTTGCAGGACTATGCCGAGCACCTGATTTCCCCGACCTTTTCCACCCTTGAAGGCGTGGCCCAGGTCATTATTTACGGGGCCAAACGATTTGCCGTGCGGGTGCGCGTCAAACCTGGCGCCATGGTCGCGGCCAACATCAGCCTCGATGAAATAAGTGCAGCTCTCAACGCGGCCAACGTGAACACGCCTGTCGGTACCCTGGACGGTCCCAAACAAACCCTGGTGCTGCAAGCCAACAAGCAGCTGCAAACGGCCTCAGACTTTGCCAACCTCGTGATCAGCTCCAAAGGTGGCGTGGCGCTGCGCCTCAAAGACATCGCAGTGGTTGAAAACAGCGTGGAAACTGTCAAGAGTTGGGCCACGTTCGATGGCGATAATTCGATCACCATTGCGATCCAACGCCAGCCTGGTGCCAACACGGTTCGCTTGGTCGACGCATTACGAGCCGCCATGCCGGCCATGCAAGCGCAAATGCCTCAGTCGGTCAAGATGACGCCCATCAACGACCGTTCGGTTTCGGTGCGTGAAGCCTTGCATGACGTCTCCCTCACGCTGATCGGCACAATCGTGCTGGTAGTGCTGGTGATCTTTTTGTTTTTGCGCCGCTTTGTCGCCACCGCGATTCCGGCCTTGTCGCTGCCTATTTCACTCATGGGCGCCGTCGCGCTCCTCTGGGGCTTCTCTTACAGCCTCGACAATATTTCGCTGCTAGGGCTGACTTTGGCGGTCGGCTTGGTGGTTGACGACGCCATTGTGGTGCTGGAAAATATCATCCGCCACGTGGAAAACGGCGAAGAGCCCTTTCATGCCGCCATCGTGGGGGCACGCGAAGTTGGCTTCACGATTGTGTCGATTTCGACATCATTGATCGCGGTGTTCATCCCCATCTTTTTCATGCCGGGCGTGATTGGCCTGTTGTTTCATGAATTTGCCGTGGTCGTCGGGTTGGCGATTATCGTTTCGGCTTTTGTCTCATTGACACTGGTGCCCATGTTGGCAGGGCGTTTTCTAACCGACGATGCACACAAAAAAGCACCTGGCGCGCTAGTGCGCCTATTCGAGCGTGGATTTAATGCCACGCTGGCCGGCTACAGCCGACTGCTGGATATCGCGCTGGGCCATCGCAAAACAATTTTGGTATTGGCCGCGAGCACCTTTTTGGCCACCTTCTGGCTGGTGAGCATCATTCCTAAGGGGTTCTTTCCCGAAGAAGATATTGGTCAAATCCAAATCTCGACCGAGGCCAGTGAGGACATTTCCTTCTCGGCCATGGTGGCCTTGCAAGAGCGCGCGGCGGCCATCATTCGCGCAGACGCCAACGTCAACGCGGTGAGTTCATTCAATGGCGGCATCAATGCGCAAAACTCAGGGCGCATGTTTATCAGTCTCAAGCCTGCGGGACAGCGCCTCCCCATGAAACAAGTCGTCGAAGGATTGCGCAAAAAAGTGCGCACAGTCGCTGGCATCAACGTCTTCATGCGTCCAGTGCAAAACTTACAGCTCGGCGGGCGCGCCAGCAAAGCGCAGTTTCAGTACATCTTGCAAAGCGTCAAGGCCGATGAGCTCAACGTCTGGGCCAGCAAGCTCCAAGATAAGTTGCGGTCCGACCCGCTGTTTCGGGACGTGACCAGCGACGCTCAACTTCGCGCGCTGCAGGCCCAACTCCATATCGACCGCGACCGCGCCAACACACTGGGTGTGTCGGTGCAAGCCATCCGCTCGGCGCTGTTTAGCGCCTTTGGCGAGCGCCAAGTGTCGACCATCTTCCTGCCGACGGACAGCTACCAGGTCATCATGGAAGTGGCGCCTGAAGATAAGCTTGACGAAGCGGCGCTCTCGGGCATTTACGTTCGCTCCAACACTGGCGCGCTGGTAGCGCTGTCGACCTTCACCACGGTGGAGCGCAGCGTAGGGGCCACCGCCATCAACCACGTGGGGCAATTACAAGCAGTCACGGTCTCCTTCAATCTGGCCCCGGGAGGCGCCTTGGGCGATGCCACTGCAAAAATAGACGCTGCACGCGAAGCCATACAGTTGCCAACCAGCGTCATCACGTCCTACGGCGGCGACGCCGCCGTATTCAAAAGCTCGCAAGGCAGTCAACTGGTGCTCGTGATTGCCGCATTGCTGGTGATTTACGTGCTGCTAGGTGTGTTGTACGAAAGCTATATCCACCCGATCACGATTTTGGCTGGACTCCCCTCAGCGGCCGTAGGCGCACTCGCCACGCTGATGTTGTTTGGCCAGGACTTGACGCTGATTGCAACCATCGGCATCGTGCTCCTGATCGGTATCGTCAAGAAGAACGCCATCATGATGATCGACTTCGCCATCGACGCTCAGCGTCATCAGGGCATGACGCCCCATGAAGCCATTCGCACAGCCTGCTTGCTGCGCTTTCGCCCGATCATGATGACCACTTTGGCTGCATTGATGGGTGCGCTGCCCATTGCGTTTGGCATCGGTGCTGGCGCGGAATTGCGTCAGCCTCTGGGCTTGGCGGTGACGGGAGGGTTGATATTCTCGCAGGCCATTACGCTCTTCATCACGCCCGTGCTTTACTTGCTGATGGACCGCTTCAGCGGCCGCGGACCCGACATTCGAGCGTCCTGAGGTATCCGGGTCCTGAGCGCATTAGCCCAGAGGGCGCCGCGCTTAAGCGGCATTTTTTGCGCTCAAGGTGGCAGACCGATTCGCAGCCAAGGCCATGTCGACCCCTTTATTGGCCAGAGTGTCGGCTCGCTCGTTGCCGGGATCTCCGGCATGGCCCTTGACCCATCGCCAATCAATTTGATGACCGCCAAAGGCAACCAAGGCATCAAGACGTTGCCACAGGTCGACGTTTTTAACCGGCGCTTTGGCCGCTGTACGCCAGCCACGGGCTTTCCAGCCGTGAATCCACTCGGTAATGCCTTTGCGGACATATTCGCTGTCGAGGTAAAGCGTGACTTGGCAGGGCCGCTTGAGCGCCGACAAAGCTTCAATAACCGCCATGATTTCCATACGGTTGTTGGTGGTGCCGAGTTCGCCGCCGAACAACTCCTTGACGGTCCCGCCTGAAGTCAACATAGCGCCCCAACCGCCGGGCCCAGGATTACCTTTGCAGGCACCATCGGTATATATCACCACCGGCGCAACCGGGGTCTCGAGTTCTGTCATGAATTTGTTGTGTCCGTAGAAGATGAAGTTGACGTCGATCGGGCTTGATGCCTGTTTGCTACCACCGCGGGTGCGGACACCCGAGCAGCGCGGTCTTTCCATGCCGGCCCCAAAAGTCGCATGCCGCGCACGCGCTTGGTCGCGACCAAAAAATAAACGGCACCCAAAATGGGCCACCAGCGTGCGCCCGCAGACTCCATCCAGGCGAATCGCCCCAGCCAGCGCGCCTTGTCGATAGCAGGTCGATAGCAACCGAAGTGGGCTGACTCTACCTCAAAGCTGAGCAGTCGCAACCAATCTCGCAAGCGCCAATGACCAATGAATTCGCTGGACTCAGGCAAAAATAGCGACCCAAAACCCAGTCGCTTGCAAAGCCGAGCACGATGTTGCCGCAGGCCCCACAAACTGGCCGGGTTAAAACCGGTGATCACCACGCGCCCTTCTGGCACCAAGACGCGCTCGACCTCTCGCAGCGTGGCATGCGGGTCATGACTCAACTCCAACGTGTGCGGCAGAACGACCAAATCCAGGCTGTTCGCAGGAAAAGGCAATGCGACTGAATGGGTTAACAGTGCGACATGCCGGGAACTCTGCGACGGCTCACGGCTCAGATTCAAAATCCGCTCAGGAGCGATTACAGTCGTGCTTTGAATTGAATCTAACGCGAGCCACTGATGGGGCATGCGGTTGCTGCGTAAAGTGTCCATTTCCTGCAAACCCAATTGCAGGGCGTGGTAGCCAAAAATATTGGCCACTGCTTCGTCGAAACGCTCACGCTCCCACGCCAGCAAGTATTCACCGGGCGGTGTTTTAAACCAGTCCGTCAAACCTATAATTTCTGAGCTCATCTAAACCAATGCATGTGTTATTTCAATCTTTATGGATTGCCCGATTGACTTTGGTGTGGTCGACGCAGCGCTTTCAATCAGTGGCTGATTCTAGTCAAGCCTTCCCGCTTAGCGAGACCACTTGATGATCTTGCCCTTCGATCCTTCTCAGTGCTGCCCCAAAGCGCGAAAACAAGACACTCCCATGACCTTCAATCAACTTAGCGCTCTGGCTTCATTCCGTCGCGCTATCGTTTCAACAGTGGTCTTCACCGGCTTGATGGCCGTTCTGTCAGGCTGCGCCACCCAGGGACAGATGGATCCATTGGACAAGGTCGCTGGACCGATCATGGCCAGCGGCGCACAGCCTCAGCAGTCCGATAAAGCAAGGAGTACAGAAACCCGCAGCAACAAAAAAACAGCCGGTCCTGCTGTCTCTCCCAGTACCCCCCTTAAATCGATTGATCCCTTAGACGATGCAGCACAGTCTGTCACGTCGCTTGAAGCACCGGTCGAGTTATGGGACCGGATTCGTCGGGGCTATCGCATGCCCGACCTTCAAAACGACTTGGTCACCGACCGGGAAATTTGGTACAGCAGCCGGCCAGACTACATCCAGCGCATGACCGAGCGTTCGAGCAAATACCTCTTCCACATCGTCGAAGAGCTGGAGCGGCGCAACATGCCAACCGAGCTGGCATTGCTGCCCTTCATTGAGAGCGCCTTCAATCCACAAGCTGTTTCCAGCGCCAAGGCAGCGGGCATGTGGCAGTTCATGCCAGCAACCGGGACTTATTTCGACCTCAAGCAAAACATCTTTAGGGACGACCGGCGCGACGTATTAGCGTCAACCCGTGCAGCCCTGGACTACCTGCAAAAACTCAACGCGATGTTCGGCGACTGGCATTTGGCACTCGCCGCCTACAACTGGGGCGAAGGCAATGTTGGAAAAGCCATTGCACGCAACAAGAAAGCCGGCCTCGGCACTGGCTACGCGGACCTGAATATGCCGGCAGAAACACGTTTGTACGTGCCCAAGTTGCAAGCCGTGAAAAATATTGTCACCAATCCTGATGCCTTCAAGACTGAACTGCCACTGATTGAAAACCATCCTTACTTTCAGGAGGTAGCGATCTCCCGGGACATCGATGTGGCGCTCGCCGCGAAGCTCGCCGATGTCAATCTCGCAGACTTCAAAGCCCTCAATCCTTCGGCCCATCGCCCCGTCATATTGGCCGCAGGCATGCCGCAAATATTGCTGCCATGGGACAGTGCCAAAGTGTTTCAGCGAAACTTTGAAGCCTATACGCTCGGCCAGTACGCCAGTTGGACGACATGGACCGTGCCCAGCACAATGGCTGCCAGCGAAGCAGCACGTCGCACCGGCATGACAGAGATCGACATGCGATCCATCAACAGCATTCCCCCGCGCATGTTGGTCAAGGCCGGCTCAACACTGCTGGTGCCACGTTCGGCCAAGGTCATCAACGACGTGACCAGCCATGTCGCTGAAAATGGTCAATTGAGTCTGGCGCCCGAGATTGTCACCCGGCGCGTCAACGTCAAGGCCCGCAAGGGCGAAACCGTGGCGACCCTGGCGCGACGCTACCGCGTCAGCACACTCGAAGTGGCCGACTGGAATCAAGTCACGGCTCACAGCAACTTCAAGCTAGGGCAATCAGTGGTGCTGTTTTTGCCAGTCAAAGCAAAGACCAGCAGCAAGCGAGTCGTCAAGTCCAAAGTCGCCAAAAGAGCAGCCCACAATTGAATTTTTAGATGCAAGTCATCCATGGAAAAGCGACGGATCAGCTAGGTCTTTTCCGTACTGTTCGCTTACGCTTTCTTTTTAAATCGCACGCCAAAAATTTATGCTGAAAAAGTTTTTCACAGTCTTTTCAATCATCGCCCTCCTCCTTCTCAGCGCGTGTAAAGACCAAGCCGCCACATCCACGGCCACGCAAGCCAACGCCACACAGGTGTCGCTAACGGCCATACAGACAGAGGCCAAAGGGTTCAGCGTGGGTGTCCCTATGAGTGCCCGCACGGTGTATGTTTTTTTTGATCCGCAATGCCCTCACTGCACCGCACTTTGGAACGCGGCCAAGCCACTGAAGAACCAAATTCGCTTCTTGTGGATTCCCGTCGGTATTCTCAATCCATCAAGCACCACGCAAGGCGCGACGATACTCGCGTCAGCAGACCCTGAGGCAGCCATGGATACGCATGAAGCGTCGATGGCGGCCCATGCTGGTGGCATCAGCGCAACACGCGACATTGACGTACAAACTGCCGCAGTGGCACAAAACACCCAACTGCTGAACCGCTTTGGCTTCGCATCGATTCCCACCATCGTGGCCACTCACGCCCAAACCGGTGCAGTGATCACCCAAGAAGGCTCGATGGAAACGGCCGCGCTGGCCAGCTTTTTGGGCCTGCAATGGCCTGTAGCAAGCGCTGCAGCGTCTCCCGTCAAGCCTTGAATCGCTCCTTGGCGCGACGTGCAAAGGCATTGCTGAAGGTCTTAGCCAAGTCGATCTTGTCGGCTTTGATGTCGACAGCGAGACTGGAGAGTGCGCGCAAGGCGGTACGCGGGCCGTTATCGGGCATCAGACCATCGATAGAGATCGACTCCCGTACCTGATCAAAAGACGCCAGATACAAAGCCCGGTCACCCAACAGGTAGACGTCAGGCACCGTCTTGATAATGTCCCTTGGACCCGCTGTTTGTAGCCATTTCAAACCGTGAACGATGCCATTCGCCAAGGCTTGACAAGTATTTGGATTTTTTTGGATGAAGCCGACCGCGCTGTACAAGCAGGTCGAAGGCATTGGGCCACCAAACACATCAATCGTGCCTTTCAGAGTTCGAGTCTCGGCGATGATCTTGACATCGCCTTTTTGCTCCAGCATCGTCATCACCGGATCGGTATGACTGATGGCATCAATCTGCCCTGAACGCAATGCGGCCAGCGCACTAGCCGTGGAGCCAACTTCCACAAAAGTCACGTCGCTCGGTTTCAAGTCAAAGCGCGCCAGCACCAGACCAGCGGTGAAGTAACTTGCTGAACCTAGCGTCGCGACCCCCAACTTTTTGCCCTTCAAATCGGCCACATTTTTATAGTGAGGCATGCTGCGCACCGACACGCCAAATGCGATCTGCGGCGTGCGCGCCTGCATCACAAAAGACTGAAACCACTGATTTTTAGACTGCAGTTCAATCGTTCTGGCAAAGGTGCCAGAACAGACATCTGCAGCCCCATTGACAACCGCCTGCGACGCACGGGCACCTGTGCCAAAGTCATTGATTTCCAAGTCAAGACCCTCAGCCTTGAAATAGCCGAGTTGCTCCGAAATTGTCAACGGCAAATAGCCGAGAGAGGCCTTGCCACCGACGGCCATGACGATCCGCGTGCGCTCCAGCTTGCGCCGACTGCTCTGTGCTTGTAGGGCAGGCAGGGCCAAAAATGTGGCCAGTGACAGCCCTGCTTTACCAAAATGTCGGCGGGACATCCCGTCTGGTCGCGTCATGCGCTAGCCTCTTAAATTTTTGATGTTGGGGCTAGCGTAACCAGACTGCAAAAAACCCGCATCGGGAAGATCCCGTGCGGGTTTGTACTCAATTTATTTTGAAAATAGCCTGGGGGGCTAAATCCTGCTCAGTGAAATCCGGCGAACAAAATGGCGACATTGGCCAGCAAAGCCAACATCCAAATAACGCTCCGCAGATTGGCCGTGTTGGCGACATACGCGGCGACATAAGCAAGCCGCAGCGTCACGAAGACCAATGCCAACACATCGACCAAGCCCTGCGTCGCCTGCAGCTGATGCGCGATGATGACCGCTGCGAAAAAGAATGGCAGTGCCTCGAAGGTGTTGGCTTGGGCGTTGTTGGCTCGCGCCCGCCATTCGGTTTGCCGCAGGAGCCAGTTGCGCGGGTCGGCGTTGTCGTATCCCCCCTTGCCGGGCGGCGTGCGCATCATGCCGGACTTGGCAATGCCGGCGCAGACCACAGGCAACAAAGCCATGACGAGCACACACCAATAAGCGATTGTGAAATTTGGCAACATGATTTTCTAACGCCTATCTACAAGTGCATGGGCGATGGTGCCCAAATCGACATATTCGAGCTCGCTGCCCACCGGCACACCGCGCGCCAACCGCGTGACCTGCACACCACGGCTTTTCAGCGCCTGTGCAATCACGTGGGCGGTGGCCTCGCCTTCTGCTGTGAAATTGGTCGCCAAAATCACTTCCAGTACCTCGCGCTCAGCCGCTGGCAAGTGTTCACCCTGCGCGTCTCTGGGAACGACGCGGTCAAACAGTTTTTTGAGCCCGATCTCGTTTGGCCCAACACCGTCGAGCGGACTCAACTTACCCATCAAAACAAAGTACAAGCCGCGGTAAGCCAGCGTGCGTTCAAGCGCGGCCTGATCAGCAGGCGTTTCCACCACGCACAGCTGACTGCGGTCGCGCTGCGGGTTTTGGCAGGTGATGCAGACCTCTTGCTCGGTCAGCGTGTTGCAGAGCGTGCAATGTTTGACGCAGCTCACCGCATGCTCCAACGCCTTGGCAATTTGCAGGGCACCGAGCTTGTCGTTTTGCAGCAAGTGAAAAGCCATGCGAGCTGCTGATTTGAGGCCAACGCCGGGCAAACGGCGCAAGGCCTGTGTCAAACCTTCGAGTGCAGTCGAATCAGCCATTGGCAATAGGCCTGAACCAGACACACACGGACGGCACCAAAGGCCACCAATGAATCATCAGAACGGCAGCTTCATGCCGCCGGGCAGCGCCGGCATGCCAGCGGTGATCTTGCCCATTTTTTCTTGGCTCAGATCTTCCGCTTTACGCACAGCTGCGTTGAAGGCCGCAGCCACCAAGTCTTCCAGCATGTCTTTGTCATCGGCCACCAGCAAGCTGGCATCGATCTCAACGCGTTTGACATCATGTTTGCAGGTCATCGTGACCTTGACCAAGCCTGCGCCAGCTTCAGCGGTGACTTCAATGAAGGCCAGCTCATCCTGTGCTTTTTTAAGGTTGTCCTGCATGGCTTGCGCCTGTTTCATGAGGCCCGCGAGTTGTCCTTTGTTGAACATGTTTTGATTCCTTGGTAAATGGAGCTGAGATGTGAGTCTTAATTAGGTGTCCGGATCATATCGGCTTGACCACAACTGATGTCGATGTCGGTCCCATTGGACGTATGCTGCCGGGCACAACGCGGGCACCCCATTGGCGCACCATGTCTTGCACAAAAGGATCATTTTCAATGACCTCTTCGGCTTGCCGCTGCCGCTCGGTCTGAGCCGCGGTGTTGCGGCGCGCAGGCGTGTCACTCACAGGACCAACTTCCACCATCAACTGTGTGAGTGCCGGTATAGCCGCTGCATCTGGCTGGGCCGGTAGGCTGTGAATAGCCTGAAGCAGCTTGTCGCAAGCGCCTGCATTGTTAAGCGACTGGCGCTCGACCCGCAAAGTCCAGACACCCTCGATCTGAGACTGTAATTCAGATTGCAACGCCAGCTCGCGGACCAACGCTGTGATCAACTCAGCGCTGATCAGCCCTTGCACCAGCGCAGCCCAATGACCGCCTAGCGGCATGCTCAGCGCCGGCATGGGTTTTTCGACACTCACACTGGGAGCGCTCTGGGTCGGGGTCGGGGTCCTTACAGTCTCTACCCGATTGGCTGGCTCGGCCTCTGTATTCAACAGCACAACAGAAGACATAGCTGCTACCAAGGGTTGCGTGCTCGGGTAGGACGGCGCAACTGTCACCGGAGTGGAAACCGGCACAGGTGCCGCAAAACGTGGTTCAGTCTGCGGCTTTTTTGGGGGCTCGACGGCACCCCGCGCTTCAGCTGTACCCGTCGCGCGCTTGAAAGGCAGCAGTCGCAGCAACACCATGGTCAGCGCCGCGTACTCATCAGGGGCCAGCCCCAACTCGCCCCTGCCGTGCAGGCACAAGCTATACAGCAACTGGGTTTCATCAGCCGGTAACAACTGCGCGAGACGCGCGGTTTCAGAAATATCGGGATCGCTCGCATCGTCACTCGCGCCGATGCCGGGCACCGCCTGCAACACCGCCATGCGCTGCAACACACTGGTCATTTCTTCCAGCGTAGAGGCGGCGCTCAAGCCATTCAGACGCAATACCTCGGACATCTCGACAATGCTTTTGCCGTCGCCACGCGCTAAGGCATCGAGCAGCTGATACACATAGCTACGGTCAACGCTGCCGAGCATCTGCCGAACACCCGCTTCGACCAGCGCGCCCGAGCCGAAGGCAATTGCTTGGTCGGTCAGCGACAGCGCATCGCGCATGGAGCCACGTGCGGCGCGGGCCAGCAAACGCAGCGCCTGCGGCTCAGCCGCGACGTCCTCGGCAGCCAAAACCTGGACCAAATGCTCCAGAATGGTTTCAGGTGCCATTGGTCGCAAATTGAATTGCAGACAGCGCGACAGCACCGTGGCGGGAACTTTTTGAGGGTCAGTCGTAGCCAGCACGAACTTGAGGTAAGCCGGCGGCTCTTCCAGCGTCTTCAACATGGCATTGAAAGCCGTGTTGGTGAGCATGTGAACCTCGTCAATCATGAAGACTTTGAAGCGGCCCACAACGGGCTTGTAAACCGCCTGCTCAAGCAACTGGGCGATCTCGTCAACGCCGCGATTCGAGGCCGCATCGAGCTCGGTGTAATCAACAAAACGACCGCTGTCGATGTCGGTGCACGCCTCGCAAACACCGCAAGGCGTCGCCGTAATGTCACCCGTCCCGTCAGGGCCGGTGCAGTTGAGCGACTTGGCCAAAATTCGCGACACCGTGGTCTTGCCCACTCCGCGCGTGCCAGTAAATAAATACGCATGGTGCAAGCGTTGCGTGCCCAAGGCATTGCTCAAAGCCTGAACCACATGCGATTGCCCGACCATTTCCGAAAAATTCTTGGGGCGGTATTTGCGAGCAAGGACAAGGTAAGACATCGCAGCATTCTAAAGTGCCCGAAAAATCACCCTGCTAATGAGCAGGTTGGTCTTTGCGCGCGGGGCAAGTCCATTACAATCCAAAGTGACGGGCCTCCCCGCATGGTGAAGCGGCCAACCGGGTCAGATGGGGAACCAAGCAGCCCTAACTGTGGAGCCAGTGCCGGGGGTCGGGCCCGTCACCCTATATGTTTGATACCTAATATCCATGCGGGTTAGACGATACATACATCGTTAAACAGCATGTTTTGTATCACCTGAGTGTGTCACGTTGACTCAACGGACGTGACAAACTTGGCAAAAATCATCGGCTTATTTCAGCGGGGTCGGACCTACTATCTGCGGATAGTTCTCCCCCTCAATCACCCACTCATTGCGAAATACAAGAGTGGTCGGCACGTGCGTACGTTAGGCATATGTGACTATCGTGATGCTGTCAAACGAGCCACGCTTCTTCGAGCGGAAATTCTTTGTGGGTATGTAGCACTTGACCATAAGCAAAATCCCCCCGCCCTACTCCGTGATGTCTACGAACGCTGGTGCAAAGCAAAGCCCAGAACTGAAGACAGTGTTGCATGCTGCGGTCGAGCGTTAAGGCATTACGAGGCTCAAACACCGAACCCACCACTGGAACTGCTCACCAGAAACCACGGTGACCAATTTCGTGGATGGCTTCTTGAGCAAACCACAACATCCAAAACAGCCAGAGACAGGCTCATCTGGATATGTAGCCTACTCAAATACGCTTGTGAAGACCTTGAACTAATTCCCAAAAATCCATGGCAAGGACTAGACATCAAGTCGAGGCCTACTCTACGCAGAACTCCATGGGATAAGGAAAATTTGGACAAACTTCTGAGCAATGAGATTTGGCAATTGGGCTCATTGCCAAAGGACAAAAAAGCAGGTGGTATTGCCATCTATTGGATTCCCCTCCTCGCTCTTTTTACTGGTGCTCGATGTGCGGAATTGTGTCAACTGGAAACAAAGAACATCCAAGTCATTGACGGTATTCCAGTCATAGTCATTACCGATGGGGGTGAAGGTCAACGATTGAAGACATGGGATTCGGAGCGAGTCATCCCCTTACACAGTCGCATCTTGGAGTTGGGATTCATGGACTATGTGGCATCACAAAAAAATCCACTGCTATGGAACGAGTTGATACGGCGAAAGGAACGCCCCGGAGGCATTTTTAGTCAGTACTTTGGAATGCTTCGAAAGCGCCTAGGCATACCGCCACATATCGTGCTTCACAGCTTCAGGCACCTATTCCGCTCTGAGTTAGTGAGAAAGCAGATTCCTGAACGTACTATCGACTTGCTTCTTGGACATCAAACGACTGGAAGTGTTGGGTCACAGGTGTACACACATGTGAACATTAATGACCTGAAATGGGCCGTTGAGCAGTTCCAGCCAGACATCAAAATCCATCGAATAACTGGGATTGATGGGAAGTTGAAAAAACCGTAAAAGAACGTTCACTCAGGTGATACAAAACATGCTGTTTAACGATGTATGTATCGTCTAACCCGCATGGATATTAGGTATCAAACATATAGGGTGACGGGCCCGACCCTTGACAAATCACATGCGTAATTTGTCAAGGTAGGGCTCGTCACCTTTTTTGAAAACAGTGAATCACGACAAGGACTTAGGGTTTTATCGGATCAGCATTCACTGTTTTGTAATACCTGCCTGTGACACATTGCCTCCACGTTAATCAACCAACGTGGAGCGAGCACGGCTGGATTAAGACGTTCTCCCCACTGACGTCGCCCACCAGTATTTCGCCAAAATCTGGCAGTGCATGGAAGATGTAAGAGCAGATCGAAGGCACTCACAAAAAAGTTGAAACAGCTTGCAATGATTGAATTTGTCTTTTTAATTCTGCGATATGTTCTAAATATTGAATGCAGATGACGACAGAAAACAGATCCAAGTCATAGTCGCTGCGTTGTTTGCAGGCGCTTTGTAAAAGCGACAATCTATGCGCCGAATAAAAGCTTTCGCTTTCAACGGTGTAATCTGATTTGATCGCACCGTAATCGATTAATTCTTGTGTCTCTTCAACGCTTAAATGACACAATTTAGCCACTTCCGAGAAAGAGAAGCGTTCCACGGTTTCAATGGCGAGGGCGTCAATGATCTGAAGTGTCATGATGTTTCTCTCTTGATTTGACTTGGCGTGGGTTGAACTTTGAAATCATCGCCAACTGTTGAAAAAGTTTAAATTCATCAGGAGAAACCGCATGCGGCGTCTCCATATGAACGACTGCAAAAAGATCGCCTCTTACCCCTTGGCCTGCCAGTAATCCACGCCCTTTGAGTCGCAGCTTTTGACCATGCCGTGTGCCGACAGGAATCGTTAATAAAACTGAGTCCTCTAGGGTCAGTATTTCAATTTCTGCACCGAGTACGGCCTCCCACGGCGTAAGTGCCAATTCGAAGTACAAGTCGTTACCAACGGGTTTGAATAGCGCATGTTGTTTGAGATCAACATGCAAATAAAAATCGCCATTCACCCCGCCATTCACCCCCTTTCCGCCCATTCCACGCAGCCTTATTTTTTTACCCTGATTGACGCCTGCCGGGATGCGAACTTCAAGTTCGCGTTCCACACCTTTGTCCATCAACTTCAAGCGCAGACTGGTACCGTGAAGTGCTTCGGTCAGGGTGATATGAACGGTGTCTTGAAAGTCGCTTCCTTGAATGGAATGGGAACTTGCGTTGGCATGACTCGATCGACGACCAAGTGAGGCCAATAAGTCGGCCAAATCCATTTGATCAAAAGATGTTTCCCCGCCTTTATATTGATCACGCCAATGCGGTGGTGGCGAGAAATCAGAACCTTCAGGTGCTTGACCCAAGGCATCGTAGGCAGCCCTTTTCTCTGGGTCTTTAAGAGTTGCGTAGGCTTCAGCGGCTTCTTTGAACTTGCTTTCAGCGTCTGCTGCTTTCGACACATCAGGGTGATGCGCTCTAGCAAGTTTTCGGTAGGCCTTCTTGATCTGCTCAAGGTCGGCATCGTGCGTCACGCCAAGGACGGCATAGTAGTCCTTGAATTTCATAGCCAACAATAATTGTGCTGAGGTGACATGCTTCAAAACTCCAAGTCAAACAAATCTCCCATCTGATAAAACGGCTGGGCTTACGCAGGATAAGTTGATGAATAAGCAGCGACTTGATGTAAATCAATGTCAGCCGCGATGATCGTCTTAGCATCCGCCCATCCATGAGGACGTCTAAAAAATAGCAACGGCTTCGGGACTTTGTGTTCAACCAGAGCAAAGAACAATGAGGTTCAAAATGAAAATCGGAAAAGAAAAGCTACTGTGGATGTACGAGAAGATGGTCGAGATTCGTTACTACGAAGAGTCCATGGCGGCGGTTTACATGGAAGGAAAACTCCCGCCCAATATTCAAAAGGGTTTGGCCTTTGACATTGGTGCTGGGCCGGTCCCAGGCGAGATGCACTTAGCAGCTGGACAAGAGCCCGTCGCCGCTGGCATATGTGCCCACTTGAGCGATGACGATACAGTGGTGGGAACGCACAGGCCGCACCACTTTGCCATTTCCAAAGGCGTACCACTGGACGCAATGACGGCAGAAATGTTTGGCAAGGTCACGGGGCTTGGCAAGGGAAAAGGTGGTCACATGCACCTCTTTGACAATGCGCATAAGTTCAGTTGCAGCGGCATCGTTGGTGCCAGTATGCCGATAGCGTGTGGGGCTGCATTGGCGGCTAAAAAAATGGGTAAAAACTGGGTGGCTGTCGCATTTTTTGGTGAAGGTGCCGCCAACCAGGGCTCGTTCCATGAATCCATGAACTTGGCAGCCATGTGGAAGTTGCCGGTCATATTTGTCTGTGAAGACAACCAATGGGCCATCTCTGTTCCGAAGTCAAAAGCAACGTCAATTGACTGGGTGGCTGATCGGGCAGCGGGTTATGGCATGCCAGGCATTTGCGTACCGGAGAACGATGCTGTACAAATTTTCGAAGCTGTGGCACCGGCTATTGCAAGGGCTCGCCGTGGGGAAGGTCCTAGCTTGATTGAAATAAAAACTGATCGTTATTTTGGTCACTTTCAAGGTGATCCAGAAACCTATCGTCCCAAGGATGAGGTTGCCCGCCTAAGGCAAAACGATCCAATTCCTAAGCTGGCCCAGATGCTGAAAGACAAAAACTTCATGACGCGGCAAGAAGAGTCGGACATTGTTTTTAAAACACATCAATGGGTCGACCGCGCTTTTGCATTTGCCCGCCAAAGCGACTACCCGAGCGAACAAGACGCACTCAATGATGTCTTTGTGGCCGGACACTCTAACGCCAGGGCTTTGATATGAAAACAACTCGCATCTTGACCATGGCTCAGGCCATCTCTGATGGCATTGCGCAAGAAATGACGCGTGATGCCAATGTGTTTGTGATGGGCGAGGACATCGGCTCCTACGGCGGAATATTTGGGGCCACAGGGGGCCTGCTGGAGAAATTTGGCAAAGAACGCATCATGGACACACCGATTTCTGAAACCGCCTTCATCGGTGCGGCCACAGGCGCTGCTGCAGCTGGACTCCGTCCCATTGTGGAGTTGATGTTTGTCGACTTCTTTGGTGTGTGCATGGATCAAATTTACAACCACTTGGCCAAGAACACCTACATGTCGGGTGGCCTCGTCAAACTACCGGTGGTGTTGACCACGGCGATAGGGGGTGGTTACAGCGATGCGGCTCAGCACTCGCAATGTTTGTACGGTACGTTTGCGCATATGCCAGGCATCAAAGTCGTGGTGCCTTCAAATGCCTATGACGCCAAGGGCTTGATGATTCAAGCCATACGAGATGACAACCCGGTCATGTTCATGTATCACAAGGGCATCATGGGTTTGCCTTGGATGGCGTATTTGGAAGGCAGCAGCAATGCCGTGCCAGAGGAGGCTTACGCCATTCCCTTTGGTCAAGCGAAGGTGGTGAAAGAGGGCTCAGACGTGACGATTGTCAGCATCAGTCAAATGGTGCAAAAGGCCATGCTGGCAGCCCATGAGTTGGAGAAAGAAAGCATTCACGCTGAGGTGCTGGACTTGCGCACGCTGGTGCCACTGGATGTGCAGGCCGTCTTGAAGTCTGTGCGGAAAACCGGGCGCTTGTTGATTGCTGATGAGGACTACTTGGGGTTCGGCTTAACGGGTGAGGTCTCCGCCATCATTGCTGAGAATTTAGACACTGTGTCGCTCAAAGCACCGGTAAAGCGATTAGCTGTACCCAATGTGCCTATTCCCTACAGCAGGCCTTTGGAGCAGTTTGTGATTCCCCAAGTTCAAAACATTGTGCAGGCCGTTCAAGAATTGTTGCTCAAGAAAATGGCTTGCGTTGAGCCTGCATGATCGAGCTCAAGTTGCCCGACGTTGCTTGGGAGGGATCGCAAGATGGCGTTGAGGCTTTGCTTGACAAATGGCTCGTCATGGAAGGTGAGCCAGTCGTGAAGGGGCAGGTGCTCGCATCGGTGATGTTGGTCAAAGCGGCCATCGACATTGAGGCGCCAGGCAATGGGTCGATTCAATCTATTTTTGTCAAAGACGGTGAAAGTTTTTCGGCCGGCAAAGTGTTGGCCTATTTTCAAAATTCTTAAATTTTGAATGCGCAAGATCGCGTCAACAAAGTCACAAGCCCAATGAGGCTTCATGCATCAAACATGGCGGATTCAAATTAAAAATTAAAGCTACATGTAGTTGAGGTTACATCTTGAGATTTCGCTTGCAGATTCGCAACGATATGAATCGGCCAAACATCTAAAGTTGCCGTTTTAATCATAGTGTGGAACCTCATGCGTGAAGTCACGCTATTGACTGTGATCCTTCTGTTGTCCGCTGTGTTGCAAACAGGGGCAGCATTCATTGCTGCCCAACAGGTTAGCAAGGTTCATGACCGTTACCGTTTGGCCTGGCTAATTGTGGCGTTTGCTTTGGTCTTGATGGTGCAACGCCGCGTGGCTCCCTTGTGGCGCCTCAACGAAACGGCAGAGCTCAGCAGCATGATGGACGCCATATTTGGCATGCTCATCTCCTTGCTCATACTCACAGGCGTCTATGGTGTAAGCCAATTGTTAGTAGGTCTCAAGTCAACGGCGGATACTGACGAGCTGACCGGCCTGATGAATCGCCGGTCTGTACTTCAGTCCATCCACCTCGAA
>CANFWV010000023.1 GCA_947450695.1 Comamonadaceae bacterium
TCTAATTCCTGGGCAATCATTGATTTTCCTTTCGGCTAGCTACACAAAATATAAAAACAGTTGAAGAGCAGATGGGGGCAGTTTTCACAATTCAACAGGCTCGCTGACACATTGCAGCGGATGACCATTTCGACGGGCGGCTTCCGTGACTTGATCGACCTTGCTGGCCGCAACATCTTTAGAGAAAACACCACAGACGCCTTTGCCGTCCAAATGGATCTTCAGCATGATCTGGGTCGCGGCTTCCCTGTCTTTGTTGAAGAACTCCTGAATCACCACCACCACAAACTCCATAGGGGTGTAATCGTCGTTCAGCAGCACCACTTGGTACATCTGTGGCGGCATGACTTTTTGGGTGCGGCGTTCAAGTACCACGGCACCGCCACCCTGCCCCTCTTCGGGTTTGGAAGGCGTGGAAGTAGGCACCTTGTGCGGCGCGGGGACTTTAGGGGATTTCGTAGCCATGAATTCATTCTAGCGAGCCCTGCGGGTCGGTGTGGCCTTCAGGGACATTGCTGTAGCAGCACTTTTTGTCAAAAATTTTTGGTTAACTCTTAAATATTACATTTGACTACAAGGTGGCGTTTGGAAAGTATTTTGCACAGGCGGCGTCAACCGTTTAGTGAACCCGCCGTTGTGGGTGTAGTCCATTAAATTTAATGGGCGATGTTTCCAAAACTTAATAGGAAATTCCAAATGAGCAAACTTCTCGCCATCATGATCTCTGGTCTGTTCGCAGCAACTGCTTTCGCACAAGCACCTGCTGCAAAGCCAGCGACTGCGCCTGCCGCTGTGACGGCTCCTGCTGCGGCGCCGGCAGCGCCTGCCGCTAAAGATGAAAAGAAAGCTGAAAAGAAAGCATCGAAAAAAGCTGCTAAGAAAGCTAAAGAAGAAACGAAGCCAGCTGCTAAATAATTCTTAGTTTTTGGGAAGAATGCCCGCCTTAGGCGGGTATTTTTTTGCCCCCATTTTTGTCATCCTTTACAAGCCAGGAACATGTCGCATTTATCATGCAGATCATGAAACACTGTCTTTTGCCTTCCATCACAAGCGCTACTCGGACCATTAAGTCACTTTTAGCGTCTTTGGCCTTCTTGGGTTCCGCCGCACTTTTTGCACAAAATGCGCCCCAACAAGACCTGCAACGCACAACACTGACGACGGGCATGTACCAAATCACAGCCCAAGTTGCACTCACGCCGCAGCAGCGAGAAATCGGGCTGATGTTTCGCAAAGAAATGCCTCAGCATGAAGGCATGATTTTCATTTTTGAAGAGCCTTCACAGCAGTGCTTCTGGATGAAAAACACGCTGCTACCCCTTACCGCTGCTTTTGTGGCCGACGATGGCACCATTGTCAACCTCGAGGACATGAAGCCGCAGACCACTGATTCGCATTGCTCGACCAAGCCAGTTCGCTATGTGCTGGAAATGAACCAAGGCTGGTTTGCCAAAAAAGCCATCAAAGCCGGCGCACGTTTGAGCGGTGCGCCGTTCGACGTCAAGCGGTGAGCGTGATCATGCGGCGACGCGTTTGGCGTTACGCGTGATGGCCGACAAGGTGCCTCGCGTCGTGATGACTTCGGGGTCCAACATGATTTCAATCACCGTACCCTCAGCACGACTCAATGCAGCCAACAACTCGGCTTCAAATTCAGCTGTGCGCGTGATGCGTACGCCGGCATAACCGTAAGCGCGGGCCAGCGCAGCAAAGTCCGGATTCTTCAAGCGCGAACCGCTGACATGCTCAGGGTATTCGCGCTCTTGGTGCATGCGAATAGTGCCGTACATGCCGTTGTTGAGCAACACGATGATGGTTTTGGCACCATGCTGCACGGCAGTCGCCAACTCTTGGCCATTCATCAAAAAATCACCATCTCCAGCGATGGTAAAAACCACCCGCCCAGTCGTGATGGCAGCAGCAATACCCGCAGGCACACCGTAGCCCATGGCACCCACGGTGGGCGAGAGCTGCGTTTTGTGACCTTTGACGAGACCGTGGTGTTTGTAAAACCGATGCATCCAACTGGCGAAGTTTCCAGCACCATTGGTCAGCACCGCATCTTCCGGCAAATGCTTTTGCAGCAGACCGACGATGGCCGGCATGTCAACATCACCCGGCAACGCTTGCGGCACTAAGTTACCCAAGTAATCCGCATTGGCCGATACACTCCAGGCCTCCCACGCCACGGACACAGGCGCGGTCAACACCTCGAGTGACCGGGCCGCGGCATTCATCGTGGCATTGATGGCCAAATCGGCCTGAAAAACGCGATTGAGTTCTTCCGCGCTGGCGTGAATGTGAACCAGCTTTTGCTTTGGTTTCGGCGCCTCGAGCAGCGTGTAGTTGCCCGTCGTCATTTCACCCAAGCGGGGGCCGATGGCAATGATCAGATCACATTCTTTGATGCGTGCAGCCAACTTTGGATTCAGACCAATACCCACATCACCAGCGTACAGCGGGTGGTGGTTGTCAAAGGTGTCTTGAAAGCGAAACGCGTTGCCAACGGGAAGCTGCCAGTTCTCGGCAAAGCGTTGCAATGCTTGGGCGGCTTGCGGGGTCCAGCCACCCCCACCCGCAATCACCAAAGGCCGCTTGGAGGCCAACAGCATTTCTCGCAGAGTGCGCAGAGCGCCCGGGTCACTCCAGGACTGCACGGCCTCCACTTTTGGCAAGGGCTGAGCGGACGTCATTTGCGTCAGCATGTCTTCTGGCAAAACCAACACCACAGGGCCGGGTCGGCCATTCATGGCTGTCGCAAAAGCACGGGCGATGTATTCGGGAATGCGATTCGCATCGTCAATGCGCTCGACCCGCTTGGCAAAACCCTTGGTGCTGGGACCGAAGAAACTGGCGTAATCGACCTCCTGAAAAGCTTCCCGGTCACGACAATCACTTGCCACGTCGCCCACCAGCAGCACCATCGGTGTGGAGTCTTGAAAGGCCGTGTGCACTCCAATCGAGGCATTGGTGGCGCCAGGCCCGCGGGTGACCATGCAAACACCGGGCCGCCCCGTCAGCTTGCCGTGAGCTTCAGCCATGAAGGCAGCACCGCCCTCCTGACGACAAATCACGAAATCAATCTGACCTTGACGCGCATGCAGCCCGTCAAGAACAGACAGGTAACTTTCGCCCGGAACACCAAAGGCGTGCGTCACGCCCTGTGCAATCAAGCAGTCAACGATAAGGTGGCCGGCGAGTTGTTGAGTCATGCCCGTATTGTGCCGCGACTGAAATCAAAAACGCAGTCGTGGCGTTCCTTCCCCGACAGTTAAACCAGCAATGGGGTAGGCGCGATTGACGTGCGTCGCACCCGCCCAACACTCAAGGCACTGACAATCAAGACCCCTTGCACCAGTGCCAAGCCGAGCAACACGCCGCGGAAATTACCGTGGTCCATCATCACGCCAAAGAAAAGCGGCGAAATAGCTTGTCCTATGTCGAGCCCCGAATACACCACGCCATAAACACGACCGCTCGCGTTGTCAGGTGTCGAGCGTTTGACCAACAAATCACGCGACGGCGCGGCCAGACCCGAGCAAAACCCCATCAAAGCAAACAGCACAGGAACGACGATAGGGGAATAAAAACTGCCGACAGCCAAAGTCACAGAAATCAGGGCGGCAGACCCAAAACCCAAACCGACAATGCGTTCGCAGCGTGCAGGGTTGGACGCCAGAAACCCGCCTGTCAACATACCGCAGGCATTGCCCAGCATGTAAACCGTCAGACACATGGCCACCAAAGCCAACGGTACGTCATGCAGTCGTCGTGCCGCCTCAGGGGCAAAGGCCTGGATCGCGCTCAACCCAAGGGCGTTGACAAAGAAAAAGGTAAAACACATCCAGACAGCCGGAATTTTCAAAAATTCCAGACGGCCCTCGACTGCAGTGGCATCCTTCAAGGGCAGAACAACCGGCAACGCCAACTGGCGCCGATTCATGACCAGCACGGCCAATACGCTAAAGGCCAACAAAGCAGCGACCAACAGCGCTGTCCGCCACGAAAATGCCAGCGTCAAGCTCACCAACAACACCGGCGCAAGCGACCAACCAAGACTTCCCGTGATGCCATGGACGCTGTAGGCATGCCCCAGCCGGGAGGGACTGACCTTGCGGTTGATCAGCGTGTAATCGACCGGATGAAAAACGCCATTACCGATGCCTGCCAGCACGGCGAAGCCGGCCAACATCGAGTAGCTTGTACTGATTGAATAGCCCAAGGCGGAAAGACCCAGCATGCCCAATCCGGCAAAAAGAATGGGACGCGGTCCGAAACGATCCACCACGAATCCAGACGCAGTCTGCACCACGCAGGACACAACGAAAAAAATCGTCATCAAAAATCCAAGCTCGGTATAGCTGACGTTAAATTCGACTTTAAGCCAGGGAAACAAAGGAGCCAACAACAACTGACTGAAGTGACTGATCATGTGAGCAAGGCCAACAAGCCCAATCACGCCGACGTCACGACTTAAGGGGGCGCTGTTGTTCAGAGGGGTCGAAGTCATCATGACGCTATCGTAATATGTTGCTGAGTCCAGAATGAAAAATTCACTGATGAAAACACGCCTGAGCGCCTCGCGATTGATCGTTTTAGCTTGCTTCGTCGCAGGCATCGCTGGACCGGCACAGTCACAAACCCAGAGCTCGGTTGCAGATCCTCAGACTCTTGTGCAAGCGCTCAATAGCGTACGCGCCCGAGGTTGCAGCGGCATCCCCATCACAACCGTCGCCTTACGGGTTGACCCACGGTTGTCAGCGGCTGCAGCACGAACGGCGGTCGGAACCGAGCTCGCCGAAGCGCTGAAATCGTCTGCTTACCGGTCGCCTCGCGCGACGCTGGTAGCGCTCAGTGGTTATACCGGTGCGCCAGCTATTGCACAGGGTGCTGCGACCCACTCCTGCCAGACGGTCATGGATCCGGACTTCAAAGAGATGGGCTTCTATGCGGCAGGCTCAAGGGTTTGGATCGTTCTGGCGGCCCCGTTTTCACCGCCACTGACCACTGATAAGGATCTGATTGAAGCCCGTGTGCTGACTTTGGTGAACGAGGCACGCAGCCAAGCGCGTCAGTGTGGCAACGAGGCCTTGTCTGCAGCCCAACCAGTGCGACTGAGTGCCAAACTTCACGCCGCATCAGCCGCTCACGCAGAAGATATGGCGCGTTATAGCTACTTCAGCCACGCCGGTCGCGATGGTTTTCACGTCTCAGAACGCGCCAACCGAACGGGCTACGCATGGCGAGCCATTGGCGAAAACATCGCCTCAGGCCAGATGAATGCAGACTTGGCTGTGCAGGGCTGGTTGAAAAGTCCCTCGCATTGCGCCAACCTGATGATGCCCGGCTACACAGAAATGGGACTGGCCTTTGCCGTCAACCCAGAAAGCGCTGGCGGTGTTTATTGGGTCCAAGTATTTGGGCTACCCAAATAAACCCAAATATCACTTGGCCAAGCACGACCGCTTACATGCTCGACAAGCTCAAACTGGGTTGACTTCGGCTTTCAGTGGTTCACCAAAGCTGAACACACCGGGATCACGGATCGGGTCGACATCGACCGGAATCGTGCTCTTGGGCGGAAAGCGTCCTTCGAGCAACAGCTTGCTCAGCGGGTTTTCAATGCGTTGTTGAATAGCACGCTTGAGTGGCCGCGCTCCAAACACCGGGTCAAAACCCACCTTGGCCAACTCGGCAATGGCCGCTTCCGAGACTTCCATCGTCAGGTCCATTTTCTGCAAACGCGCCATCAGCACCTTGAGCTGGATGCGGGCAATCGACTCGATGTTGCTCGCGTCGAGGGCGTGGAAGACCACGGTCTCATCGATTCGATTCAAAAACTCGGGCCGGAAGTAGTTCTTCAACTCGTCGGTCACCGCGTCTTTGATGTCCTCATACGCTTGGCCAACCATCGACTGGATGATGGGCGAGCCAATGTTACTGGTCATCACGATCACCGTATTTTTGAAGTCCACGGTGCGGCCTTGGCCGTCGGTCAAACGACCGTCGTCGAGCACTTGCAGCAAGACGTTGAAAACATCCGGATGGGCTTTTTCAACCTCGTCGAGTAACAACACGCTGTAGGGTTTACGACGAACAGCTTCCGTCAAGTAGCCACCCTCTTCGTAACCGACATAACCGGGTGGCGCACCGATCAAGCGCGCGACCGAATGCTTCTCCATGAACTCACTCATATCGACGCGAATCAGGTGGTCTTCGCTGTCAAACAAGAAACCCGCCAGCGCCTTGCACAGCTCAGTCTTACCAACACCGGTCGGGCCGAGGAAAAGGAAAGAGCCGGTCGGGCGATTCGGGTCACTCAGGCCCGAACGCGACCGGCGGATGGCGTTGGCCACGGCGCCGATGGCTTCGTTCTGGCCGACCACCCGCTCATGCAACTTGCCTTCCATTTGCAGCAATTTGTCGCGCTCACCTTGCATCATCTTGGACACAGGAATGCCCGTGGCGCGGCTCACCACTTCAGCGATTTCTTCAGCACCGACTTGCGTTCGCAACAACCGCGGGGCGTTGGTTGCGCCTTTCTGCGCTTCGTGATCTTTGGCCGCTTTGAGGCGCTTTTCAAGTTCGGGCAGCTTGCCGTATTGCAGCTCAGCGACTTTGTTGAAGTCCCCTTTTCGCTTGAGCTCTTCGATTTGAAAACGTGTCCGCTCAATCTCTTCCATGACATCTTTGGAGCCCAAGGCTTGGGCCTTTTCAGCCTGCCAAATTTCGTCAAAGTCGGAGATTTCCTTTTGCAGCTTGACGATTTCTTCTTCAATCAAGCTGAAGCGCTTTTGCGAGGCCTCGTCTTTTTCGCGGCGCACCGCTTCACGCTCGATTTGCAGCTGAATCAGCCGGCGGTCGAGCTTGTCCATAACCTCTGGTTTAGAGTCCATCTCGATCTTGATCTTGGCTGCAGCTTCGTCGATCAGGTCAATCGCCTTGTCAGGTAAAAATCGGTCGGTGATGTAACGGTGGCTGAGCTCGGCCGCAGCGACGATGGCCGGGTCGGTGATCTGCACGCCGTGGTGGACTTCGTACTTTTCCTGCAAACCACGCAGGATGGCAATCGTCGCTTCAACCGTCGGTTCACCGACCAAGATTTTTTGGAAACGACGCTCTAAAGCAGCGTCTTTTTCAATGTATTTGCGGTATTCGTCGAGCGTGGTGGCGCCCACGCAATGCAACTCGCCACGCGCCAAGGCGGGCTTGAGCATGTTGCCGGCGTCCATCGCGCCCTCGCCCTTACCTGCACCGACCATGGTATGCAACTCGTCAATGAAAACGATGGTCTGGCCTTCGTCTTTGGCGAGTTCTTTGAGCACGGTTTTCAGGCGTTCTTCAAACTCACCGCGGAACTTGGCGCCTGCCAGCAGGGCAGCCATGTCGAGTGACAACACACGCTTGCCTTTGAGCGAATCCGGTACTTCACCGGCGACGATGCGCTGCGCCAAACCTTCGACAATCGCGGTCTTGCCGACGCCCGGCTCACCGATCAGCACCGGGTTGTTTTTGGTCCGGCGCTGCAGCACTTGAATCGCCCGCCGGATTTCGTCGTCGCGGCCAATCACCGGATCAAGCTTGCCCATGCGGGCGCGCTCGGTCAGGTCCATCGTGTATTTTTTCAGGGCTTCGCGTTGGCCTTCAGCCTCTGGGTTGTTGACATTTTGCCCCCCGCGCACGGCTTCAATGGCAGCTTCCAGCGACTTGCGAGTCATACCGTTGCTTTGAGCGACTTTGCCAGCGTCACTTTTGCTGTCGGTGAGCGCCAGCAGGAAAAGCTCGCCAGCAATGAATTGATCGCCACGTTTAATAGCTTCCTTCTCGGTGGCTTGCAATAACTTACCAAGCTCAGCACTGATCTGGATTTGTTCCTGCCCTTGCACTTGCGGGAGTTTCTTGACGGCCGCATCGGTAGCCGACTGGAGTGCCAACAGATTGACACCAGCGCGCTGCAGCAAGGCCCGAGGCCCTTCTTCTTGGCGCAGCATGGCAGAAAGCAAGTGCAAGGGCTCAATATAGCCATGGTCGTTGCCCAAAGCCAAGGACTGAGCATCGCTCAAAGCTTCTTGAAACTTGGTGGTTAGTTTGTCTTGTCGCATGCTGACTCCGAAAAATTAGTACGTCTAGATGTGGGGGCTTTCTAAATTTTTCAATAGCGAACAAAAAGGAACGTAACAGCCGTGCTCGAATGTTGAGCTTGACCCTAAAATAAAAGCATGAATATCCATCAGGTTAGCGTTAGCTACAGCCATGAGCAAGACCGCTTTTGGGTACGCATCAACACCCGTAGCGATGAAGAAGTTCGGTTTTGGTTCACGCGCCGCTTGACTTTGGCTCTGTTGCCGCTGCTTGAGAAAGCATCGAACGAACAAATCGCGCGCCAATCCAGTCCACCGAATCTGGCTGCGCCATTTAACGAACAGCGCCAGCAATTGCTGGAGAACTTTCAGCAAGAAGCCGCTAATTACAAGAGCGACTTCAAAACACCGTACCGCGAAAAAAGTGCTTCACTACCGCTTGGGCCTGAGCCGCTGTTGGTGACAGAGGTCAAGATGACGCCGCTGGCCGGAGCTGAACTTGAGCTCAATATCCTTGAAAAGCTTGCCGAAAAAACCCGTAGTTTGCACATCAAATTAGACGCGCAACTGACACGCGGCTTTGTGTCTTTGCTCGACCAAGCGTTGACCACATCGCAATGGCTTGAAACCGAGATCGGCGTGAGCGTAAAGATCAACACTGGCAAGGCTTCGCGAGAACAAGACTCGCCAGCACTTGCGCATGATCTGGAAAAGCCACGCTACCTGAACTAAGCCTTTAACGGTTCAAGCGCAAATCCAGCCACCTGTTTGTAGTGCTCTGAAATCGCCCGTAACTCTTCTTGGCTGATGAGGTCGTCGATTTTTTCAAACGGTTTACCACCACTCAGTTCATCGGCCTTCATGATGATGAAGTCGGGCGGTGTCGCGCGGTTGGTGAGCACAATTTTGGAGGTCGGGGCAAGACGGAGATTTTCGTAGCTTTTGAGCGCGACTTGGGGATCGCTTGCTTTGGACAATTCATCCGCCAAGGTACGGGCATCAATCAGGGCCTGTGCGGATCCGTTAGAACCTCGCGGGTACATAGGGTGGGCGGCGTCGCCCATGAAGGTGATGCGCCCAAAGGTCCATTGCGACACCGGGTCTTTGTCAACCATGGGGTATTCAAGAATCTGCTCCGCATTCGAAATCAGTGCGGGCACATCGAGCCAGTCAAATTTCCAATCCTTGAAGATATCCAAAAAGTCTGAGGCCTTACCGGATTGGTTCCAGTCATTCATGACAGCCGCGTCGCGCTGAATTTCGGCCATCCAATTGATGAGCTGATTTCCATCGGCGTCGATGTTGTCGACGATGGGGTAAATCACCATTTTGCCGGTCTCGATTGAACCCACGCGCATGTAGCTCTTGCCGGTCAAAATAGGCTTGTGCTTGGTCACGCCGCGCCACGTGTTGATACCCGAAAAAGCCATTTTTTCGTCCGGGTAAAACTGCTTACGGATGGCCGAGTTGATGCCATCACAGGCCACCACCACGTCAGCGCGTACCGAGGGTCGTGCAGTGCCCGTGGAGGGATCGACAAAATGAACAGTCGCTCCTGTTTCGTCTTGGTCAACGCCGACACAGCGGTGGCCCGTATGAATGTGCTCAGCGCCAATCTGGGCCACCGTTTCGTCGAACAAGATGCGGTGCAATTTACCCCGATGGATGCCGACCTCAGGCACTGCGTACCCGGCATGCCGCCCGCGTGGTTCACTGTAAATGTACTGACCGTAGCGGTTGAAAAAGACACTCTCGAGGTTTTCAATCCCTGCCGCTTCGAGCTTGTCCTGCACACCGAGTGCAGCCAGTTCCCGCATGCCATGCGGTAAGAGCGTGATGCCCACACCCAATTCCTTGATCTCGGGAACCGACTCATAGACCTCGCAACTGATGCCTTTGCGCTTGAGTCCTAGGGCGAGCGCCAGGCCGGCGATGCCACCGCCAACAATGGCGATGTTGATATTTTTTGAAGGGCTACTGATTGACTGTGTGTTCACTGTGTGCTCCGGTTTGGATCGTTAGCATACACACAATCCAATCGTTTTTTCAGCCTTTCAAAACAATATCAACATCTCAGTCAGCCGTGATGGCGTTGCGCTTGATCACAGCTCCCCAACGGACGTAGTCTTGCTTGACCGTGGTAGACAGATCAGCCGTTGTGGAGGAGGCAGCATCCAGCCCTGCCTTGGCTAAAACGGCGCGCACATCGGGTAATTTCATAATGGCTGCAATCTCGGTATTAAGGCGATTGATAACGGCTGAAGGCGTGCGGTTCGGCGTAAAGAAGGCGTACCACATGTCAACGTTCACGTCTTTCACACCCAGCTCTTGAAAGGTTGCCACACTGGGGGACACTGGATTACGGGTGGGGCCGCCAACGGCCAGTGCCACCAGTTTGCCGCTGCTGACAAATCCTTGCGCCACGTGAATGGGCAAAAAGCCGACCATCAATTCGCCGCCGAGTAAATCAGCCACATAACCAGCGGTCCCTTTGTAAGGGACATGCAGCATGTTGAGCTGAGTTTTACTTTTGAGCAGTTCCATGGCCATATGGTGTGGCGTACCAATGCCTGGTGAACCAAAGGTCACATCGCCGGGCTTGGCTTTCGCCATGGCAATGAACTCTTGAAGCGACTTGATGCCAGTCTTGGGATTCGCGACCAACATCAAGGTGCCATAGGCAGCCATAGAGACGGAAGAAAAGTCGTTGACCGGATCAAATGGGACGTTCTTATAGAGCTGTGACGCCATGAGCATGGTGTTCGCGCCCATCAGCACGGTGTAGCCATCAGGCGTTGCCTTAGCCACCATGTCAGCACCAATATTGCCGCTGGCGCCAGGCGTGTTTTGCACAATCACGGGTTGACCGAGTCGCTCACTGAGCTTGGGGGACACCGTGCGAGCAATCGTGTCCATGCCTGTCCCGGGGGTAAAGGGAACAACAATTTTGATGGTCTGACTTGGCCAAGTTTGTGCCTGAACACTGACTTGCCCGAAGCCAAGCAGTGCAAAGGACAGTCCGCTTAAAAGGAAACGTAATTTTTGAATGCGCATGATTTTCTTCAACGAATCTTGAAAACGGTTTCTGCATTCGTCTGAAAGAACATCTTCTTGTCTTCAGCACTCATGGTCATGTTGTCCAGTGCAATGACCTCGTCAACCTGGTGTTGATACGGGTAATCCATCGCATACAGGACGCGGTCAACACCCACCACCTGCTGTGCAAATTTGATGGCCGGCTCCCATGCCACGCCGCTGTTGGTGATGTAGAAGTTTTCGCGGAGGTAATCACTGGGCTTCTTCTTGATTGGCTTCATGCTGTCATAACGCTGAGACGCCACGGTCGCACGGTGCATATAGTCAAGGCGATACATCCAGTACGGCAGCGCCTCACCCATGTGTCCAATGATCATCTTGAGTTTCGGGAAACGATCAAATACACCGGCGGTGATGATGCGCATGGCATGCAGCCCTGTCTCTACGCCAAAGCCGTAGATTGCGCCGTCAAGGCCGCACTCTTGAAACGGCTGGAGCATGTTCTTCGGGAGCGAATTAGGGTGCAGGTAAATCGGCGTGTCGTGCGCTTCAGCAGCGGCAAAAATATCCCAGAATTTAGGATCTGACAAATACTCGCCCTGTGTGTGCGAGTTAATCACGACTGAGTGAATGCCCAGTTGATTCACACCGCGCTCAATTTCCTTGGCTGCCGCTTGAGGGTCTTGTGGTGCAACCGTCAGCATGCCGACGAAACGCGTTGGGTGCCGGCGAATGGCATCGGCCAAATAATCGTTGGCGACTTTGGCGTACGCCACCGCGTCAGCCTTCTCCATCACTTGCACGCCTGGCGAGGTGAGTGCAAGAACCTGCTTGTCAATGCCGCACTCGTCCATGTGCTGGATGCGCAACTGATCCATATCGGTCAGGCAGCGAATGATGTGTTGAGCACGTGCACTGGGGCTGCTCATGTAAAAGCCCATCAACCCTCTGAAGCCAGGATCTGCATCCCCTTTTTCAAGGATTTTTTTGTAGATGCTGAGCATTTCGGGCGGGGCAAATGCTTCTTCGGTGGCAATGCGTTGGTAGTCGCTTGATTTTGGATGCATGGTTTTTTTCTCCGGTAAGTTTATAAAAAAGAATGAGGGAATAAGCCGTGGGAAAACTGTATCGAAGCTTCGTTAATTGGCTTTGATGTTGTTGTCGATCGCCAGTTGTTTCCAGACCGACATTTCTGTCGCGATGATTTTTGAGAACTCTTCAGGCGTGCTGCTGGTCGGAACCACCGACATCGCACTGAAGCGCTTTTTGACATCGGGCAACTCCATAACACGGGCAATTTCCTCCTGCAAGCGTTTGATCACAGATGCGGGCGTCCCCGCTGGCGCCAGCAGGCCGCTCCAGAAGGAGACTTTCAAATCAATCCCCACCTCACTCAGCGTGGGGATGTTGGGCAAGTCCTTGAGCCGTTCGCCTGACGTGACCGCCAAGGCCTTCACGCGGCCGCCCTGCAATCCGGCAGATGCGGCGCCGGCATCGACCAGCGTCATGCTGACGTCACCGGAAATCAGGGCCGTGATAGCGTCGTTGCTGCCTTTGTAAGGAATGTGCGCGAAGCTTGCGCCTGTCTTCGTCTTGAATAATTCCGTCACCAGTTGAAAGGACGAAGAGCTTGCGCTGTAGTTGGACTTGTCCGGGTTTTGTTTGGACTGCGCGACCAGTTCCTGCACGGATTTGGCAGGATTGTCTGCGTGGGTCAGCAGCAACAACGGAAAGGTCCCAAGCAGAGAGATCGGTGCAAACTCCTGCTGTGCGTAAGGCAATTTCGCGTAAAGCGCGTAATTGAAAACATTGGGACCACTGGCGCCCATCAAGAGGGTGTAGCCATCTGGTTTGGCTTTGGCCACATAGGCCGCCCCCACAATCGAGGCCACACCGGCACGGTTTTCAACCACCACCGGCTGCCCCAATCCAATGGCCAGCTTTGCCGCCACGATGCGGGCCAACACATCACTGCTACCTCCAGCCGAAAAGCCGACCACGATGGTCACAGGCTTGACAGGATAATCCGCTGCTTGCGCAACAAAAGAGGCGCTAAATGCACCGAAGAATCCAATGACAAACGCCCACGAAAACACATACGAGGGCACACGCAGTGTGGTCACTGCAGCCAAAAACTGTAGGCGTTGAGGCATGCGATCTCCTGCAGATAAAACGGTCCGCAAATCAATTGGCCTTGATGTTGTTGTCTATGGCGAGTTGCCGCCACACCGGAATTTCAGAAGCGATGATTTTTGAAAACTCTTCTGACGTATTGCTCATCGGGATCACGGACATGCCGGTCATTCTTTTCTGCACGTCCGGCATAGCCACAACTTTGGCAACGCCCTCTTGCAGCGTCTTGATGATCTCGGCGGGTGTACCCGCAGGTGCCAGCAAGCCGATCCAAAGTGACGCTTTCAAGTCAACACCGAGTTCGGTCAGCGTCGGGACATTGGGGTAGTCTTTCATCCGTGTGGCAGACGTGACAGCCAACGCTTTGACGCGGCCGCTCTGCATGCCGATGAAAGCCGGACCCGCATCGGCCAGCGTCATCGTCACATCGCCAGCCATGACCGCCGTGACGGAGTCGTTGGCACCCTTGTAGGGAATGTGCATGAATTTGGCGCCGGTCTTTTTATTGAACAACTCGGTGATCAACTGGAACGACGCGGAGCTAGCGCCGTAGTTGGCCTTGTCAGGATTTTGCTGTGACTGGCTGACAAGTTCTTGAACCGTTTTAGCTGGGTTTTTAATGTTCACAAGCAACACCAATGGTGAGTCGCTGACAAACGAAATAGGCGTGAAGTCTTGCGGCGTGTAGGGCAGTTTGGCGTAGACCGCATGGTTGAAAATCATCGGACCGGGCGCGCCCATGATCAGCGTGTAGCCATCGGCTTTAGCCTTGGCAACAAAGGTGCTGGCAACAATGGCACCCACGCTAGGGCGGTTTTCAACGATCACGGGTTGCCCAAACACAGCGGGTAGTTTTTCCGACAAGATGCGGGCCATCACATCAACCCCACCACCAGCGGAATACCCAACCACGATAGTGACGGGTTTGCTTGGGTAGTCAGCCGCAGTGGCGACAAGCGGCGCACATGTCAGTGCCGCTATCGCGAAATAGGCTAGTCGAATTTTTTGTTGGGTCAGCATGCTTGTCTCCTGGTTAAAACCGCTTGTGTCAGACGCTCTTATTGGCGCTTGATCTTTCGTGTCGTACTGACTACCGCTTATTGCAGTCCGATCTGCACATTGAGCAGCGCAGCCTGTCCGGCGTCCACAGCTTTGAGGCAGCGGGCGATGGCCGCATCAACCTCACTTGGCTCACGGACACATTCGCCATAAGCGCCAAAGGCTTCAGCGACTTTTTCGAAGTGTCTGTCAGGCCCCTGAAGGCGCGCGTGGAATTCATCGGCATCGACCGCGGCACCGGCGGGGTAAACGCGCAGAACGGCTTCCTTGACAGCTTGCCAGCCACCGTTGTCGAGCACCACGGTAAAAATTGGCAAGTTGTAGCGCTGAGCAGTTGAGTAAACCGAGGTCGGCGTTGAGAAGTGAAATCCGCCGTCACCCACAATCTGCAGCACACGCACCTTCGGATTTGCAAGTTGCGCACCGAGCGCCATACCCCCGCTATAGCCCAAGCCACCGCCGGCGCCGGACAGCAGCGTCAATGGTTGGCTGCGTGGAATTTGATTGAGCACAGCAAACGTATTGCGAATGGCCTCGTTGATGACGATGTCTTCTGGTGCAATGGCAGCGCCCAGTGCCGCACACACATAGGCCGCGGAAATAGCACCCGCCTTGCCATGGTCGTCCGCCGCCCGCGCAATTCCGGCCTTACGCTCGGTACTGGAAGGCAACCAACTGCTGATGCGTTCAGACACTTTTTGATGAAAGGCTGCATCGGCTTTTTCTCGGACAATTTTGGCAACCTGCCGAAGCACGGCACCACAGTCAGCCTGCACACGCATGTCTGTGGCAAAGCCCCACATCGGGAAATCTTTTTTGATGGTGTCCACATCGATGTGAGTCCAGCGGGTGGCGTTGTTGGTTTGCACAAATTTAGGCAACCATGGCACGTCCACATCCAACAGCAGACCCACGTCGGCAACTGCCACCGCTTTGGCGGGGTCAAAACCCCCAAAGCAAGGTGACGCACGGTCAATGTTCATGTGGCTGGGGCTGAACTCGAACACCTGTATGCCGCAAAGCAAGGCGAGGTCTTCAAGTGCAGCCACGGCATCAGCTTTGCGGCCGAGGTAGGACGTCACGGCCATCGGGCTTTTGGCTGACAAAAGTTGCGCGGCAATCGCCTGCGCACGTTCGTCATCAATACCGCCAGCCTGAACCGGGCCGTAGCGCTCGCCGCTATAGGCTTGGACCGTGTCATTCGGCAGCGTTTCGGCCAGCACTTCACGCGGCAAGGTTAGGTAGACCGGACCCTGCGGGTCGCTTTGCATCACCGAATGGCCCCGCCGTAAAACTTCTTTGGCAATCACACCGCTGGGCAGGGAGTAATCCCACTTGACATACGGGCGCACCAAGCTGGCCATGTCAAAAGGGTCTTGCACAAAATGCACATAGTTGTCGCGCGAACCCGGCAGCTCACCGCGCAAGGTGTATGGCGCTTTGCCGGCGATCAGCATCACCGGCAAGCGACCACGAAACATGTTGTGCATGCCCATGGCGGCGTTGGCCGTTCCCGCGTCAACGTGCACCATGACAGCTTGGCCACGTCCCGTGGTCGCGGCGTAACCAGCCGCCATGTGGATCGCGACGTTCTCATGTGGGCACAACAACATGGTCGGGTGCGGGCGACCTTGCTGATCCCAGCGCGCCAGCTCTTCAATGATCGATACGTGGTCGGTGCCCAAGTTCGAGAAGACGTAGTCAATGCCCAGCTCGGTCAGTCCTTCAAGGAAATAATGCGCACCACTCTGAAGGGTGACTTGGCCGGGGGGGGGGTGTTGGCTCATGGGTATGTGTCTCTACGTTATGTCTGGGCCGGCAAGAAATCCTTGCTGCATTCGCTAAAACCGGTACATCAGCTTTACAGGCTCGTACTCTTTTGTCAATCCTAATTAACTTCGAATTGAATGACAATAACCAATTTTTAAGATAAACCTTTTCTAGATCGTGATGAATCGTGGATACCCTCTCTAACCTCAAAGCCTTTGTCGCCACCGCAGATGCTGGTAGTTTTTCAGGCGCGGCTAGGCAGATGGGGCTTGTGCCATCGGTCATTTCAAAACGAATTGACCAGCTTGAGTGGCTCATTCGGGCACCGCTTTTCACCCGCACTACGCGTAAGTTGACGCTGACCGACGTGGGCGACCGCTACTTGCACACCGTACGCCAAGTGATAGGGCAAGTTGACGATGCCTTGGCCGGCATGGCACGTGCCAGTGGCGAACTGGAGGGCCATATTCGCGTGAAGTTGCCGACCACACTGGCTGTTTTGTACCTTAGCGACATCCTCAATGACTTCGTGAAAAGTCAACCTAGGATCAGCATGGACATCGTTCTGGCCGACCGATCCGTGAACCCCATTGAGGAAGGATTTGACATTGCCATAGGTGCCCTGCCCGAACTGTATGGACGGGTTCAGGACAAACCACTGCGGTTAATGAAGCGCTACCTCTGTGCAGCACCCGCCTACCTGGAACGGATGGGGAGACCCCAACACCCGGGTGACCTAGTCGACCATGACTGCTTGGTGTTCACAACCTCCGGGGTGCGCTGGGAGTTTCAGAGCCCGCAAGGTCTGATGGGCATTGACGTGCGCGCCAAATTGCGCACCAACGATGGACTTGCGCTGTGCGAGGCGACCATCGCGGGCACCGGCATTGCCGTGTTGGCGGACTACATCGCGGAAGGTGCTCTGAACGCGGGTCAGTTGGTGGAAATCATGCAACCCTATTCCGTGCCTGGGATCTGGCTGAAAGCGCTGGTCCCGACCAACCGGCTTGAACTACCCCGTGTCCGCATGCTGCTGGACTGGCTGGAGAAAAAACTCAAGCCGGACACGCCTTGGGACAAAATACGCCTCTTACCCCAGCCTGATGCGCCGCAAAAGGATGCCCCACACGCTTCTCAAGCAACTCTCGCGCCAGACGCAGCCACATGACCCTGTTCAAAGACCTTTCTCTGCTGTACACCCGACCCGGTTTTTTACTGCGACGGGCACATCAAATTTCAGCTGCCGTGTTTGAAGACGAATGCCGGAGCGTGGGACTGACCCCGGCACAATTCGGCGTACTGACCGTACTGCGCGCATCCCCTGGCTTGGACCAGTCAAGCTTGGCACGCGCCCTGGGCTTTGACAAAGTGACTGTGCTGCGCGTGTTGCGTGGCTTGGAGGAGCGGAGACTGTTGAAGCGATCCCCTGCCCCGGACAGCCGGCGCAACTTAGCGGTTCAACTCACAGAGCATGGCGAAGTGTTGCTCAAAGAATCACAAAAACCTGCAGAACGCGCTTATGAGCGACTGATGGGTCCTTTGTCGCCAGAACAGCAGTTGCAACTGGTCGCATTGCTGCAGCAGATGACCGAGGGGCTCGAAGAACACGCCCGCGCCTCGTTTGTGCCGGCGGATCGACCGTAGTCCAGCAATGACCCGAATGCAAGGCCCATGAATATTTCCATCAAGCAGTTGCGTGCGTTCGTCACCGTCGCCGACAGCCAGAGTTTCACCAAGGCCGCCAACACACTGTTCTTCACCCAGTCAGCATTGAGCGTCCTGGTCAAAGAGCTTGAAGATGAAGTTGGTTTTCGCCTGCTGGACAGAACAACACGTCAGGTGGTCCTCTCAGATTCTGGAAGAGATTTTTATCAACTTGCGCAAAAGTTGCTGGATGAGTTTCAGGCCGTTATTCGCGATACATCAGACATCGCCATGCTCAGACGCGGCGTGGTTCGTGTGGGTGCTACAGAGGCTGTTGCCTCTTCACTGGTTGTCCCAGCCATCGCCGCTTATGAGCGTAGCCAACCAGGGATCAATGTTCGACTTGTAGATACGTTGGTGTCGTCCATGTTCAATGCACTTCGCAGCGGCGAAGTCGACTTTGTCATTGGTCCAGATTCAATCCAAGACTCACAATTCGACTCTGCCCTGCATATGGAGCCCCTGCTGACAAGTCCCTTTTTAGTCTGGAGCCTGCCGAGTCACCCACTGGCCTCTGGCAAACGGGTGACTTGGCAACAACTGTTGCGAAATGACCTGATCATTCCCACCATGGACTTCACAACACAGCTCATACCCTTGGTCCAACAGCATCTTGGAAATGAAGTCGTTGACCGAGCGTTGACAGTGACAACGGCCACACGCCGTCGTGTCACGAACATCACCACGGCGCTGAGCATGGTCAAGGCAGGGCTTGGGGTTACGATTGCGGCCGAATATATCAGCCCTCTCGCGAGTGCCTTCGGCCTTGAAGGGCGGCCCCTTGTCAAACCCAGTCTCAAAAGAATGGTGACTTTGTATTCCCGCCAAGGCCGGTCACTCTCGCCGGCGGCAGAGGCATTTGCAGAATTTTTTCGAAGCTTTTTAAAAGACAGGAAAAATGCTTAAGCCGGTTTGATATTTGTTTTTCTAACGACCTGAGACCACAACTCAGACTCCGCTTTGGTCAAAGCCAGTAGCTCTTGTGAGGTCCCCGTTTTCAAGAGCATGCCTTGCTTTGCAAAACTCTCTTTGACGGTTGGCTCATGGAGTGATTCAGTCACTGCTATTCGATATTGCTCAGCCAGCGCCGAAGGCAATTTGGGCGCCCCCCAGACCGAATACCACGCATCGGCGTGAAAATTCTTAGCCCCTTGCTCTTGAAGCGAAGGAACATCCAAAAAGCTAGGGTGCCGCTCACGCAGCGATCCGCCAATTATTTTTAAACGACCGGCATCGCGCTGAGCAATGGCGATCTGAATCGGCAAGAACATGGCGGGTATCAGCCCCCCGAGCAAATCATTGATAGCTGGAGATGACCCTTTGTAAGCGACATGCTCAAGGTTCACACCCAAGGACTGTTTCAGCAGCTCCATGAACAAGTGGTGGTGTGTTCCATTACCCGGTGAGGCATAAAACAAGCCTTGCTTGGAATTCGCCCAAGTGACGAACTCTTGCAGATTTTTGGCGGGTATGTCTTTGTGCACGACCAGCACAAAAGAAGTCGAGGCAATTTGTGTGATGGGCGTGAAACTGTTGATGACGTCGAAGTCGATCATTTTGTAAAACAAGGGCAATGTCACCGTTGTCGCCGGAACAACGAGCAGCGTACCGGGATCGGTAGACTTGGCCACAAAACTCATACCGATCATGCCCGATGCACCGGCCTTGTTCTCGACCACATAGTCCAAGCCCAACTTGGCTTGCATGCTCGGCCCAATCGCACGCGCAATGGTGTCGGGTGTCGTCCCAGGCGTGAGCGGCACCACCATGCGGATCAGCTTTTGCTGCGCTCTCACCACTGTCATCGACAAAAGTCCCGCGCCTCCCGTGGCTGCCAATAAGGTTCTGCGTCGTAATGTCATTGATTGCCTCCCTTGTTATGAATCATGCGCTTGACTATCTTGTCAAGTTGCTTGCGCCAACAGTTCGGCTTTTTCAGCTTCTAGCGTCTTTAACATTTTGCTGCGCACCAGATTCCAGAATCGGCCATAGTCTTGCCAGACAACATTAGCGGCGACCTCTTTGTCATCCATGAACGTGATCGGCCCCTGGGTTCGCCCAGCCAGCAGTTCTGCCTGGTATTGCATCCGCGCATTTTGTTCCAGATAAACACTGCGGCCGACGGCCACTTGCAGGCTTTCACCAACAACAATGGCACCATGCCCACGCATCAAGGCGGCAGGATGCCCGCCTAGCGTTTTAGCCAGGGCGGCACCCAGATAGGTATCGCGCACCAGCATATCGGTGCCCTCTTTCGCCTCACGGATTTCCCAGTTGGGAACCCCTTGTCCGATGAACGCAGACATGTGAAAGATCGGTCGTAACACGGCGCCCGTGCAAGAAAATGGAATGACCGATGGCGAGTGGTTATGGACCACGGCCATCACTTCAGGACGCGACTTGTAAACCTCGCCATGAATGAATCGCTCATTCACAGGGCTGCGGCCTTGGGCGTCAATCGGCTCACTGTTCATGCCGAACTCCATCATGTCGCCTTCAGTGACCAGTTCCGGCGGTATGGATCTGGCCATCCAAAATCGCTCCGGGTTGGTCGGCGAGCGAACGCTAACGTGCCCATAAGCGTCGATGATGCCGTGCTCGGCGAGGATTCTATAAGCGATGGCTAGATCCTGGAAAAGATTCATGATGTGTCTCCGTATTTGTTTCTGTTTTAAATGATTCAATCCGCGACGAGCTTACCGCGCGTCACCACCTGCGTCCAAAGCTTGACCTCGCTGCGCAGCAACATGTCAAGCCTCTCCGGTTTTCCACCAACCGGATCCAGTCCTTGTTTCGCCATCGCCTCTTTGACGTCAGGAAGCACCAGCAGGTGGCTAATCTCACTATTTATACGGGCGATCAACGCCGGTGGGGTTCCAGCTGGGGCGAACACGCCATACCAAGTTTCAACATTCATGTTGCTGTAACCGAGCTCAATAAGTGTGGGTACTTGCGGGAACGTCGGGACCCGTTCACGGCCCATGACGGCGAGCATCCGCATCTTGCCGCCGGTGGTCAACACGGTAGCGGTTTGTACCGACACCACCGTCGCTTGAACGTGCCCGGCCACGAGATCATTCAGGGCGCCGGCAGAACCCTTATAGGGCACGTGCAACATGTTGGTGTTCGTTTCTTGTTTGAACAATTCCATCGCTAAATGCTGAATGCCACCGGCACCGGGTGATGCATAGTTGAACTTTCCCGGCTGTTTTCTGAGCTCGTCAACAAACTCACGCACGTTGTTGGCAGGAAACTTATTGTTAATCACCAAGGTCATCGCGCTCGTGCCAAGCAAGGAGACTGGTGCAAAGCTCTTGATCGAATCGTAGGGGAGTTTCGGGTTGATGGCACCCAGAGTGCCGTGGGACGTTGCGGCAAACAGAAATGTATAGCCATCAGGCGCCGCTTTGGCAACGGCCTCAGTGCCTATCATGCCGCTGGCGCCAGCCTTGTTGTCGACCACAACTGGAACGTTCCAGCGCTGCGCAATTTTCTGACCTAGTAGTCGGGCCAACATGTCGCCGGTCGTTCCCGGTGTGTAAGGCACTACGAACTGAATCGCTCGAGAGGGATAGTCTTGCGCATGAACAATTGAAGGCGCCACACATACACATACCAAACTCAGGAGAGCAAAAACTCTCATGATGCATACCCGGTTGCAACGGCAACTAGGAGCGCAATATCGTCCGGTGGCTGTTGCCCGCGCCAAACAATATGCATGTCCGGACGAAGCAGAATCAGGTCGAATCCGTAGAGCTCACGAGCGATCTGATCGGACACGTCAAGTACCGCCAGCGGCGCACCGGATGCACGGACAGCTCTCTCCAGTTCTAACGTGTCCGCCTGTGTACGACCGAGCTTCAGCAAGGTGAAGCCGTCCACTGGCAACCGATCCTGTAATGCTGAACCGTCATCAAGCCAAACATGCGGAAGCCTTGCGCCCGGCCAAGTGCTGGGTACGTATTCACGGAACAAATGCTCCGGCCCGCCTGGAATATCCATGATGATGGGCGAGTCGACATAGCGGTAACCCATTTCAGCCCCCACCATCTCGTTGGTTTTCCGCTGTTCAACGTCAGCGACATTGGCGAGGATTTTCCGATTTTGAAGCCCTATGGGTGAGTTTTCCGTGATGTTGGAGCGGTACATAGAGCGCCATTTACGACGTCCGATCGACGCATAGCGTGAAGCCCCAATGTTGCGCTCGCCCACTTGACGGCGCTCATGTTCGTAGGAACCCAAAATTTTTGGCCCACCCCACCCTTGGAGGGTGGCGGCCAGTTTCCAAGACAGATCGAACGCATCACCGACACCAGTGTTCATACCGAGCCCGCCGGTCGGAATCACGAGGTGTGCAGCATCGCCCGCAATGAACACGCGCTTGTCACGGTAGCGGTCGGCCAGCAGTAAATTTTGCTTCCATGGAGAGCAAGACAACATCTCATATTTGACGGGGAAGCCAACCACTTTCTCAAACTGCGCCATCATTTCTTCATCAGAGTTGACGACCGAATGCAGCGTCCAGTGCTGCGTCGAGTCTTGCATGATGAGGAAGGACGCCTTGTCATCTGCGACGTGGTAGTGGCGTCCCCTGCCAGGACCGTTGCCGACGGGAATTCGATCAAACAATTCATCGCAACGAAACAGCGCTTGGCGCAGCTCCATCAACGCACCTTCGCCGCGCAGCTTGATACCGAGTTGTTTACGGACAGGGCTGGCGCCGCCATCGCATCCGACCACATATGCGGCGCGGATGGTTTCTGTGTTGTCGCCGGTTTTAACGCTTGTCGTGACCCCATCGTCGTCTTGATCGAATGAAATGAATTCGGTCCCAAAGCGCACGCTCACTGATGGCAGACTCTCGGCTATTGACTTCAGAAGTGGCTCAATCGTGTATTGGGAGATCAGTTGATAAGGCTCCAGCGGACTGCTGCCGTCGTTGGTTGCACGGCCGTCAGCCTTTGCTTCATCGACAGACGGATAGCGCAGGCGCAGCAACGGTGGCTGATTCAGGCTGAGAACGACATAAACGTCCATTGGACAGTCACCCCGCAGCCCCGCCTGTCGAATGGCATCCGCAAGCCCGATGCGCCGATACATCTCCATCGTACGGGCGTTGGCACGCTCCATTTTTGGGAGGAACTGAGGCGCCTCCTTTTGTTCGATCAAGGTGCATTTGACACCGCGCTTGCCAAGATCGATGGCCAGTGTCAGGCCAACCGGGCCGGCACCGACGATAAGAACATCTGTCTGCTTCATTGTTTTTTATCCATTTCTTGATGATCGAATTTGCAAAGCACTTGCGTTACAAATTCAAAATCACGCCACCTATGGCATGTCAAGAATTGGATTAAACAGTCATCTATGTAAAACAACAAACGAATATTTCATATGCATTTATACGAAATACAGATAAACAAAATTTTGTCAATAATTCTTGCCAAACAGAACGCGGCTGACGTGTGGATCGCCGCTTGAATCCGACTTCAAGCGTTGGGCGCTTGCAGGCCCCAACGGGCTAATGCGACGTCGTCACTGACGCGGGCGTCGACCCAGCGGGCGCCGCCGGGTGTGTCTTCTTTTTTCCAAAACGGCGCCTGCGTCTTCAGGTAGTCCATGATGAACTCACAGGCTTGGAAACTCTCGCCTCTGTGCGCTGACGTGACGGCCACGAGAACGATTTGATCCATGGGCTGGAGCAGCCCAACACGGTGGACCACCCGCGCGGCGAAGATGTCAAAGCGCGCCATCGCCGCATCGATCATGCCCTCAATGGCTTTTTCAGTCATGACCGGGTAGTGCTCAAGCTCCAACGTGGCGACCTGATCGCCCTCGTTGCGGTCACGCACCGTGCCTACAAAACTACACACCGCACCGACGCGTTTATCGCTCTCGCGGAGGACCGAAATTTCTGCTGAAAGATCGAAGTCTTGGATCTGAACGACTACACGGGCAAGCATCTCAGCCTCCGGTGACCGGTGGGAAAAAAGCCACTTCGCAGCCTTCGTGCAAAAGTGCTGACTCGTCACTCATCACTTGATCAAGCGCCATTCGCACGGGTTTTCCACGGGCCAATGCCTGCACATGGGCCGGGCTAACGGCCAGTAGTTCATTGCGCAAGTCTGCCAACGTGGCGGCCGTGGTCTCGCGCTGTTCAGTCCCCTGCCCCAAAGCCTCACGGATAGACGCAAAATATTTGACGGTGATTTTCATGAAGCTGATCTGATGAGAGTCTTACGGTGCCTTGGGTTGTGAGATGCGGCTCAGGACAACAATGCAGAAAATGGAATGTAGCTGACCTCGTCGCCCGGCGCAATCGTTTTGCCGGGCGGGTTATCAACCAGACCGTCCCCCCAAACCGCAGACGTGAGTACGCCTGAACTTTGGTTGTCGAACAGCGCAAGACCGCCGCCAACCAACTGCCGCACACGCAAAAATTCACGGCGCTTGTCGGCCTTGGGCCAGCTGAATTGGGCCACGGCGGTCATGGCTTGCGGCGCCAACGCCGTCACACCTAAGAGTTTGAGCACAAACGGACGAACCAGCAACATGAAGGTCACAAAGCTCGACACCGGGTTGCCCGGCAAGCCAATGAAATGGGCGAACGGGTCTGCACTTGAAGATTGAATGCGGCCATACGCAAAGGGTTTGCCCGGCTTGATGGCGAGTTGCCAGAGCTTGAGTTCGCCCAGTGTCTGCACGGCAGGTTTGATGTGGTCTTCTTCACCCACGGAGACGCCGCCGCTGGTGAGAATCAGGTCGTGCTGCAGCGATGCCGCAGCGAGTGCCTGCACCGTTGCATCGAGCCGGTCGGGCACGATGCCGAGATCGGTGACCTCGCAGCCCAAGCGCTTGAGCATGGCCCGCAAGAAAAAGCGATTCGAGTTGTAGATGGCACCCGGCGGCATGTCCGCTGGCGCAACGTCGCCAGGCATGACCAACTCATCACCGGTCGAGAAAAGAGCCACTCGAACTGGGCGAGTCACTTGCAGTTTGTCAAAGCCAATACTGGCAGCTAACCCTAAAGCGGCTGGGGAAAGTCGTTGGCCACGCGCCAAGATCACGGCACCGCGCGCCACGTCTTCGCCTTTGCGCCTGATCCATTGCCCGGCCTTGGGAACGCTCAACAAGCGCACGCTGGCGCTGTCTGTCAAGGCGTCAGTATCTTCCTGCATGACCACCGCGTCCGCGTCCGGCGGAATCGGTGCGCCCGTGAAAATACGTGCCGCAGCCAAGGGCTCCAGCGCGTGGCCATAACTGCCAGCCGGAATTCGCTGGGTCACTTGGAGTACATCGGTGATAGCCAGATCAGCGCTGCGCACGGCGTATCCGTCCATTGAGCTGTTGTCGTGACCGGGCACGTCGAGGCTGGAGATCAAGTCTTCAGCCAGCACGCGACCATCGGCGTCAAAGGTCGATATAGCTTGAATGTCGGCCAGCGGCAAAGCCATGGCCAACAACTCGGCCAGCGCCTCATCGAGCGGACGCAATGGCTGCCGAACTGGAACGGGAGATGTCGCAGGATTGAGCAAGCTCAGCCCCTTTCAAAATTGGTAGTTGTCAGCGCTGTAGTCAAAGCGATGTTCATTTTGGACGAGATACTCGGCCACGCTGTCAGGATCGTTCAAATCCAGCACCGGCAGCAAGGTTGGCACAGGCAGGCTTTGCGGTGTATCGGTGGCAATGGCCACGATGAAAGCATCATCAGGATAGCGTACCGGCAAGGGCACGTATTCGGCTGACAGTGCACGCCAAACTTCAATCTTCAGCAAGTCACTGCTCTTGAAACCTTCAACCAACACCCAGTCGACACCGGCGTAAAGCTCGGCAATCAGATGGTGCACGCTGAGCTCGGACGGTTTCTCAAACTCACGCATCAGCGCCAAGCGCATGTTCGAAGCAGCAACGACTTCAAAGGCGCCGGCTTCGCGGTGGCGCCAAGTGTCTTTGCCTGGCTTGTCGATATCGAATTTGTGGTGTGCGTGTTTGACGATAGATACCCGAAGTCCGCGTTTTTTCAGTGCCGGTATTACTTGCTCAACGAGCGTCGTTTTGCCTGAACCGGAGTAACCAGCGAAGCCAACAACTTTCACGCGAAAATCACCAGCATGCACTGGCTCGGGCTCAGTTCAGTGCGCATGTTCTGCCACATAAGCCTTGATCAAGACCACATCTGCAGGCATCAATTTGACGCGCTTGGGCAAAGCTTCGATGCCGTCGAAACCGACCGGACGCTCAGGAGGGCGACCCAGCGCTTCTTCAATCGTCGCCGCAAACTTAATCGGCAAAGCGGTCTCTAGCACCAGCATTGGGACGCCGGGCGTGAGATGCTCGCGCGCCACTTTGACGCCATCAGCAGTGTGCGTGTCGACGACGGTGTCAAAGCGCCGAAAAGTCTCGCGAATGGTCTGCAGCCGGTCTGTGTGCGTGCTCTTGCCGCTGACAAAACCGTAGCGCGTAGCCGCTTGCTGAAAATTTGGATGGGCGCTCAAATCGAAAAAGCCTTTGTCGCTGAGCTGGCGACCAAACAAGTCTGCCGTCTGCGCGGCATCACGACCCAGCAAGTCAAAGACAAAACGTTCGAAGTTAGAGGCCTTGGAAATATCCATCGACGGGCTGGAGGTTTCGTGGGTGTCCGCACCGACGCGCACGCGGTAGACACCGGTGCGAAAAAACTCGTCCAACACATCGTTTTCGTTGGTCGCCACCACCAGTTGGTGAACCGGCAATCCCATCATGCGGGCCACATGGCCGGCACAGACATTGCCGAAGTTACCAGAGGGAACGGTGAAGCTGGCTTTGCCACCAGTCGCTGATTCGGGCAGTTGGAAGTAGCCGGCAAAGTAGTAAACCACCTGCGCCATCAGCCGCGCCCAATTGATCGAGTTGACGGTGCCGATTTTGTATTGGCGCTTGAAAGCCAAGTCGTTAGAGACCGCCTTAACGATGTCTTGGCAGTCATCGAAGACGCCATCGATCGCGATGTTGTGGATGTTCTCGTCGAGCAAGCTGAACATTTGCGCTTGCTGAAACGGGCTCATGCGGCCGTTCGGCGAGGTCATGAAAACACGCACACCTTTTTTGCCCCGCATGGCGTATTCAGCGGCGCTGCCAGTGTCGCCACTGGTGGCACCCAAAATATTGAGTTCTTCGTTGCGACGGGCCAGCTCGTACTCAAACAAGTTGCCGAGCAGCTGCATGGCCATGTCTTTGAAGGCCAGCGTCGGACCGTTCGACAAGGCTTCCAAATAAAAACCGGCTTGAGCCGCATCCGTTGCCGCGTCTTGGAGTTTTTTCAGCGGCACAATTTCGGGGCTGCCGAACACTGCTGCGGTGTAGGTCTTGCGGCACAGAGCCCTCAAATCATCGGCGGGAATATCGTCGATGTAAAGCGAGAGAATTTCAAAGGCCAAGTCAGCGTAACCGTGCTGGAGGTAAACCTCGCGCCAAGCCGCCAGCGTGCCAGAATCAACCACAGGGTACTGCTCGGGCAGGTACAGCCCGCCATCAGGCGCCAAGCCTTCCAGCAAAATTTCGCAAAATTGTTTACGGTCGGCGTGACCGCGCGTGGAGAGGTAGCGCATCAGGCCAACTCCTCCTTGCGGATGCGGGTGATTGGCGCCAGCACCGTCGGCAAACTCTGCATCTGAGCGATGGCCGCGTTCATTTTGGCTTCGACACAGTCGTGTGTGAGGATGATCAAATCCGTCTGCGTTGAGCCGGCACCACCGACCTCATCGGCTTCGCGCTGCAGCATGGCGTCAATGCTGATGCCCGCCTCGGCCAGCAAGCCTGTCACGCGGGCCAACACGCCAGCTTGGTCAGCCACCTTCAGGCGCAGGTAATAGCTGGTCACGACTTCGCTCATCGGCAGAATCTTGGCGTCACTCATCGCGTCTGGCTGAAAGGCCAGATAGGGTACGCGTTGTGCCGCTTCGGCACCGTGCAAGCGCGTGATGTCGACCAGGTCCGCAATCACGGCGCTGGCCGTCGGCTCACTGCCGGCACCCTTGCCGTAATACAGCGTGGTGCCCAAGGCATCGGCTTGCACCATCACGGCGTTCATCGCGCCCTCAACATTGGCGATCAAACGCTTCGCCGGCACCAAGCTCGGGTGCACGCGCAACTCAACGCCGTTCGCCACACGTTTGGTGATGCCCAACAGCTTGATGCGGTAGCCCAGTTGCTCGGCATATTTGATGTCTTGTGCATTTAGCTGGGTGATGCCCTCGACATAGGCCTTGTCAAACTGCACCGGAATGCCGAAAGCGATGGCCGACATGATGGTGACCTTGTGGCCAGCGTCGACACCTTCGATGTCAAAGGTCGGGTCGGCTTCGGCGTAGCCGAGGCGCTGCACGTCTTTGAGGGCAACGTCAAAGTCCAAGCCTTTGTCGCGCATTTCGCTCAAGATGAAATTGGTCGTGCCGTTGATGATGCCAGCGATCCACTCGATGCGGTTGGCCGTCAAGCCTTCACGCAGCGCCTTGATGATCGGGATACCGCCAGCGACAGCCGCTTCAAATGCCACCATCACGCCCTTGCGGTGCGCAGCGGCAAAAATTTCAGTGCCATGCACAGCGATCAAGGCCTTATTGGCCGTCACCACGTGTTTGCCCGCCTCAATCGCTTCCATCACCAGTTGCCGCGCAATGCCGTAGCCACCGATCAACTCAATGACGATGTCAATTTCAGGGTTGGCAATGACCGCACGCGCGTCATTCACCACTTGCACATTAGGACCGACCACTGCTTGCGCGCGGGCGGTATCGAGGTCAGCCACCATGGCGATTTGAATGCTACGGCCGGCGCGCCGCAAAATTTCTTCTTGATTGCGTTGCAACACGTTGAAGACACCACTGCCGACAGTTCCAATGCCCAAAAGGCCCACTTTGATCGGCGTCAGATTGCTTGATTTCATGCTTGATTGAGTAAAGTTAAAAGCGTTTTATGCCGAGGCTTTGACAGCCGTCAACACAGGCACCACAAGGCTGCGATTGCGGTAGCCTTCCAGGAATTTGGCGATACGGCCAATGGCTTCACGCAGATCGTCTTCGTGCGGCAAAAAGACAATGCGGAAGTGGTCTGGCGATGGCCAGTTGAAACCCGTCCCTTGCACCAGCAAGACCTTGGTTTCTTGCAGCATTTCAAAAATGAATTCCTGGTCGTTGGCGATCGGGTACATCTTCGGGTCCAGTCGAGGAAACATGTACAGCGCAGCACTCGGCTTGACGCAAGTCACACCCGGAATGGCCGTGATCAATTCATGCGCAATGTCGCGCTGCCGACGCAAACGGCCGCCCTCACCCACCAAGTCATTGATGCTTTGATAGCCGCCCAGCGCGGTTTGAATCGCCCACTGCCCCGGCACGTTGGCACACAGGCGCATGCTCGACAGCATGTTCAGGCCTTCGATATAGTCACGCGCCCGCTTTTTGTCGCCCGACACCACCAACCAACCCGCCCGGTAACCGCAGGAGCGATAGCTTTTAGACAAAGAATTGAAGGTCAGTGTGAGGATGTCTTCTGAAAGACTGGCGATGGCGGTGTGCTTACGGCCGTCGTACAGCACTTTGTCATAAACTTCGTCGGCAAAGATGACCAAATCGTGTTGACGCGCCAGCTTGATGATCTCGCGGAGCAGCTCATCAGAATACAGAGCTCCGGTAGGGTTGTTCGGATTGATCACCACGATACCCTTGGTGTTGGGCGTGATCTTTCGTTTGATGTCCGCCAAATCAGGCATCCATCCATTAGCTTCATCGCAGAGGTAGTGCACAGGCGTCCCGCCTGACAAGCTCACAGCAGCCGTCCAGAGCGGGTAGTCAGGGGCCGGCAACAGCAACTCATCTCCGTCGTTAAGTAACGCATTGGTCGCCATCACAATCAGTTCACTGGCGCCATTCCCAAGATAAATATCATCCAGCGTGACGCCCTTGATGCCCTGCTTTTGGGTCTCGTGCATGACGGCCTTGCGCGCGCCGAAAATGCCCTTGGAGTCAGAGTACGCGGCCGAGTTGGGCAGATTGCGGATCATGTCCTGCTGAATTTCTTCAGGGGCATCAAAGCCAAACACGGCCAAATTACCGATGTTGAGCTTGATGATCTTGTGCCCTTCTTCCTCCATCTGACGCGCCGCCTCCATCACCGGACCACGGATGTCGTAGCAGACGTTCGCCAGCTTGGCTGATTTAGTGATGGGTTTGGGTTGCGTTTGCATAAAATCTTTCGCTCAAGTCTTGGCCTGAGCCCAGTTGGTCGTTATGGGAATGCTTGTAACCAACCCGGCTAAGCGGAACCCATAATTTGACCACATAAAATAACATTCCAAGAGCGGGCAATCCGCCAAAGTGGCATGCTTGATATTCATTTGCAGCACCGCATAAATTCCACTCTAAAACACAGCGACATCCCATGAAACTTCAACCAGACCATCTTGACGTCCAGTCCATCCTTGGGTATGGGCCTGGTTGGGTGGGCTTGGGCCGAAACGGTGTGGGCGAAAAAATTGAGCGCAGCGTCATCATCGGCTCACGCGGCGAGTTGATTGACTGGGATTGCGGATGTTTTGAAGATCTCAGTTCCGAGCATTTTGACCAACTGGCCAGCTACCATCCAGAATTGGTACTTTTTGGCAGTGGCTCGCGTTTGCGCTTTCCGCCACCCGCGTTTTTACGCACTTTGATGGCGCAGCGCATTGGTCTAGAAACCATGGACACACTGGCTGCTTGCAGGACCTACAACATCCTCGCCGGTGAGGGACGCCACGTGATGGCTGCACTGCTGATCGAGCCTGCGAACTGAAGAGCCTGCTCGCAAAAGCTCTTTCAGAGTAAAATAATGGGTTGCATTAGGCGCAAAACTGAGCATGACAGCCTCTTTTGCAGCTGAAAGCCAACGCCCAATCACAACTTTTGTCAGGGTCTACGCAGTATGGCAGTCGTCGTTAATAAACTTCTCCCCGAATTTGAAGCAGTCGCTACAGGCGGCCTCAAAGTCTCCAACCAAACCCATCTTGGAAAAGTTGTCGTTTTGTATTTTTACCCAAAGGACAACACACCGGGTTGCACCACGGAAGCCATGCAATTCCGTGACAAATACAAGGATTTCGTGAAAGCTGGCGCAACGGTTTTCGGTGTCTCGCGAGACAACATGAAATCCCATGACGAGTTCAAGTCCAAGCTTGAACTGCCGTTCGAGTTGATTGCCGACACCGAAGAAAAAATGTGTCACATGTTTGGCGTCGTCAAGAACAAAATCATGTACGGGAAAAAGGTTAAAGGCATTGAGCGCAGCACCTTTCTAGTTGGCCCAGACGGCCAACTAAAAGCAGAGTGGCGCGGCCTCAAGGTGCCAGGCCATGTGGAGGATGTCCTGAAAGCAGTTAAAGAACTCAACAAGGCCGAGAAAGCTGAAAAAGCCGCTTGAAGTTTCTATTCCCGAAGTGCACCGCACGGTCATTTGCGTCATGCATAATGAAACCATGCTGTTGACACACCAACTGCCCTTTACACATAAGCCGCCCCGGGAACGAGGCGGCTTTTTTGTTTCCGGAATCCTTAACTTCACTTTGTGAGTCATAAGCCCATGCCCCTGCCACCCGCCCCGACCAAACGTGCCGCTCTGCTCTCAAACGACGCTTTGAACGCCCCTGTGAGATCGTCAACACGGGCCAGCCGAAAATCAGAGCCTGTAGAGGTGCCCGCCAAGCTACGGCCGCTGCCTAGCGAGAAACAGCCCGAAGTGGAGCTTGAGCGTCCGACTGCCTTTTTGGAAAAGCCCCGCCCGAGTCCGGTCAAGTCACTTGCCACCCATTTCAAAAAGGAAACACCCGCGATAGCAGCCAAGGTACGCAAGCCGAAATCAACTGGTCCGACCAAATTATTTGTTCTCGACACCAATGTGCTGATGCACGACCCGATGTGCCTATTTCGCTTTGAAGAACACGACATCTTTTTGCCAATGATTGTCCTTGAAGAGCTCGACGGCCACAAAAAAGGCATGAGTGAAGTGGCGCGCAATGCACGTCAAACAAGCCGGACGCTGGACGCACTGGCGGGTGCGCAAGGCGCCGACATAGCGAAAGGCTTGAGCCTGGACACTACTGGCCATTCAGAAGCGCGTGGTTGCCTGCTATTTCAAACCCGTCCACTCGACTACACCTTGCCTATGAGCCTGCCGCAAGGCAAGGCAGACAATCAGATCTTGGGCGTCGTGGAGGCTTTGCGCAAAGAACAAGCACCACGTGAAGTTGTGCTGGTATCCAAAGACATCAACATGCGCGTCAAAGCACGCGCCCTTGGCTTGCTCACAGACGACTACCAAAACGACAAAACACTGGAAGACGGTGATCTGCTTTATCCCGGCTCACTGGCTTTGCCGACTGATTTCTGGACAAGGCAAAGTAAAACACTCGAAAGCTGGCAGCAAGGCAGCCACACGTTCTACCGTATTACCGGCCCGATTGTTCCCAGTTTGCTAATCAACCAGTTTGTCTACTTTGAGGCACCGGGCGAGCCACCGCTGTATGCGCGCGTGACGGAAATTCGCGCCAAAACAGCCGTGCTCAAGACGCTGAAAGATTTCAACCATCTGAAGAATGCAGTGTGGGGCGTGACCACGCGCAATCGCGAACAGAACTTCGCGATGAACCTGCTGATGGACCCTGAAGTGGACTTCGTCACACTCGCGGGTAACGCCGGAACTGGTAAGACGCTGATGGCCCTGGCGAGCGGGCTGACGCAGGTACTAGATGACAGGCGCTACACCGAGATCATCATGACACGGGCCACCGTCTCAGTAGGTGAAGACATCGGTTTTCTGCCAGGCACGGAAGAAGAAAAAATGGGGCCGTGGATGGGTGCACTGGACGACAACCTCGAGGTGCTTGGCAAGACGGAAAGCGGCTCAGGCGAATGGGGTCGTGCCGCCACCAATGAGTTGATCCGCTCGCGCATCAAAGTCAAAAGCATGAACTTCATGCGCGGCCGCACCTTCCTCAACAAGTACGTGATCATTGACGAAGCGCAAAATTTGACGCCCAAGCAAATGAAGACTCTCATCACACGCGCTGGGCCTGGCACCAAGATCATCTGCATGGGTAATTTAGCCCAAATCGACACGCCCTACCTGACCGAAGGTTCCTCCGGTCTGACCTACGCCGTAGACCGTTTTAAAGGTTGGCCGCATGGTGGCCACATTACTTTGGCGCGTGGCGAGCGTTCGCGTCTGGCGGACTTTGCCAGCGAAGTTTTGTAACAAACTACGCTCATTAAAAAACCCGACGTTGCCTTGCGGCACGCCGGGTTTTTTATATGTGAGTCAATGAAATGTTCAGCGCTTAAGTCCAAAGGCGGTGAGCATCTGTTCGCTCTGCTTTTGCATCTGCTCCTGCATTTGCGTGAAAAGCGATTTGGACTGCTCGACGTAGGTTCCCATCATGCCCTGCATCATCGGGGACTGAGCCTTCATGAGCTGAGCCCAAGTTTCGGGGGACATGCCTTTGGATTGCTCACTCATTTTGACTTGCAGGTCCATGAACGACTCCACATTTTTTTCAAGATACGCACCCATGAAACCCTGCATGGCATTACCGTAAAAACGGATGATATTGGCCAGTACTGCCTCGGTAAACATAGGGGCGCCGCCGGTTTCTTCTTCCAGAATAATCTGCAGCAAAATGCTGCGCGTGAGATCTTCGCTGCTCTTTGCATCGCGCACCACAAAGACAGCCCCACTCATCACCAGCTGCCGGACATCCGTGAGTGTGATGTAGGTGGACGTGGCCGTGTCGTAGAGCCGCCTGTTAGGGTATTTTTTGATAACCCGGATTGGCACGGCTTTGGGTTCAGGACTCTTCAATGATTCGACATCGGATTCACCGGTGCTATTTTTGGCTTTTGACAAAGTTCTGATTCCTTCAAGGACGTGAGTAGCTTGGGTTCATTCTAGAAAGCTCTGAGCCGCTTTCATCCCTTGGTTTACCCTCGAGCTTCTTTGGTCTCATCCGCACTGACATTGATTTATCCAGACGAAAAAAAAGCACCGAGCTATTACGCTAAGTGCTTGATTTCCCTACCAAATTTGGTAGGCGCGAATGGACTCGAACCATCGACCCCCACCATGTCAAGGTGGTGCTCTAACCAGCTGAGCTACGCGCCTGAACTGTTTCAAGACGACATTGTAGCAGTGAGAAACATCGATTCTAGAGAGGCTTCTGAAATTTGACTCGAAAACTTTCAAACATCTTGAAATAGTGATCAACGCCTGCGTGCAACACGTACCCCAGTGACCTCCGCCACGACCCCGAGTACATGATTCAATCGGCCCGAATCACCCACTTCGACCGTGAAAGTCATCCACGCGGTACCACCGCGGTTGTCTTTGACCGATTGCGTCTGCACGCCAATCACGTTCATTTTTTCCTTCGAAAAAACTTCTGAAATATCGCGCAGCAATCCTTGCCGATCGGTCGCCTCAATCGCAACATCAACAGGATAGAGTGCGCCAACGGTGGCCTGCTGACCACCCCAAGCCACATCAATCACGCGGTCTGGACTGCCGGACGACATGTTGCGAAAGTTGCTGCAGTCAGCACGGTGAATACTCACGCCCCGGCCTTTGGTGACGAAGCCCAGAATCGCATCAGGCGGCGCCGGTTTGCAGCACTTGGCTAACTGCGTCAGCAAGGAATCGATGCCCACAACCAACACACCGCCCGATGTACTTTTGGCTGACTTGTCTGAGCGCGGTTTTTTGGCCAGAACGTAGTCATCTTGCGTCGGTAAGGGCTCGGGCGGTTTTAGCATGTTTTCAATGGTGCGCAGCGACAACTCGTCTTTGCCGACCACCTCAAACAGGTCTTCCGCATTTTTAAAACCCAGCTGCGAAGCCAAGTCGTCCAGCTTGATGGACGTCTTACCTTCGCGCTGCAGCAATTTCTCAACCGCTTCACGGCCACGCGCAACGGTTTGCTGCATGGCCAAGCCATTGAACCAGGCACGCACTTTGGACTTGGCACGGGCGCTCGACAAAAAGGCCAAATCCGGATTCAGCCAGTCACGCGACGGCCCCCCCTCTTTGACGGTAATGATCTCGACGGTCTGACCATTTTGCAAAGGGGTGTTGAGCGGCACCATTGCACCGTCCAGACGCGCACCCCGGCAGCGATGACCCAGGCTGGTGTGCACGCTGTAGGCGAAGTCAACTGCGGTGGCACCGCGAGGGAGTTCAACCACGGCGGCCTCGGGTGTGAGAACGTAGATACGGTCTTCAAAAAGCCCCTGCCCTGCACTTTGCGCCTTAGCCGACATGGGACCTGACAGATCACGCTCCCAAGCCAACAATTGGCGCAGCACGGCGATTTTGGCGTCGTACTCACTGCTGGCTGAAACACCTGCGTAGCCCTTGGTTCCCGCCTCTTTGTAAGCCCAGTGCGCTGCGACGCCATGCTCCGCATGGTCATGCATGGCTTGAGTGCGAATCTGGATTTCGACAGCACGGCCAGCCTCATCGCGGACCACGGTGTGCAGCGATTGATAACCATTGGCTTTTGGCTTAGCGATGTAGTCATCAAATTCACCGTCGATCGGCGCGTAATGTGCATGCACGTAAGCCAGCGCGGCGTAGCAGCCTTTGACGTCAGCGGCGATGACACGCAGAGCGCGGATGTCAAACACCTGGTCAAAGTCCAATGACTTTCCGCGCATCTTCTTGACGATGCTGTAGATGTGTTTCGGCCTTCCCTGCACCAGAGCAGCAACGCCCTGTTGGTTCAATGAACGCTCAAGCTGCGCCCGCAGCGACTCCATGAAGCCCTCACGAAAAGCACGTTTTTCGTCAAGCAATCGTGCGACCTGTTTGTAGGTCTCAGGTTCGAGAAACCGGAAGGCCAAGTCTTCCATTTCCCATTTAAGTTGCCAGATGCCCAAGCGGTTGGCCAATGGCGCAAACACATGCAGCGACTCATGCGCCAGTGAGGGCGGCGGCTCTTGCTTGCTTGCGGCGCAAAAGCGCAGTGTCTGCAACCGTGAAGCCAGCCGTAGCATGACCACGCGCAAGTCGCGCGAGAAGGCCAGCAGCATCTTGCGCACATTTTCAGACTGCACCGCCGGGTCTTCTGTCAGCTGTGCATGCGCATTGGCCGTGCGCGCTTGGCGCTGCACATTCACCAATTTATTGGTTTCAATGGCGAGCGTGGCGAAGTTAGCACCGAAAGCTTTGGTGATGACTTCCAGTGGCTTGTTCAGGTGCGGGCACGAATGAACCAGATAAGTGGCCGCCTGCATCGCCTCACTGCCGCCGATAGATTTGAGAATCGCAACCACAGCGTCGGCATGGGCCAAAATGTTTTCGCCTGTGTCCAGCGACTCACTGCCAATCAGTGGCTCAGCAAAAGCACGAGCGCGCAACAAAGCCTGCGGCTGGTCTAAAGAGGTGTCCGCCGTGGCGGCCAGAATAGCGCCGCTATCGGTCAGGGTTCCATTACTTTTCATTTGATGCCATTAAAAAATCAGCGACGACCGCGATCTGGTCTGCGGACGTTATGGTCGGTGCGTGGCCGACGCCTTTGAATTCGACCAGCCGTGCGCGTGGGCCACGTTCAGTCATGGCCTTGGCGGTGTCAACGCTCAACAAATCAGACTCAGCGCCACGTAGCAGCAAGGTGTCGGCTGAGATTTGGTCATACAAGTGCCATAACAGCGATTGGCCTTCTTGCGTAGCGGTTTCACTCGCAGCACCGAACGTATCGGCAATGGCCGGGTCGTAATGCAGTTTCCAGCGCTTGGGGGCTGTTGCGTCGGCGCTGTCAACAAGCCGCACCATCGGGGTGGACAGCGCCAGCCACTGCTCTGCCGTGTGCGGCCCAAAGCTGGACGATGTCGTCCACATGGTATCGGCCGCCTGCTGCACTGATTCGAACTCGCCACCCTTTCCCAAATACGCCCCAATGCGCTGCAACGCAGCCCACTCCACAGTGGGCCCCACATCGTTCAACACCAATTTGCGCACGCGTTGCGGCAGTGGCAAATCAGTCTGACCACACATCACCAGACCGATCAAACCACCCATGCTGGTGCCGACCCAATCCAGCAAACTGATGGGTGCTTGCGCTTGCAGCTTGGCCAGCAAGGCCAGCATATCCGCCGCGTAAGCCGGAATCTGGTAGCCCACCGGATCATCCAGCCAGTCGCTTTGGCCGCGCCCAACCACATCGGGGCAAATGACCCGCAAGGATGAACCAGCTTGACTGGCGCGCTCACACAGTGCACGGGCCAGCACGTCAAAGTCCCGACCCTGCCGCGTTAACCCATGCACGCAAAGCACCACATGGGCGCTAACCGCGTCTCCCCATTGCCAATAGGCCATACGGTGATAACCCGTGGCATCCGGGCAATTTATGTAGTTCAGCGAAGGCTGGATCATGAGTGGAATCGTTTTTAACTGACTAGATAATAGAGATGGCGCTAAACAAAAAAGCACCGACTGACTTGATCCTAATTCATCCAGAGGAACCCCCATGCTCAAAGGTAAAACAGCACTCATCACCGGCTCCACCAGCGGCATCGGCTTGGGCATTGCTAAATCTCTCGCCGCGCGCGGCGCCAACATTGTGTTGAACGGCTTCGGCGACCACGAGGGTCCCAAAGCAGAGATCGCAGCATTCGGAACGCAAGTTGCGTTCCATGGCGCGGACATGAGCAAGCCATCAGAGATTGAAGCGATGATGACGTTCGCGGCCCAGCAGTTTGGCCGGGTCGACATTTTGGTCAACAATGCCGGTATTCAGCACGTTGCCAAGATCGAAGACTTCCCGGTCGACAAATGGGACGCTGTGCTGGCCATCAACTTGTCCAGCGCGTTTCACGCCATGCGCCTCGCCCTGCCCGCCATGAAAGCCGCCGATTGGGGCCGCATTATCAACGTGTCTTCTGCCCACGGTTTGGTCGGCTCGGCCGAAAAATCAGCCTATGTTGCAGCCAAACACGGACTGATCGGGCTGACCAAAGTCGCCGCCTTAGAGACGGCGACCAGTGGCGTGACCTGCAATGCGATCTGCCCTGGCTGGGTCTTGACACCACTGGTTCAAAAACAGGTTGACGCCAAAGCTGCGGCACAAAACATCACCAACGAAGAGGCCAAACGCCAGTTGCTGGGAGAGAAAGAGCCCTCCATGCAGTTCACCACACCCGAAGAACTTGGCGAACTGGCCGTCTTTTTCTGCTCTCCCGCAGGCAACAACGTACGCGGTGTGGCTTGGAATATGGACGGGGGCTGGGTAGCGCAATAAAAGAGGGCTGGCCTGAAAGCCGTCGCCTTTACGGCTTCGAGGCCTTCACGAGCTCAAATATGTCGGCAGCAAACCTGATGCCCGGGACCATGGTGATGGGCTGAGCCGCCAGACACGCGCCTATGTCCAGATAAGCCGGATAGCCCTCAGCCAAGGCAAAGCGCTGATGGTAAAAATGAAAATTAACGTCGACAGAAACAGGGGTGTCAAGCGCCGCGATGCTTCGGTCAAAGGCCACATTGCGAAAGCTCCAGGTCTGCGACCTAGGCGTCCAGTCGAGGCGAGTCACTGGGCGCCGAACTTTGTCTAGATCGGCACGACCACTTGGGTTGTGAAAATAATAATTGCCGCAAAGTGGCGCCTAGCTACCGCCAACCTCACTAACGGATCTAAGTCACTTGAGAACGTTGCTGTCACGATGGTCCGTGCCTTGTCCTTGTATTTGGCTTTAAAAGCCATTCATGGCGTTTCAAATCCTCAGGCTGAATGATTGACACCCGATAAAATTTCACAAAGTAAAATCTCGTAAAAGGTTGAAATATGAAAAATACCGACACTAGCGCTCAAGTTACACCGACGGTTCAGGTGATAGGACGCATATTCACTTTGCTGGAAATTCTCGCCACTTATGAAGAAGCTGTTTCCCTTAAAGAGATCAGTGAAAAGTCCGGACTCCACCCCTCTACAGCCCACCGTATATTGAACGATCTAGCAACGGGACGCTTTGTCGAGCGACCCGCGGCTGGAAGTTACCGACTCGGTATGCGTTTGCTAGAACTGGGCAACTTAGTTAAAGCCCGCCTCAGCGTGCGTGATGCAGCGCTGATACCCATGCGTGAGCTGCACAAAATTACACAGCAACCAGTCAACTTGAGCATGCGACAAGGAGATGAAATTGTCTATGTGGAGAGGGCTTACAGCGAACGCTCTGGCATGCAGGTGGTCCGCGCTATCGGGGGACATGCCCCATTACATTTAACATCCGTAGGAAAACTTTTTCTAGCGTTTGATGACCCGCAAAGGCTACGCAGCTACGCCACCCGAACGGGACTTCCTGGACATACACGTAACAGCATCACACAACTGGCGTCGCTTGAACGAGAGTTATCCAAGGCACGCCAGTTTGGTATCGCTCGAGACAACGAGGAGCTAGAGATGGGAGTGCGCTGCATGGCAGCGGGAATTTACGACGATCAGAACAGGTTGATCGCAGGTCTGTCTATTTCCGCACCAGCCGATCGACTAGATGAAAGTTGGCTGCCAAAACTACAAGCAACAGCACACGAAATTTCAGTTAGCCTAGGCTATAGCCAAGACAAGAAACTTTTGAACAATTCGCCGATTAACCGTCTGTCAATTTGATCGAGTCGGCAACTTTGATCTTTTGAATCACCACAGGTAGCGACTCAACCCAATGGCGGACGCGCTCTGCGTCAGCAATACGGCTGAACTTTCCAGCTGAATCAAGAAATACCATGATGAGTTTACGACCAGCGATTTTCGTCTGCATCACAAGACATTGACCAGCCTCAGTGATGTAACCTGTTTTTTGAAGACCGATGTCCCAGTTTGGACTCTTCACCAAACGATTCGTGTTGTTGTATTGCAAGGTATGACGACCAACAGCCACTTGATAACCTGACGACGTTGTAAGTTCACGCATCACGGGATCAGAATGAGCCGCATTGACAAGAGTCGCTAGATCCTGAGCACTCGACTGATTCAGACTGGACAAACCGGTCGGCTCAACATAACGAGTGTCCTTCATGCCAAGCATCTTGGCCTTAGCATTCATCAGACCCACAAAAGTCTGAAGGCCGCCGGGATAAGTCCGGCCAAGCGCATGCGCCGCACGGTTTTCACTAGACATCAAGGCCAGATGGAGCAGCTCACCACGTGTCAGAGCAGTACCCACACGCAAACGAGAGCTGCTGTTTTTTTCAGTGTCTACATCATCTTGGGTGATTGTCAGGACTTCATCCGTGGGCAAGTTTGCGCCGCTGATGATTACGCCCGTCATGAGCTTTGTGAGAGATGCGATGGGCAGCACCGCATGGTCATTTTTACTGAACAACACCTCTTGGGTGTCTTGGTCAATAACGAGAGCGACACTGGATTTGAGCGACAGGGGATCTAATGAACTGTGCAAACCAGCAATTTGCCCAAAAGACAATTTTGGAGGTGTCGCAGTGCGAATTGCCACCGGCTTGCCTATTCTGGTCTTGATTCGTTTGCCATCAACGCTCGCTTTAAATGTCTTGGTGACTCGCGTCTTTTTTGACACCTTTCGCTCGCCGTCTCCACTGGCCGCATAAGCTATCTGCGCACAAAAGGACATCCCCAAAACACAGACGCCAACCATTTGGACAATTCGCTGAAGAGTTGTTTTGGGCATGGGCGTAGGTCTTCTTGGGTAAAAAATACAACATTACGTTTGGTGGGCTGTGCGTGAGTGTATCCAATTACAAAAAAGCACGCAATATCAAAAACTTGCGTGACTTATTTAATGTAATAAGCCGGCAAACCACGCATCACCACTGTTAGCTTGCATTGCATCGCCGAAGCTCATGCGTTGCAAGCTTTTTTTTGCAATTCTTACAAAATTTTTGACCCGAATGCTTGTCTTTCAACCTTGTGCAGGAACTCGGTCTGCCTTGCTGTGCAACTTGCTCAGGGCGCTCAAGTAGGCTTTAGCTGACGCCACAACGATATCGGGATCTGATCCAACGCCGTTGACAATTCGGCCAGTGCTTTGCAAACGAACCGTGACTTCGCCTTGGCTCTCTGTCGATCCACTGATAGCATTGACTGAATACAGGACCATCTCGGCACCGCTTTTGACGTGGGTTTCGATGGCTTTGAGTGACGCATCGACTGGACCGTTGCCGTCGGAGCTGCCTTTGACTTCCAGGCCATCGACCGTGAAAGTGACGCTGGCTTGCGGCCGCTCGCCAGTTTCACTGTGCTGGGACAAAGCGACAAAGCCGTATTGCTCACGCTCCTGCAAGACACTTGCGTCACTGACGAGCGCTAAAATGTCTTCGTCGAAAATCTCGCTTTTCCGATCAGCCAGCTCCTTGAATTTCGCAAAGGCACTGTTGATGTCGGTTTCACTCTCCATCTGCACGCCGAGGTCCAGCAAGCGCTGCTTGAAAGCATTACGCCCGCTGAGCTTGCCCAGCACCATCTTGCTGGCGCTCCAGCCGACATCTTCAGCACGCATGATCTCGTAGGTTTCACGCGCCTTGAGCATGCCATCTTGATGGATGCCTGAGGCATGAGCGAAAGCGTTTGCGCCAACCACCGCTTTGTTCGGCTGAACCACGAATCCCGTTGTTTGACTGACCATACGGCTGGCAGCAAGAATCTGCATAGCGTCAATATTCATGTCCAGATTGAAGTAGTCACGACGCGTTTTCACGGCCATGACGATTTCTTCCAGTGCGCAATTGCCAGCGCGTTCGCCCAAGCCGTTGATGGTGCACTCGACCTGTCGGGCCCCGCCAATCTTCACACCGGCCAGCGAATTGGCCACCGCCATGCCGAGGTCGTTGTGGCAGTGCACCGACCAGATCGCCTTGTCGCTGTTAGGAACGCGCTCACGCAACGTTTTGATGAAATTTCCATACAACTCAGGCACGGCATAACCCACGGTGTCAGGCACGTTGATGGTGGTCGCACCTTCTTTGATGACGGCTTCGATCACCCGGCACAGGTAATCGATGTCGCTGCGGTAACCGTCTTCTGGACTGAACTCAACATCCGCAACCAAGTTGCGGGCAAACCGAACAGACAATTTGGCTTGCTCCAACACCTGCTCAGGCGTCATACGAAGTTTTTTCTCCATGTGGAGAGCGCTGGTGGCGATAAAGGTGTGGATACGTGACGAATTGGCGCCAGCCAGTGCCGCTGCAGCGCGTGAAATATCGCGGTCATTGGCGCGAGCCAACGAACAGATAGTCGAGTCTTTGATTGCATTCGCAATCGCCTGCACGGCATCGAAGTCACCATTCGAGCTGGCGGCAAAACCGGCTTCGATGACGTCGACCTTGAGGCGCTCAAGCTGGCGTGCAATGCGCAGCTTTTCGTCGCGGGTCATGGACGCACCGGGCGACTGTTCTCCATCACGTAAGGTAGTGTCAAAAATTATCAATTTGTCGGTCATGTCATATCTCCTGAAATTTTTGAGTCAGTTGAATCCATTAATTCGCAATGGTAGCGCTGACAGGGGCTAAATCGTCAAGTACAACTTGACTACGCTGGAGTCCCGAGATGATCGCCTTCAGTGATGCAGAGACGATGTTGGTATCCATGCCGACACCGAAAAGCGTCTCGTCATTAATGCGCAACTCAAGGTAAGCCACGGCCTGCGCGCCCGCGCCTGATCCGATCGCGTGTTCACGGTAATCGAGCACGCGAACCTGCTGCCCAGTGGCTGCTATCAGTCCAGACACAAAGGCATCAATCGGCCCAGTGCCACTGCCGTGAATAGGGTGAACCCGAGTGCCCAAGCGCACGTCAGCCTTGATGCTGAAAAGCTTGCCGCCAGCCTGCGTGCTTTCCTCGATCATCAGACGCTCTGGTGTCACCACACTCAGCACACCATAAGTGGCCTGAAACAAAGCAAACAAGTCTTGCGCCGTGAGTTCCTTTCCGTGGTTATCCATGACAGCTTGCACCACTTGACTGAACTCAATCTGCAGCCGACGTGGCAACTCCAAACCAAATTCGTTCTCAAGCAAGTACGCAATTCCCCCCTTGCCCGACTGACTGTTGACGCGAATAACGGCCTCGTAGCTGCGGCCGAGGTCCATTGGATCAATCGGCAAATACGGCATGTCCCACATGTCACCTTCGCCGCGCGATGCGAAAGCTTTTTTAATAGCATCTTGGTGGGAGCCTGAAAACGATGTGTAGACCAAATCACCTGCATACGGATGTCGCGGATGAACGGGCAATTGGTTGCAATACTCGACCGTGCGCCGCACTTCATCGATGTCAGAAAAATCCAAACTGGGTGAAACACCTTGGGTGTACAGGTTCAGCGCAATATTCACCAAATCAACGTTACCCGTTCGCTCGCCATTGCCAAACAAACAGCCCTCAATCCGATCAGCGCCAGCCATCAAAGCCAACTCGCCTGCAGCGGTTCCCGTACCACGGTCGTTGTGTGGATGAACCGAAATGACAATCGATTCACGTCGCGCCAGATGCCGGTGCATCCACTCCATCATGTCGGCAAATATATTGGGGGTTGAATGCTCAACTGTTGACGGCAAGTTGATGATGCACTTGTGCTCGGGTGTTGGTTGCCATACGTCAGTGACGGCGTCAACCACACGTTTTGAAAACACCAGCTCGGTGCCTGACCACATTTCAGGCGAGTATTGAAAGGTCCATTGGGTCGAAGCTTGCTCGAGCGCCAATTGCTGAAACAGCCGGGCATTGGCAGTAGCAAGCTCGACGATCTCATCTTCATTCATCCCCAACACGACCCGCCGCATGACAGGTGCCGTCGCGTTGTAAAGATGAACGATGGCTTTCTTCGCCCCATGGAGCGCTTCAAACGTGCGACGGATCAAGGGCTCACGGGCCTGTGTCAGCACCTGAATCGTGACGTCGTCAGGTATCAGATTTTCATTGATCAATCGGCGCAAAAAGTCATATTCTGTTTGTGACGCCGATGGAAAACCCACTTCAATTTCCTTGAAGCCAATCTTCACCAGCATCTCGAACATCTTGAGCTTTCTGGGGATGTCCATCGGCTCGATCAAGGCCTGATTACCGTCGCGCAGATCGACGCTGCACCAGATCGGCGCCTTGGTCAGAACGGCATCTGGCCATGTACGGTCAGTTAAATGAACCGGTGCAAAGGCTTTGTATTTGCTTGAAGGTATGTTCAACATTTTTATCTCGACATGGTGAAAAGTTAAAAAATAAAAATCGGCTGGCCAATGCAAAACGGCCCGTTGCTGAAGCAAACGGGCCGTTGATGGAGTAACGCGTACGCGCTACCGTCTCCGCCCGAAGGGAGATAGGATTAGCGATAGCAAAGTTAAACTCATAACAATCAATGTATCACAAAATCTGGTCAGTCAAGAGGGTTCGCAACTAGGGCCGCCATGGTCTTACTTGTGCAAACCGCGTTCATCAGGTTCATCCGTCGAGGTTGAAATCACGCTGGTCTGCAAGCCCTTGGTTTTGCGCCAACCATAAAGTGCGTAGCCCGAAAAGCCGTAAATCACAAACAGTGCAAACATCACGATCGGTGGATGAATGTTGATTACCGCAATGCCCAAAGCGAGAAGAACGATCACCACGAAGGGCACGCTGCGCTTGAAGCTCAAATCCTTGAAGCTGTAAAAGGGCACGTTGGTGACCATGGTCAAGCCCGAATAAAGCATCAAGGCAAACATAAACCATCGCACGTCCGCACCTGCCACACCAATGTCGGTCATCAGCCAGATGAAGCCGGCGACCAAAGCCGCTGCGGCGGGTGAAGGCAATCCTTGGAAAAACCGCTTGTCAACGACAGCGGTGTTGACATTGAAGCGCGCCAGCCTCAAAGCTGCACATGCACAATAAACGAACGCGGCAATCCAACCCCAACGACCCAGACTGGTAAGGGCCCAAACGTAGGCGATCAGCGCTGGGGCAGCACCGAAAGACACCATGTCAGACAACGAATCCATTTGCTCACCAAAGGCACTCTGAGTATTCGTCATACGCGCGATGCGTCCATCCAGACTGTCCAGCACCATCGCACAAAAAACACCAATTGCGGCTTGGTCAAAGCGGCCATTCATGGCCATCACGATGGCATAAAACCCACCAAACAGGGCTGCCAGCGTGAAGAGATTGGGCAGGATGTAAAGCCCCTTGCTGCGCTTACGCGACAAGACTTCGTCCGAAGACAATTCAGAATCTTCACCATCACTCATGGGTCACGCTCCAGATCGAGTTAACCGCTAGTTCGACAGTCACAGACGAGGTGCCCGACTGTCGCCAAACTATATTTAAAAAACCAAAGCAATACTTCATCATGCTTGGAGGATACCAAACGACATGTACGTGTCTGAATCAAGCCAGTCCGATGAGACTTCAAATAAAAAAGCCGCGCAATCGCTTGCGCGGCTTTTACCAATTGCAATCCAGGCCGAGAAGGCCCGGTTGGCATCAGTTGCGGGTCTGGTCGACGAGCTTGTTCTTGGCAATCCAAGGCATCATGGCGCGCAATTGAGCACCCACCACTTCGATGCTGTGGTCAGCGGTGTTGCGGCGACGCGCCGTCATGCTTGGGTAGTTGGTACGGCCTTCCAAGATGAACATTTTGGCGTATTCACCGTTCTGAATGCGCTTCAGCGCATTGCGCATAGCCGTGCGTGACTCTTCGTTAATAACTTCGGGACCGGTCACGTACTCGCCGTATTCTGCGTTGTTCGAAATCGAGTAGTTCATGTTAGCGATGCCGCCTTCATAGATCAGGTCGACAATCAATTTCAGTTCGTGCAAGCACTCGAAGTAAGCCATCTCAGGCGCGTAGCCAGCTTCAACCAAGGTTTCGTAACCCATCTTGATGAGTTCAACAGCGCCGCCGCACAAAACAGCTTGCTCGCCGAACAGATCGGTCTCGGTCTCTTCTTTGAAGTTGGTCTCAATGATGCCGGCCTTGCCGCCACCATTGGCCATGGCGTAAGACAGCGCCAAGTTACGAGCCTTTCCGCTCTTATCCTGATGCACAGCCACCAGATGCGGGACGCCGCCACCTTGGGTGTAGGTATTGCGAACGGTGTGGCCAGGAGCCTTTGGAGCGACCATCCAGACGTCAAGGTCAGCACGAGGGATGACTTGGTTGTAATGCACGTTGAAACCGTGAGCAAAGGCCAGCGAAGCGCCTTGCTTGATGTTCGGTGCGACATTATTGGTGTAGACCTCGCCGATTTGCTCGTCCGGGAGCAAGATCATGACCACATCCGCGGCTTTGACGGCGTCGTTGACGTCCATCACGGTCAGGCCGGCTTTGCCGACTTTGTCCCATGAAGCGCCGCCCTTGCGCAGACCGACCACGACTTTCACGCCGCTGTCGTTCAAATTTTGTGCGTGTGCGTGGCCTTGGCTACCGTAGCCGATGATGGCGACGGTTTTGCCCTTGATCAGGCTCAGGTCGCAATCTTTGTCGTAAAAAACTTTCA
>CANFWV010000024.1 GCA_947450695.1 Comamonadaceae bacterium
CCTGAGAGTTTGCCGACCAACACGGAAATCGCAAACGGCAGGTCGCCTGACGACGCCGCTGAAGAATAAGTCACATCGCGGGTGGCCGAACTCGACAAAGTCACGTCACCGCTGGCGATGAGGCGAGCCGTACCCGCCAAAGTGACGTTGGCGTTAGCTTCGCCAGGAACGTAAGCGCCATTGACAGGCATACCGCCGATAAAAATATCGGCCAAGTCTGTCGCCCAAGTCAGCCCCGACATCAGTGCCGTGGTGCCGTTAGCTACTTTGGCGTCAGCCGTCGCCGTGATGTTTTTGCCTTTGATCGTGCCGGCAATGTTGATGGCGGCCGACGACGACCCAGGTATGTAAATATTCGCCGGCTTGCTGGCAGTCAAGGTCACGTCGCCTGCGATGTGGCCGTCACTGGCTGAAGCGTCCAGCACGCCCGTGCTGGTCAGGGTGATGTTGGGCGCGGTCAGGGTGATGTTGCCTGAATCGGCCGATGGGCTGGTGGTGGTGACAGAGCCGCTGACGGTGATCGAGTTGTCCGCCGTCGCTGAGAAGTTGGTCCCTGCGCTGACGCGGGCATCGCTGATGGTCAAGTCGGTCGGGTCGATGAAGACCTCGCCTGCTTTGCCTTGCGGTGAGGAGGCGTCAAAGCTGACACGCCCGAGGTCAACGCTCTTGCTGCCACTGATTTCGATCCGGCCACCGTCGCCAGTGCCCGACGCACGAGCAGCAATCTGCACGCCATCGGCCGCCGTGGCGTTACGCTCACCCCAGAGGTAAACATCACCGCCGGCGGCGTTGCCCGTTGCACTGGAGGCGCTGATCTGCGCCGTGCCGCCCAACGTCAAATCTCGCCCTGCCGTGACTCGGATCGCCCCGGCCTTGGCCCACGGGTCGCCATCGGCCAGGAGCTTGCCGGTGACCTTGATGTCGCCGCCGGCGGTCAGCACAATCCGACCCTCAGATTGCACGAGGTCGACCGCTTGTGAACCACCGACGTTCACAGCCGCTTGCGTTCGGCCCGCTCCACCTGCACGCACCGTGCCGGAGACGTCAATGGCGCTGGCACCGTTGCCCTCACCGGCTTGTAATGTCACACTGTCGAGCGCGTTGACCTGACCGTCGATGCGAATGCCGCCCAGCGACGAGAAGCCCAGTTTGCCCGCTTGCAGATCACCCACTGCAGTGGCATCAGTACCCGCCGCAGCACCAAAGAGACGGTCCATGCCGGCCAGTGAAGGTGTGCTGACGGCCAAGCTGCCGACATTGAGAACACCACTGGCGCCGACCACAAACCCATACGGGTCGGCAAAAATAACATTGCCGCCGACCCGGCCTGAGGACAACAAACTATTAACCGAGCCGTTGACGCGCACCGCGCTGTCGGACACCAAGTTGACCAAGTTGCTGGTGCCCGTGGGCAGGTACAAATTGACCGTGTTGCCGTTGCCCACTTCAAAACGTGAAAAGCTGTTGAAGGCGTTGGCACCACGGATGGTGTTGGTGCGGATGTCCGTCGTCGACCCATTGACGGCCAGCGAAGTGGCGGTTTGCCCGAGCCCCTGACGCAGGATCAGCGCATTGGAAGCACTTCCGGCACCCGCCACCTGCGCAAAGCCAGGCACCGCAGTGACGGCCAACACAGCGGCCATCAGCGGCGTCAGCCGATAAATATCCTTGAACTTGTCGCGCACCTGTCTGGCTGTAGCCCCCTTTTTAGCGCTTGCAGAATGCGTACGACTGTCGGGTGTGGCTGACTTGACTTGACGCATGGTGAACTTTTATAAAAGGGCTGCTGCGAGGCCGGGACTGATGGACAACTGGGGAAATAGGTCAGGGCTGCGTTAAGCTTTTTTTGAGCAGCTTCTGCACATTTCGCAGTGACAGAAGCAGTGCGTAGCAGGCCCCTAAGTGACCTTTGGTATGCAAACTTTGAACAGCTTTGGCTGGCAAGGCGGCAAATGCGGCCTCATCAATCACGTGGCAACCATTGATAGAGATGGGCTCTGCCGACTCAGGCACCAGCTGAAGCGTGGTTTCCTTGATCAGCTTGAGCTCTTGCAAATGCGTCACCAATGCGGCCGTTTTGGCACGGTCGGCCTCATAAGCCATCAACAAGCTGTTGGCACGCAGCAACTCAGGGCCAGACTCACCTTTGTCGTCAAACAGGGCGACACCCTCGTTTTCGTCAAGACAACTTTTCTCGATGACGGAAAACCAAAGCCCTTTTTCTGTCTCCGACTCGACCATCCCAAAGGGGTGTGCCCGCAGGGCCGCAGGCAGGTAGCCGGCTGTCCACTGACCGGCGGCATCGACAAAGACGTTTTGACCGGCTTTCAAGCCCAGCAGCGCCATTGGGGAGAGTTGTCCGTTGCCATCGGACGCCAGCAAGATCGGAAAGTCGACCGCCAAGTCAAAAAACTCGCTGAGCACGACGGGCACGGTCATGGCGGCAGCACTGAAGCGGTAGTCTTTTCCGGGTAATTTCGCCTTCATCGCACGGTGATCGTTGCGGTTCAGGACGATGACTTGATTGAAAAACGAATTGGCGATCATGGGCAACTGTTGAAATTAAAAAAGGGACAAAGCACCACGGAAAGCCGCAGATGCAGCCCGCGCGGTCGTCAGCGCGGCTGGCTTTGCAAAATTTTAATTCACAGTTTACTCAAATTTACCAATTTAATTGGCAAATTCGTTTTTTACACTAAGGTATTTTGTGTCGGCATCTGGCGCTTGATGCGGTCGAACCTGCCTTTGGCTCGATAGCGATGCCTTTACTTTTAACGGCCCTCGATCGCGGCGACGGCATCTTTAGCCCCTGCTGCCACTATTTTCTGAGCCGCGTCATTGGTGGCTGCGCGGTCATTGACGGTCTTCATGGAGGCGTCAACACCCGTCGCGTTGATGTACATCGAATAGTCCAACTTCTTAATGATGTAGGGGTTGGCCTCTGGCCTGAGGGGTTTCTTGCCATTCAATACGCGCATCCGGTCGGTTGCAGACTCGTACTCATTGCTCAAGTCTTTGGCCTTGGCAATCACCTCTATCGCCAATGGAACCATGGCACTGAGCAGAAGACCAGAAACCGCCAAATAGACCGACATCTCGATCAGTGAGAAGCCACCTTGCCGGCCTTTGCCTTTGCCAGGCCCCCATTTGCCAGATCGGCTTGATAAAGCATAGAGACGCCCGGGACGCTTGGCCACAAGCGAATGGCTTGCATTGATTGTTGACATATAAATTCTCGTTAAATAACTGACGCCCAAGAATCAATATTTTTTTGATGATGAATTTATCTATAAAATCAATTTATCAAAAAACATTGCTAATGACATCACTATAACGATTATTCGTATTTAATTGTAAAAAGCATTTTAATAATGCATTTTTTTTATAGGCGTGTATTGAGGCGCAAATCTGAGCGGCAGCGTGCCAATCTGTAAAGATTGAAAACACACGACTCAAACCAACTTCAGAGACGAAAAAAACAGGTTAATGAGGGCTCATGGAGAAAAACATGGGCACCCTTCTACGCTGGAAAAAACCTTCGCTCAGTGGCCTGATCTTGAGCTTGGCCTTTGGTTTAGGCTTGTCTTTGCAGGCGCAAGCCACTGAAGGGTGCGGGCAGCTAGAGCTCAATGTGAATGGTTTGTCAAAGCACTTCGATGATGGCAACAGCCCGCCCGGCGACCGAAGAAACGAGATCAACACCGGCCTCGGTTTGACCTGCCCCCTGAAGGGTGTGGGGAACTGGCACGACGAAATTGAAGGCGGGTTTTATAAAAACTCCCACTTCACCCATTCGTTTTACGCGGCGTACGGCATCTATTACCCACTCAACTCAGTGCTGTTGGCGGGGCTGAGAAACATCATTGCCACGGGCTACCCCACTGACAACTACCGGACAGGCTTAGTTGCAGGGCCGCTGCCGACACTCAAGCTGGAACTGGGCTCCGCCATCTCGCTGAACCTGAGCTTCATCCCCAAACGGAACGCCATCGTTTTGGCCAACTTGGGGTACAGGTTTTAAGCGTGGCGTGTTGTTTAGCGTGCCACGCCCAGCAAACTATCTAGCAGTTCCGGGTTGTGCAGCAGTTCTTGCGCCGAACCCGCATGCGCCACGCTGCCGCGGTCTAGCACGACGGCCACGTCGGAAATGGCCAGCACGGCTTGGGGATGTTGCTCGACGATGATCGCCGACAAACCCTCTTCGCGTGTGATCCGGCGGATGGCGCGCAACAACTCTTCCACGATGATGGGGGCCAGACCCTCCAGCGGTTCGTCGAGCAAGAGCAAGCGCGGATTGAGCACCAGTGCGCGGCCGACCGCCAGCATTTGCTGTTCACCGCCAGACAACTGCGTCCCAAGATTGGTCTTGCGCTCAGCCAAGCGCGGAAACATGGCGTAAACGCCGTCTGGTGCCCACTTGCCGGGGCGGGCTACGGCCGTCAGGTTTTCATGCACGGTGAGCGACTTGAAAATATTGCGCTCTTGCGGCACCCAGCCAATGCCGGCCGCTGCCCGCTCGTGTGGCGCCAGTGTGTGCAGCAAACGGCCCGTCAACGTGATGCTTCCGCCGTGCTGGCGCGTCGCGCCCGCCAAGGTGTTGATCAGCGTGGTCTTGCCGGTGCCGTTGCGACCCAGCAGCGCCAGCGTTTGGCCTTCGCCGAGTGCCAGCGAGACGCCGTTCAAGACAACCGCCTCACCATAGCCCGCGCTCAGATTCTCGACACGTAATAATTCAGTCATGCTTTGCGTCCTCGCCGTGGCCCAGATACACGGCCTTCACTTCAGGGTTGGCGGCAATCTCGTCTGGTGTGCCTTCGGTCAGCAAGGTGCCGTTGACCAGCACCGTCATGCGGGTCGCAAAACTGAAGACCAAGTCCATGTCGTGCTCAATCAGCAACACCGACACATCCGCCGGCAAGTCGGCCACGGTTTGCAGTAGCTCTTCACGTTCGCCAGCGGGCACGCCCGCCACGGGTTCGTCGAGCAATAACACGCGCGGCTCACAGGCCAGTGCAATCGCGATTTCTAACAGTCGCCGCTTGCCATAAGCGAGTTCGCTGGTGCGCTGGTTCATCACTTCGGTCAGGTGAAATTCCGTCAGCAGTTCTTCGCAACGGCGGGCCACCTGCGGGTTGTGCCCAAGGGAGGACCACCACCGGCGGCCCAGTCCCAAGCGCTGCGAAACTACCAAGGCCAGCGTCTGCAGCGGCGTCATGGTGTCGAACAACTGGTTGATCTGAAAAGTGCGCACCATGCCGCGGCCCACGCGTTGGTTGGGCGCCAGTGAGGTGATGTCTTCGCCGTCCAGCACGATGCGGCCAGCCGTTGGCTGAAGCATGCCCGTGAGCAAGTTGATGAAGGTCGTTTTACCGGCGCCATTGGGCCCTATCAGCGCGTGGCGTGCGCCTTTTTTCAGATCGAGGCTGACCTTGTTGGTGGCCACGATGCCGCCAAAGCGCATCTCCAAGCCTTGCGCCGACAACACTGTTTCACTTGAGCTCATGACTTGGCTGTTCATGCTTGACCTCCACGCGCCGAGCGCCACCACGTCCAAGGGCGAATCAAACGGTCGCGCCCGACCAGCACCAGCACGACCAAAAACAGGCCAATCCAGAACATCCAATACTGCGGCGTGATGGACGACAAAAAGTCCTGCATCAGCTTGAAGACGATGGCGCCAGCAACGCCGCCATAGAGCCAGCCCGTGCCGCCGATGACCAAGACCAACATCACATCGGCGGAGCGATGAAACTCAAACAAATCGAGTGACGCAAAACCAGTGGTCTGCGTCATCAGCGCACCCGCGGCACCCGCCACGGCAGCCGACAAGGTGTAGGCCACGATCAAGCGCTCATTCACCGGAATGCCGATGGCCATGGCGCGCAGTCGGTTGTCGCGAATCGCCATCAAGGTTCCGCCAAAAGGCGAGTGAACAACGCGCCGCAGCAAAATGAAAAACACCAGCAACACACTCAGCGAATAATAAGCGGCGGTGAGGCCCGACAGGTCAAACTCAAAGCGCCCCAGCAACGGGCCCATGACCACGCCCTGCAAGCCGTCGGCACCACCGGTGAGCCAGCCGAGCTTGTTGGCGATTTCCATCATGATCAGACCCAGACCCAGCGTGACCATCAGGCGCGTCAAATCACTGCCGCGCAAGATCGTCAACGAGGCCAGCAAGCCCAGCAACGCCGCTGCACCGATACCAACCGCCAGCCCCACCAGCGGGTCCGGCATGACGAGTTTGGCGAACAGCGCAGCCGCATAACCGCCAAGCCCGAAGAAGGCCGCATGACCCAGCGAGACGATGCCGGTGTAGCCCAAAATGATGTCCAAGGACACGGCAAACAAAGCCACGATGGCGATTTCATTGATGATCAAGACGTGGCTGGGCGAGAGCATCGGTGCGGCAAAAGCCAGCAGCCAAAACACAACTTCCAGCGGCTTGAGTCGGCTTTGCCCGAGCAGCGACTGATGGGCATTGAGGTGAGCGCTCATGCTATTTGCCTCCCTTGCGAACAAAGAGACCTTGCGGGCGCCAGATCAGCAGCACGATCATCAGGCTGTAGACGATGAAGGCACCGAAGTCGGGAATGTAATATTTGCCCGCCACGTCGGCAATGCCCAGCAGCAGAGCCGCCAGCAGCGGGCCGGTGATCGACGAGGTGCCGCCGACCGCCACCACGATCAAAAAATAAACCATGAACTTGAGCGGAAATGTCGGGTCCAGCCCCAGCACTTCAGCGCCCAGCGCGCCGCCCAGCCCGGCCAAGCCTGAACCGACGGCAAAGGTCGACAAGAACACCAGATTGACATTGATGCCCAAGCCTGCCGCCACGCGCTGGTCGTCCACCGACGCACGCAGGCGGCTGCCAAAGCGCGTCTTGGTCAGCACGTATTGCAAGGCCACGGTCAGCGCTGCGCAGACCGCGATGATGAACAGCCGGTAGTGGCCCATGCCCAAGACGAAAGGATCCGCGCCGATTTCAGTCCGGCCTTTGAGCCACTCGGGCAACTGGATGTTTTGCGGGGATGAGCCGAGAAAATAGTCAACGCTGGCCACGGCCATGAAAACCAAACCGATCGAAAACAGCACCTGGTCTAAATGCGGCTTGTGGTACAGCGGTCGGTACAGGGTGCGTTCGAGCACCGCGCCGAACAAAGCTGAACCTAAAAAGGCGACCGGCAAGCAAAGCAAAAAAGGCAGGTCAAAGTGCTGCATCAACAGCACGGTGATGTATCCGCCAGCCATGGCAAAAGCACCGTGCGCGAGGTTGATGAAGTTCATCAGCCCCATGGTCACGGACAGGCCCACAGCCAGAATAAACAGGAGCATGCCGTAGGCAACGCCATCGAAAAGAATAGTCAGCATGTCTTAAGGATCAAAAGGCTCGGAAAAAAACCATGCGCAACTCTTGATGAGCTGCGCATGGCTCGCACGATGGCGGGTTTATTGACTCGATCTACTTGGTTTTGCCTGGGTCTTTGACGTCTTTGATAACGTCGAATTCGACGTTATGCAACTGACCATCTTTCTTTTCGACCTTGCGCAAATAAATGTCTTGCACCACGTCGCGGGTTTGCGCATCAATGAACATCTTGCCGCGCGGGCTTTCGAAAATCTGGCCCTTCATGGCAGCCAGCACGGCGTCACCTGTGGGCATAGCTTTGCCCGTGGTCTTGGCAGCACGCAACGCCTCATAAATCACGCGCATGCCGTCATAGCCGCCGACAGCCATGAAGTTAGGACGCATGCCTTTGTTGGCTTTTTCGAAGGCGGCGACAAATTTTTTGTTCAAGGCTGAAGGGTGCGCTGCTGAGTAGTGGTGGGATGTCACCACGCCCAAGGCGCCGTCGCCCATGTCGTTGAGCTGGTCATCATCGGTCACGTCGCCAGTGCCAATCAGCTTGATGCCAGCTTTGTCCATGCCACGTTCAAGGAACTGCTTCATGACCGCAGCGCCAGCGCCGGAGGGGACAAAGACGAACAAAGCATCGGGCTTGCCGTCACGTACTTTTTGCAGAAAAGGAGCGAAGTCCGGGTTGCGCATGGGCACGCGCAGGGATTCCGTGACTTGGCCGCCGTTGAAAATCAAGCGCTCTTTGAAGAACTTTTCAGCGTCGATGCCAGGGCCGTAGTCAGAGACCAGCGTGACCACTTTCTTGATGCCGTTTTTTGGGGCCCAGTCAGCCAAGGCCACCGAAGCCTGCGGCAAGGTGAAGCTGGTGCGCACGATGTAGGGCGATGCCTCGGTGATACTGGAAGTGGCTGCCGCCATGACCACCATCGGTGTTTTTGACTGCGTGGCGATGGGCGCGGTGGCCAGCGCCGACGGCGTGATGCCGAAACCGGCCAGCACGTTGACCTTGTCGTTAACGACCAGCTCTTGCGCGAGGCGGCGCGTCGCGTCTGGTAGCGAGGTGTCGTCTTTAACGATCAGCTGAATTTTCTTGCCGGCAACGGTATCGCCGTTTTGCGCCATGTACAGACGCGCAGCCGCCTCGATCTGGCGTCCGGTGGTCGCCTGCTGGCCCGACATCGGCAGGATCAGGCCAATCTTGAAGGTGTTGTCTTGGGCCAGCGCCGGCAGGGCTGCGACAAATGCGGCAGCGGCGAGGGCTGCAGCCGTGAAGTTACGTCTTTTCATGAGGTCTCCGGAGGGTTGTCGTTAAAGGTCTAACGCAAAAGAATATACAGCCCGCTAGTGTATTCAGCATTTGGTCGATGACAAGCTGGGGACTACCATCGAAAGCCGCTATCCTTGCAGCTCACATTTAAAAGCGAAAAGCGCGATCTGGAACCCAACATGCCTTTGCCTCAAAAGCCCACCCGCCCCCTGACCAACACAAAGAGTGCCCAAGCCGACAAGGAGTTGCTCTTCAAGGCCATCTTGTGCGCACTGATTGGCTTGGGCGTGCTGATCTCGCCTTACTTCATCAAGTCGCCAGGCATGCAGGGCATCGTGGCGCAGTCGTCTTTGGTCGGCTGGTTTGCACTGGCGCTCGGCATTGGCTTTGGTGTGGCCTACGCCCGCCGCATCATGCGTTCACGGCACTGAGCGGCATTCAAACCGCACGGAGCCTCACTCGCCACGGCGGTCCACTTTGGCCGGACGCGGCACTTTTTTCAGCTTGATCAGCCGCTTCAGCTCAATATCGTCTTTCTTAACTTGACGCTCAGCATCGAGCTTTTGGCCAGCTTCCATCCACGACTGGAACTCGGTCGGTGTTTCGAGCGTGATGCGACCCAGCGTAGATTGGCGAAATTCGTAAATCACGATCTCAGCCGCCTTTTGCAGGTTGATGCGGCCTTTGGACAGCACAGCGCCCCGCTTGCGACCGATTTCTTCCAATAACTGCTCGTCAGTGGTGCCGGCCGGTAGCTCGACCTTGTAGCGGGCCTTCAGCAGCGCCGGGTAGTTCGGGATCAAATAATCCAGCAACTCCAGCGCCACTTCTTCTTCATTGAAGGCATTGCGGCCAATCGCACCGGAGGCCGCTAAGTTGTAGCCACTCTTGGCCACGATGATGCGCGGCCACAGCATGCCCGGCGTGTCGAACAGGTAAAAGCCATCGGCCAGCACGATGCGCTGCTCAATTTTGGTGACACCTGCTTCGTCGCCGGTTTTGGTGGCGCGCTTGCCGGTGAGCGTGTTGATCAGTGTCGACTTGCCGACGTTGGGAATGCCGCAAATCAGCACGCGCATGGGCTTGACCATGCTGCCGCGCGTCGGCGCCAAGACATGGCAGGCCTCAATCAGGGCTTTGGCGGGCGTGCTCATGCTGGCGTCGAGCCCGATGGCACGAGTCCCCGGCTGGCTGTTGTAGTAGTCAAGCCAGAGAGGTGTGCGCGTCGGGTCGGCCAGGTCTTGCTTGTTCAGCACTTTCAGAGCGGGCTTGCCCTCGGTGAGCTCCGCCAGCATCGGGTTGGCGCTGGAGCCCGGCAGGCGTGCGTCCAGCAGCTCGATTACGACATCAATTTCCTTGATCCGCTCGCTGATGGCTTTTTTGGTCAAGTGCATGTGACCGGGAAACCATTGAATAGCCATCTGTACGTGTTCTTTCTTTGAAAGGTCAGATTGTGAACGGTCTCAGGCCCCTGCCCGCCAACCTGTGCGGCTTTAGCTGGCGGAGGTTTGCAACCGCAAGCGTCGCGCCGCGTCTTCGGCCCGTGCGTCGTCAATCTCCCGCATCACAGCTTGCATGTCGACATCACCCTCAACACGCTGGTAACGGCCGGTCAGCGGTGTGTCATTGCTCAGCAAACCACTTTGGTACAGGCTCCACAGCTCGGGGCCGTACTGGGTTTTCAGCAACTCAGGCGCAAACTGGCCGAAAAAATCGCGCAGGTTGGCGACGTCGCGCATCAGCATGCGCTGGGCGTGGTTGTTGCCGGCAGCGTCGACCGCCTGCGGCAGGTCAATGATGACCGGCACGTCTTGACCTTTCGAGCCGTCTGCTTCTGCATCGGTATGCGCAAGCAGGATATTGAACTCCGACAAGTCCCCATGCACGACACCCGCGCAGAGCATGCGCACCACCTCGCCGATCAGCGTGGCGTGGTGCTTCAACGCTTGTTCGCGGCTGAAAGCCACGTCGTTGAGGCGTGGGGCCGCGTCGCCATGGGCGTCGGTCACCAGCTCCATCAGCAGTACGCCATCGTGAAAGTTGTAGGGCTGCGGCACGCGCACACCAGCAGCGGCGAGTCGGTAAAGGGCATCTACTTCGGCACTTTGCCAAGCGGCTTCCTGGGCTTGCCGCCCGAACTTGCTGCCTTTGGCCATGGCGCGGGCCTGCCGCGAGTTTTTGACCTTGCGGTTTTCGGTGTAGTCGACGGCTTGCCGAAAACTGCGGTTGGTGGCCTCTTTGTAGATCTTGGCGCAGCGCGTTTCGTCGCCGCAGCGAACCACGTAAACCATCGCCTCTTTGCCGCTCATGAGCTGGCGAACAACGGTGTCGATCAGGCCCTCTTCAATGAGGGATTGCAGTCTGGGGGGAGCTTTCATTCAGTGGATTGTGCACGCAGCGGATGCAGGCTCCGGTATGGCACTTCACTTTTGAATCAGACACTGGCGAGGTTGACGTTTCAGTCTTTCCTTTCAAGGTGCAAGCTAACCATCCGGTCACCGAAGATTTTTAGAAATGCGGCCGCTGGAACTGACAAGTCGTGCGCCCTGCGCTTGATCACCTGAAGCGTGCGTGCAATGAGGGGGCCCTGAATCCGTCGAACGACAACGTTCATCGACGTCGCCAAGACCAGCATCCCCGACGAAACAATGGCCACGCCAAGCGACTGACTCGCCAGCGAAACCGCTGTGATGTGATTACTGGTTTCATAAGCCGGCACAAGCACTTGGTCCATCGCAGCGAAAGCGTTTTCCGCTAAGTTACGAGCAACACTACCGCGTGCATTGATGATCAAGGGATAAGCGCTTAGATCACTCCAACGCACCCTTTTCTTTTGCGCCAGGGGGTGATCGGGACTGAACGCGACTGACAGAAAGTCGCGGGCTAATGGCCAAGTCTCAAGTTCACTGTCTTCATCGATGCCAAAGCCAAGTGCGAAATCAGCGTCCCTGCTGTAGACATGACTCACCATTTCTTCGTTTACACATTCTCTAAACACCACCGAAACCATCGGGAATTCTTGGTGAAATTGGGTCAGAACGATCGGTAAGACAGTGGCCGAAAAAAGTGGCGGAAGCGCCAAAACTATCCTACCGTTACGCTGAACATTCAAACTTTCGCTATAGCTGAGGATCGCTTGCGCGTCGGCAAGAATTCTTTCAGCCAGCGGTAACAGCGCACGCCCACTCGCGGTTAGAGCCACACTGCGCGTGGTCCTCTCGAACAGCTTTAAGGCCAAACGCTCTTCCAACTTTCGCACAAGAATGCTCAGGCCAGCCTGACTCAGGTGCAGTTGTCTGGCTGCACGAGAAAAACCACCCAGATGCGCAACGCGTACAAATGCGTCGAGTTGGTGAATATTAAGATTCATAACAATATGAAATAACTTTATTTGAACTTCATATTTTACTTATGAGATTGAGCTCTTTAATATCCGCACGTCACAACTTCAATTGGGTCACCGCGCATGGGCTATACCGCCATTGAAAAAGTTCTAGGCCGCATCAGCCGGGATGAAAAACACAGGGGTGGCGTAGCCGCTGGAACTTTGTTGTATCCAGAACCTGACATGGTCATGATTCACGATGGCCTTGTCGGCGAGGCCAAGCGAGAACTTGACCTGGCTGGCATTGATCGTCTCTATGACCCAGACAAGGTCATGATGGTGAGCGACCATGACGTGCTCTATGGCAGCGCGAGGGCAGCGGAGCGAGGGGCCCTCAATCGCAAGGCAGCGAAGACTTGGAAAATTAACAACTTCTACGATGCAGGGCAAGGCGGCCATGGGCATATCTTCCCCATGGAAAACGGGCTCGTACTCCCGGGCATGTTTTATTTCGACAACGACACCCACGCCACAAATGCGGGTGCCGTCGGCGCTTTCGGGATGCGGGTCGGAAACGAAATATCACGGGTTCTCGGCACGGGTACAACCTGGGTAACGGTGCCAGAAACAATACGACTTGAACTGCGCGGCCTGTTACCCCAAGGCGTTCAAGCGCGTGACATCGGTTTTTACATGGCGCGCGAAATTAAAGCAGGACGCCTCTGTTTTGATCTTGACTATCGAATTCTTGAATATGCCGGGGACCTAGAGCAATTCGGGCTGGGGGCTCGCGTTGCCCTGTGCAGCACCGCCACTGAAATGCGCGCTGCAGGGGTCTTCATTCCACCCTCAAAACAAGTGCTGGACTACTGCACAGCGCACGCAAAGCGGTCTTTCAATCCCGTTTACTCCGACCCAGACGCCAACTACGAAACCTGTGCAAGCATCGATCTCACAGCTCTACAACCACAAGTAGTGCTTCCGGGCAATGTCGTCAATTCAGTCGACGTCGGCGAGGCTGTTGGCGTCGCCATTGACCACGCATTCATCGGGTCTTGCGGTTCTGGCATGTATGAAGACCTGATCATTGCCGCCAGCTTTTTGAAGGGGAAAAAAGTAGCCTCTGGCGTACGGCTGTTTATTGTTCCTGGCTCGGAGCGCTCGACCAAGCGAATTCTTGACGATGGTTTATTGAAGATCTTCCTCGACGCAGGAGCGATCGTTCTGCCGGCAGGTTGTGGCCCTTGTAACGACGCGGTGGTTGGGCCCATGGCTTCCGGTGAGGTGTCGATGTCGACGGCAACCAACAACAACACGGGTCGCTTCGGTCCCACCAACGCACGCTTGTTTCTGGGCAGCCCGGGCACCGTCGCAGCCTCAGCCATATGCGGCAAGATTACCGATCCACGTCGTGCCCAACAAGACGAGGCCGTACAGCAGCTGACGGAGAACTGTTATGCCTAAATTTTCTTGGATTCTGCAAGGCCGGTGCTACAAACTCGGTCACGATGTGGCGCACGGCGGCGGTGTGATTCCAGCGCACTTCATCACGGCTCGTGAAACCGATCCGGCGGTGTTAGTTCCGCATCTATTCGAGCAGACGGACCCCGGCTTCTCCACCCGTTGCCAAGCGGGAGACATCATCGTGACAGGCCGCAACTTTGGCATGGGCCAAAAGGCGACCGGCTATATAGCCATGCAGGCCCTGGGTTTAGGCCTGCTCTGCGAGACGATGTCGGTTCAAGCCTATCGCGCAGCCATCGCAGAGGGCTTGCGGGTGTTGCCCAAGTGTCCAGACATTCTGGACATGTGCGAAACAGGCGATGCGCTTGAGGTCGATTTCAGCTCTGGCCACTTCGTCAACAAAACACGCGGCCTAGAGCATGTCTTCAGCCCCAGCCCGGAGGCACTTCGTGATCTTGTGTCACACGGTGGTACCGCTGGATGGCTGGCCAATTGGTGGCAAACCACTGGGAAAAATGCGCATCCAAACACGTAGCCTTTCGACGCAGTCCATTCACTGAACTTCTTTTAAAAAGCGAGCCGTTATGTCCATTTTTCGTCTTGTCGCCACGCTAACTGCAGGGGTCGTTTTGAATGTCGGCTTGGCCTTTCCTGCGGCTGCGCAAAATCTCTCCCCTTCGTATCCGAATGGCCCTATCCGCTTTATTGTCCCGGCGACTGCAGGCGGCACGACCGATATACTGGCGCGCCTTATCGGCAAGCATTTGACGGATGCTTGGCATGTCACGGTGACGGTCGAGAACCGCGCTGGTGCGGGTGGTGTTGTGGGCGCTGCGGCGCTTGTAGCATCCCCGCCAGACGGCCAGACTGTGCTGTTCGTGCCGAGTGCATTTGGTGTGCGGTCAGCCATCGACCCCAACCTTCGCTACGACCCATTGCGTGACTTAGCCGGTATCGGACTTGTCGCGAGGGCGCCAAGTTTTTTGATCGTCTCGCCATCCCTCGGGGTGAAGTCAGTCGGCGAACTGGTGGCTCTTGGAAAATCGCTGCCGCAAGGATTGGAGTTTGGGTCAGCGGGTGTCGGCAGCACGGCACATCTTCACGGAGCGCTATTCGCCAATATGGGAGGATTCAAATCTCTGCACGTACCCTTCAAAGGTACACCGGAAGCGGTTTCGGAAGTCATGGCCGGCCGTCTGAAATATGCATTTTCACCAGGGCCGAATGCTTTGCCACTGGCCAAAGATGGAAAGATACTGGTGCTTGCGAGTAGCTCTGCGGCAGGTGCCAAGTTTTTGCCCGGCGTGCCGACCATCGCCCAATCCGGGTTGCCCGGCTACGAAGGCGAAGACTGGTTTGGCGCTCTGGTTCCCGGAAAGACACCGATGGCCATCAGAGAAAAGCTGAGCAAAGAATTTGCCCTGATCATGGGTGACCCCAAAGTCCGGGAGACGTTGATGTCAATCGGCGCGGAGCCTGTATCGAGTACGCCGATCGAGTTTGACGCGATGCTGAAGGGCTACATCGAAAAAACCCGGAAGCTGGCCAACGAAATGAATATCACCGTGCAATAGACCAACTTTCACGTCGGACTTGGTGATTTTTTTAGGATGTGCACCGATTAGCGGCCGACAACAGACCACCCGGCTTTGATATCGACCTTGTTGTTTTCGTACTCCCACGCGGTGCCGCAGCGGTCACAGCGGTACTTGGTGATGGTGACCAAGCCGTGTGGCCGCTTTTCTTGACGGTGCTCACCTTGCGCCAGCTCGGCATGGCCGGGGGCGCGGCGCCAGTTGCGCTGAATGCCGGCGCAAGACTCGCACAGCTCCATCTTTTTGAGTTCTTTTTTTCGGTTCAGATCGTCGGTCATAGGATTTTTCAAGATTGCGGATGGCTTGTATTTTGCGCTCTAAGGGTCAATAAACCAGCAGGGTGACCACGACGATCAGCACGCCCAAGCCCAAATTCACAGCCACCCAAGTGCGGATGCTCGCCAACGCGAGAGCACCGGCAGACCACTCGCTAGCCTGCACGGCACGGCTCAAGCGCTTGAACAAGGCAAAGCGAATATGGGCAAAAATCAGCATCATCAGAATGCCAAAACTGGCCATGAGCGTCCAGCCCAGTGGCATGGCAAAGATTCCACCGCTTTGCACCACCTGTTTGGCCACATGGCCAATCATCCACAAGCCGGAGGCCAAAATCACCAACACGGCCACCGAAACCACGTTGAAAAAACGCCGCAAGGTGTCATACATCAGACGGATGCGCTGAGGTGCATCCAACGAGATCGTGGCTGGGCGCAAAAAGAAATGTGCAAACACCATGCCGCCAATCCAGACAATGACACAAAGGATGTGGGCGAGTTTGAGCGAGGCGTAAAGCATGGACAGTCTTTCGGTTGGCGAAATGGCTGGCCATCGTAACAAACGAGGATAAAACCTTCGTTATGAAGTGTGCAGCGCGGCCATCTCAGCGCTATCTGTTCGCATTTTCTGCACGCCCGTAGAACGATTTTTTGGCGAACTCAACCACCACGACATAAGCCAGGGTCAAACCCACCATCGCCAACACCAGCGGTGCTGGCAGAGGTACAAAACCGAAGACCGAACTGAAGGGCAAATACGGCAGCACCAAGGCCACTAGGATGACGCAGGCGCTGCTGCCCAGCAGCAAGTTGCCGGGTCGGCTGCGGTAAAACGGTCTGCGCGTGCGCACCACCAGTGCAATCACCAGCTCCGTCAACAGCGACTCTAAGAACCAGCCCGTTCGGAACTCTTCTGGCGAGGCACGAAATACCCAGAGCAAGGCGGCAAACGTCAGCATGTCGAACATCGAGCTGATCAGCCCAAAGCGCACCATGTAGTCGCGAATGAACCTCGTGTCCCAGCGGCGCGGCTTGGCGACCCATTCCGGGTCAACCCGGTCACTCGCAATGGCGGTGGCCGGAATGTCCGCCAGAAAATTATTCAACAAAATCTGCGACGCCAGCAAAGGCAGGAACGGCAAAAAAACAGACGCGATGGCCATGCTGAACATGTTGCCGAAGTTGGCGCTGATCGTGGTGAGGATGTACTTGAGCGTGTTGGCAAAGGTGTTACGGCCTTCGTCAATGCCAAGTCGCAAGATGCCCAGATCTTTACGCAGCAATAAGAAATCAGCCGCGTCCTTGGCCACGTCGACTGCTGTGTCAACAGAGATGCCGACGTCAGCAGCGTGCAGCGCCAACGCGTCATTGATGCCGTCGCCCATGTAGCCGACCACATGACCGCTTTTTTGCAGCGCCAAGATGATGCGCTCTTTCTGGTTCGGATCGACCTCGGCGAACAAGGTGGTGCGCGTAGCCGCATGCATCAGTGCCTCGTCGCCCATGTCGTTCAACTCGCGGCCGGTCAGCACGGTGATGTCCGGCAGGTTGACGGCTTCGGCCACATGCCGCGCTACTTTGCGGTTGTCGCCGGTGATGATTTTCAGCGCCACCCCGCGCTGCGCTAAATCCAAAATGGTTTGACGCACGTCGGCCTTGGGTGGGTCCATGAAGAGCAAGAAGCCGGCGAAGCACAAGCCGCATTCGTCTGCGCGCGTGTAGGAGCCGCTGCGCACGTCCACCTGTCGCCAAGCCACACCGAGCACACGATAACCCTGCGCACTCCATGTGTCATAACGGATTTCGATATTGGCGCGCATGGCATCATCGAGTGGCGCCTCAGCACCTTCAACGCCAACACCCGTGCAGTTAGCGAGAATTTTGTCGAGCGCGCCCTTGGCGATCAGCGTGCGGTTGCCCAAACCAGCCGCGCCATGGTCGTTATGAGCCACTACCACAGACAAGCACTTACGTACAAAATCGTATGGAATTTCGTCCACTTTTGTCTCAACACAGAGGCCCAGTGCGGCCTTATTCACCGCGACCAGCACAGCATCATCCAGCGGGTTCGTCAAGCCCGACTGGAACTGCGCATTCAGCCCCGCGAGTTGCAACACCGCTGGACTGGGCTGGCCTAGGGCATCCAACGCGCCGTCCAACTCAACCACGCCAGCCGTCAACGTGCCGGTCTTGTCTGTGCACAAGACATCCATGCTGCCGAGGTTTTCAATTGAATTCAATCGGCGCACCAGCACGCCCAGTTTGGCCATGCGCTTGGCGCCATGCGACAGCGTGATGCTGACAATCGCTGGCAGTAACTCTGGCGTCAAGCCAACCGCCAAGGCTAGCGCAAACAGCAGCGAGGAAATCGGCGGCTTGGCCATGAAAATATTCACAGCGACCACCCCGACCACCATCACCAGCATGATGCGGGTCAACAAATACCCGAAGCGGTGAACGCCACGCTCAAACTCTGTGAGCTGCGGACGCAACGCCAGCTTGTCTGCAATCTGCCCAAAGATGCTGCCTTTGCCGGTCTGCACAAGCAAGGCTCGAGCGGTCCCACTGCTCACGCTGGTACCCATGAAAACGCAGTTGCTGCGCTCGGCCAAGGCGGCTTTTTCGTTCACAACACCCGGCATTTTCTCAACGGGAAAAGTTTCCCCAGTTAGCACGGCCTGGTTGACAAAAAAGTCCTTGGCTGCGAGCAACACCCCATCAGCGGGAACCAAACTGCCAGCGGACAGCAACACGATGTCGCCCCGCACCAACTGATGCGACGGCACGGTTTTCAGTAGCCCGCCGCGCAGCACCTTTGAATGCACCGTGATCTGTGAACGCAATTTGTCAATCGCGTTGCCGGCGATGTATTCCTGGGTGAACCCCAGCAACGTGCTGCCGAACACGATCGCCAACACCACGCCCGCATCCATCCATTCAGAAGCGGCCAACGAAATGCAGGACGCCACAATCAGAATCAGCACCAGCGGACTCTTGAACTGGCTCAGCAAGAGCCCCAGCGCAGTGGCTTTTTTCATGGCCTTGAACGCATTCGGCCCATCGCGTTTTAGCCGCATATGCGCTTCGCGCTGAGTCAACCCGCGGCCATCAGACTTTAGCTCGACCATGAGCTGATCTGCGGGCAAGCCCCAATAAGTGTCGATGGCACTGGGTTCGCCGGACATGGCGTCATCCTTTCAGGCGTACTGCCGTTTTGAACGACTCAAAACCTCCCACGTCACGCCGTGAGTGATGGTTCCCGAAAAACTGCCAACCGCGTTTGATGTGCGTCAAAGCCAGTACGGACGGCTAACTCAAACGGCCATAGCGGACTTTTCACATATTTCCATACATAAATGAAGGGTTATCCCCATGGTGTTTAACTACCCCGTACTACTTTTTAGTTGATTCACTCACAGGACCTCCAACAACATGATCACGCTTGATATCAATAATCGAAAAGTCAATGTCGATGTACCGCCGGACATGCCTCTGCTCTGGGCACTTCGCGACGAACTCGGCATGATGGGGACCAAATTTGGCTGCGGTGCCGGGCTCTGCGGCGCTTGCACCGTGCACATGGGCGACGCTGCTGTGCGCTCTTGCGTCACACCGGTGTCTGCCGCTGTCGGCCAGCGCATCACCACCATTGAACACATGGAAGATCAGCCACTGGGGGCCGCCGTACAGGCCGCGTGGATGGCGGCCAACGTGCCGCAATGCGGCTATTGCCAGGGCGGCCAAGTGATGTCAGCAGTCGCACTGCTCAAAAGCAATCCCAAGCCGACAGACAGCGAAATCGACGACGCCATGAGTGGCAATATTTGCCGCTGCGGCACCTACACCCGCATCCGCACCGCCATCAAGCAGGTCTCGGCGCAACTCGGAGCCAAAGCATGAACAACACCCTCAACCTCGAAAACACAGCTCGCCGGAACTGGCTGAAAAGCATGGGCGCTGGTGGTTTGATCTTGGCCGTTGGCCAGACTGGCAATGTCTTCGCGCAGACTGCCGCAGCCGCTGAACCGGTCAAGTTCGGTGGCGACAAGATGCCGGGTGGTCTGGTCGACGATCCCCTCGTTTTTGTCTCGATTGATGCCGCAGGCGTGGTCTCCGTGGTGTGCCATCGGTCCGAGATGGGCCAAGGTGTGCGCACCAGCATCCCCATGGTGGTGGCCGATGAACTTGAAGCTGATATGAAGCGCGTCAAAGTGGTGCAAGCGCTTGGCGACGAGGCCCGCTACGGCAGCCAGGACACCGATGGCTCACGCAGTCTGCGCCACTCGATGGAGCCGCTGCGCCGCGTCGGAGCCGCCGCACGCGCCATGCTCGAAGCCGCTGCTGCAGCCCGCTGGAAAGTACCGGCCAGCGAAGTGCAGGCCCGCCTGCACGAACTGGTACACGTGCCCACAGGCCGCAAGCTAGGCTTTGGAGACGTTGCACTGGCCGCAGCTGCCCTGCCTGTCCCATCCCGTGCCAGCCTGAAATTCAAAAAACCGGCACAGTTTCGGTACATCGGCAAGAGCACTACGCCACTGATCGACGGCTCGGACATCGTGCGCGGTCGGGCCACCTTCGGTATCGACATTCGACTTGACGGCATGGTTTACGCCGTGGTGGCTCGGCCGCCTGTGATGGGCGGCAAACTCAAGCGTTTCGATGCCGTCAAAGCCTTGAAAGTACCGGGCGTGTTGCGCGTCTTTGAACTGAAAAGCACCCCCTTACCAGCCAACCACAACCCCATGGGTGGTGTTGCGGTGGTCGCCAGCAATACATGGTCAGCCATCAAGGGGCGCGAAGCTTTAGAGATTGAGTGGGAAGACGGCCCACATGCGAGTTACGACTCAGAAGCGTACAAGGCGACGCTGGAGGCCTCGGCCCGCCAACCCGCCAAAGCGTTGCGTAACGATGGCGACGTGACCGCTGTACTGGCCAAAGCCACACGGCGCGTGGAGGCTGAATACTACCTGCCCCATCTGGGACATGCCACGATGGAGCCACCTGTGGCGACCGTCCGCATTGTTGACAATCACTGCGAGATCTGGGCGCCGACACAGGCACCACAGGGTGCCCGCGATTTTGTAGCCAAAAAATTGGGCTTTAAGCCCGAGCAAGTCACCTTGAACGTGACCTTGCTGGGCGGTGGCTTTGGTCGCAAGTCCATGTTCGACTTCGTCGCTGAAGCCGCCTTGGTGTCACAAGCCATGGGCGGAAAAGCAGTCAAACTGCAATGGACGCGCGAAGACGACATCCACCACGATTACTTTCATACAGTAGCCCTGGAACACATGGAAAGCGCGCTCGATGCCAAGGGCAAACCCACTGCTTGGCTGCACCGCTCGGCAGCACCGTCCATTGGCTCGACCTTTGCGCTCGGTGCCAAGATGCAGAACGCCGGCGAGATGGGCATGACGGCCATCAACGTGCCGTTCATGATCCCTAACGTCCGCATCGAAACACCCGAAGCGCAAGCCCACACGCGCATCGGCTGGTTCCGTTCGGTCTACAACATTCCGCACGCCTTTGCCGTGCAGAGTTTTGTCGGTGAGTTGGCGGCTGCAGCCAAGCGCGACCCGAAAGACTACCTGCTGGAATTGATCGGGCCTGCCCGCCGAATTGACCCGGGCACGCTGTCGGATCACACCAACTATGGCGAGTCCCCAGAGCGTTATCCGATCGACACAGGCCGCATGGCACGGGTCGTTCGGATGGCGGCTGAAGGTGCCAAATGGGGCCGCAAAATGCCCAAGGGCCGCGGGCTGGGTATCGCCGTCGCTTATTCGTTCATGAGCTACGTCGCCACCGTGATTGAGGTCGAAGTGGACGCCAAAGGGGCTCTGCGTGTCATCGCTGTCGACTCAGCGGTGGACTGTGGACCGCAGGTCAATCCCGAGCGCATCCGGTCGCAACTCGAAGGCGCCGTCATCATGGGGCTGGGCTTGGCGAAGCATGGAGAAATCACGTTCAAGGACGGCAAGGTGGTGCAAAGCAACTTCAACGACTATGCGATGCTGCGTCTTAACGAATCGCCTCGGGATATTCGTGTGCACTTCGCGCCAGCCGACTACAGCGTCGCCCCAGGCGGCGTGGGCGAACCCGGTCTGCCGCCGATCGCGCCAGCCCTGTGCAATGCGATCTTTGCCGCCACCGGCAAACGCATCCGCCGGTTGCCGATTGGCGAGCAGCTCACCGTCGCGTAAGGTCCACCTCAACCGCGCAAGCCCTGCAGGCGCAGATGCACATCGTCCTCCATGTCGATGGGCATCTGCTGCTTGGCTTGCAAATAGTGGTTGGTGAACACATCCAAATAAGCCTCGAGTGATTGCGCTGCGTGGGACTCTCCGGCCAGTTCCATGCACAACGCAGCCACCTCAGACGTGCAGAAATGGTCCTCACGTTTGGAGCGGCGCAGGCGATAGCGTGAGAGTTGCTCCGGCTGCAAGCTGAGCACCGGCAAGTGGTTTAGGTACGGGCTCTTGCGAAACATCTTGCGGGCCTCAGGCCAAGTGGCGTCGAGCAATACAAACAGCGCTCGCTTGCCGGTTTGTAGCGACACGTCGGTCACCACCCGATCGGCTGCCACAAACTCGCCCGGAAATACCAGGTAGGGCTGCCATTGCGGGTCAGCCAACATGGCCAACAACGCGGGGTCAACTTCGGTGCGCGCCCAGCCAAAGGCGGCTGTATCTGTCACCACGTCGGCAATCAACCAGCCTGTGTTGCTCGGCTTGAGCGGCTCAATGTCACACATGATCAAACACACCCCAGCCTGCGTCGGCACGTCTGGGCGCAAGGCGCACAGGCAATGAGAAACCACCAGGCGGCAACCCGTGCAATGCACCAAACGCGAACCCCCACGAGCAAGAAACGGTTTTGAACTGCGCGCGATGCGGGCGCTGCGTAGGCGTGCGACGGCGTGCGGCGTTCGCGGGGAGTGGGGAGCGTTGAAGTCAGTCATGGTGCAAGGTATTTTCGGTCATGAGGATGTCTGCTTGTGTTCGATCATCAGGGTTACCCATTAGCCCAATAAATCTACCGATTGGTACGATTGAATCTTTAACGGTAAATTTAACAAGTTATCAATTCGGGAGTGCGTATGGACCGTCGGGAAGTTTTAAAGGGGGCCGCCGCAATGTGGGGCCTGAGCTGCCTGAACGTCATGGCCCAAGGTGCTTGGCCAGCCAAGCCGGTGCGCATCGTTGTGTTGTTCGGTGTCGGCGGCGCGTCGGACACCCTGACCCGACTCTTGGGTGAAAAGCTGCAGGCCTATTTCAACCAGACTTTCCTCGTCGAAAACAAAACCGGCGCGGGCGGCAATATCGGCATGCTCAATGTGATGAACTCACCGCCAGACGGCTATGCCATCGCATCAGCCACCATTGGCACCTTGTCGATCAACCAGTTTTTGTACGCCAACGCAGGCTACGACCCCGCCAAAGATTTCGCTTACGTCTCCACTATCTGGGAAAACTGCAACGTGGTGGTCGTCTCAGCGGAACACCCCGCCAAGAACATGAAGGAATTTATCGCCTGGGCCAAGGAGCAACCCAAAGGCGTCACCTTCAGCTCGTCCGGGGTTGGGACCACACCCCATTTAGCGGGCGAGTTGTTTGCCAAACGAACCGGTATCCAAGGCGTTCATGTGCCCTTCCGCAGCTCGGCCACCATCGAAGTCGTCGGCCGCACGGTTGACTTTGCGATTGACAACGTCGCCAGCTACGTCCCCTTGATTCGCGCCGGAAAAGCGCGGGCTCTGGCCGTGACTTCAGTCGACCGGTGGCCGACCCTGCCGCAGGTTCCGACCATGGCGGAGGTCGGCTTGCCTGACTTCGTGATCACCTCCTGGGGGGCCTTCGTCATGCCCGCCGGCACGCCAGCCGCGATCACTGCGCAGCTGTCAAAAGCAGTTCAAGAAATTTTGAGCCAGCCAGCCATGAAGGAACGCTTCATGACGATCGGTGCCAAAGCGGTGCATTCGACGCCGCAAGAGACTGCTGCGTTTGCAGCTGCTGAGCGCGTCAAGTGGAAAGAGATCGTTCGCTTGTCTGGCGCTAAGCTGGATTGAGCGGCGAAGCCGGCCGGTCCATCAGCGGCTCAAAACGCTTGACAAACTCGGGCCACACCTCGGGGTTGATCAAGCGCGATGGCGGCTCGCCCAGCGCCACCTGCGCCAACTGAGTTGCAGCCATCGTCGCCATTTGCACACGAGCGTCTTTGCTAACGCCGGCGGTGTGGTGCGTAGCAATCACCTGATCGAGACTGAGCAGCGGGTGACTGGCCGCTGGCGGCTCAATCACCCAAACGTCCAAACCGGCACCGCGCAAATGTCCTGAGTGCAAGGCGTCATACAGAGCCGCCTCGTCATGAATGCCACCTCGCGCCGTCGTCACAAACAAGGCGCCCGGCTTCATGGCCGCAAAAGTACTGGCGTTGAACATCCCCAGCGTTTGGTCATCGCGGGGACAGTGAACAGAGACAACATCGGACTGCAACAGCAACTCATCTAACGTCACCGATGTCGCGCCACGCTCGTCAATAGTCTGTGCACTCAAGAACGGGTCATGAGCGATCACCGTCATGCCGAAAGCGCGGGCCAATTGCGCCACCAGCGTTCCAATGTAGCCAATCCCCACTAAACCCAAAGTGCGGCCATGAAGCTCAAAACCCATGCCTTCTGCGCGCGTGAAATGATCGCCACGGCGCAAGCGCCTGTCCGCTTCCGTCAAGCGCTTGGCCAAACCCAGCATCATCCCTAAAGTGTGCTCGGCCACAGCGCGCGCATTGCTGCCTGTCTGATTGAATACACACACACCAGCACGGGTGCAGGCCGGGACATCCACCGTGTCGTAACCGGCACCGTAAGTCGACACAGCCAACAAGTTGGGGCTGCCTTTGAGCAAGGCTTCATTGACGCGCCAAACATCCGGCAAATCATCCTTCGCTGAGGACACGTGGTAGGCGTGCATCGTCGCCATGGCCCGACGTACTGCCTCATCTTCACCTTGCGACTTGCGCACTTGCAGGCTCATGTTGTCATGACTGCGAATCAAGCTGTCAAACGTCTGGGCATCCAAGGGGAGGTCTAAGCGTAAGACTGAAAAGGGAGGCGTCATCGAAGCTTCTGTCATACAAGTGATCCCGAAAGTTGACTGGTGCGGATAATTTAAAGGTCTGCGCGTTTGACGTTGCCCACGGGCCGGACCTTGCCAACGGGTCCATTCAAAACCTCAATGGTCATCGGTGTTTTGTAGGCGCTCATGACCAGATCGCGCATGTGCAACAGGTGCGCACGCCAGAACGTCTCTACAGCGGCCGGTGTGCTGTTGCGCATCAATTTCACAACCTCTATCCGGCTGCGAATGCTGTCTTGGCGCAACTTGTCGACACCGGCCTTGGCCAAGGTGCGCTCGGTGATGTGTTCGTGCTGTTTGCGGATGATGTCGTAGATCAGCGCGGACAAAAGCTGAATCGTTTTATTGCCGCAGTTCTGTGTGATGAGAATCGAGAATTGAGCACTCAAGTCGGCATAACGAATGGGGTCGCTTTGCGCGACCTCTTGGGCCGCTGCAATGTTAGCTTCCAAGGCAGCTAAAGCAACCGCATTTTTCTGAGCGGCCATCAAACCTGCCGCGGGTGGTTCGATGATGGTTCTGGCCAGCCACACGTCCTCTAGCGTCGTGCCTTCAATTTGCAGAAATACACCGACCTGACGTGCGGCTGCGCCCAAGTCAACCGAGGTCACCCGCGAACCGCCGTACTTGCCCCGAGTGATGGAAATTAACGATTCTGACTCCAGCAAACGCAGCGCTTCTCGCAGCGTGGGGCGAGAGATATTGAACTCGGTTTGAAGCACGTTTTCGGGGTGCAACTTGTCACCAGGCTTGAGTCTGCCCGTCACAATTTGATGGCGTAATTCAGCGGCAACCACCTCCGCAGCCTTGGGACGTTTGGTCGATTTGATCGGTTTTTGAGCGGCTGTTTTGAGGCCCTTGACGCGGTCACTGGCATTCATCGTCATAAGGTCTTGACACAAAGGTTGCGTTGTAAAAGTGGGATTAAAGCGTAGCACACAGCCCGCCCTTGAAAAGCCTAAACACCGAGGCAGTGACTGACTCACGCCAGATGCAGCAGGTCGCGATCCAATGCGGACACGCTGCTGGCACCAACGTACGCCATGACACGGTCAATCTCGTCCTTGTAGATCTGCAGTGCCAGGCGGGCGCCGGGCTCGCCATCGCAAGCCACACCCCACAAAGGGCCGCGCCCCACCAGCGCACCCTTGGCGCCCATGGCGATGGCTTTGACCACGTCGCTGCCACGGCTCATGCCGCCGTCAACCCAGACGTCCATGCGCTTGGTCAGCGTGTCGATGATTTCAGGCAGTACCGTGAAAGGCGGCACAGAAGCATCCAGATTCCGTCCTCCATGGTTTGACACGACGATGGCATCAGCCCCGCATTCATAAGCCCGAACCGCGTCATCGGCGCGCAAGATGCCTTTGACAATCAGTGGCCCATTCCATTTTTTTCGAAGCTGCCGCAAGTCATCCCAATTGAGCGAGTCACATTTGAACGGCGTTTGCGCCTCGTCTAAACGCACGCGCATGCTGGCCGGGTAGTTTTCAAGCGCAGGGACGCCCGAACGCATCAAATAACGCGCCAGCACATTCAAAAACCAGCGGGGATGCACGGCAACATCCAACACATTTCGACGTGAAATACGCATGGGCAGCGAAAAGCCGTTGTGTTTGTTGTACTCGCGATTGGGAGAGACCGGTGTGTCCGCGGTGACGATCAAAGCCTCATACCCAGAGGCCTTGGCACGGTCGACGAGCTCCATTGACAAATTACGGTCAGACCACATGTAAAGCTGAAACCACAAGCGCCCACCTGCCTCAGCGGCCACTCGCTCCATGGAGACGATAGACGCTGTCGACAAGATGAAGGGCACGCCCATGTTTTCAGCGGCCTTAGCCACTTCGATCTCGCCGTCAAACCACAATAGGCCGGCGGCCCCGGTGGGCGCCACCGCCAAAGGCATCGCGCTGGGTTTGCCAAAAAACTCGGTGTTGATGGTGCGCGCTGATACGTCGACAAACACATGCGGGCGAAACATCACGCGGTCCAGTGCGGCCCGCAAGGTGCAGAGCGCCAACTCATTTTCAGTGCCTCTGTCGACAAATTCGAACAGTCCTTTAGGCAAAATTTTGCGCGCCTGCTGTCGCAAGTCTGCCAAGTTATACGCCTCCAGCGACGACTTCGCGGGGACTTGACGAGGCGAAGGACCAGCTGTCAAGTGGCCGTTATTTAACGCATGCGTTTGCACAAATTCTCCGGTTCGGTACGCCGCTCCTTGCAAAAATTTCACTAAAAGTCAGCATTATTGATGCTAACCCGCTTGCTTCTAATTGTCTACCTGTTAGACTTTTTTCGCGTTACTACAGACTCGAGAAACTCCCTAATCAAGGGACACACAAGGTTAATCTTCACCCGTTAATACGCTGTCGAGACCTGCAGGCAGCGCCTCTGGAGACAACATGAAACACTCGCCGTTCAACGCCATGAAGGCAACGACCGAAGCCCCAAAGAGGCGACAGCTGAGTCGCTGGATGACCGCAGCAAGTGCCGGTGCCATGCTTGCGCTGAGCACGCTGGTACAAGCACAGGGCGCCTTCCCCAATAAGCCCATCAAAATCGTGGTGCCTTACTCGACTGGCACTGGCAGTGACACACTGGCCCGCACGATTGGGCAAAACATCACCGAAAAAACGGGTCATCCGGTCATCATTGAAAATCGAGAAGGTGCCGGCAGCCTGATTGGCACACTCGCCGTGGCCAAGGCAGCACCTGACGGTTACACCATCTTGATGGCGGCCAACACGCTGGTGATCCTGCCCAGCCAGAAGCTCACTCCACCCTACAACCCAGTCACCGACTTTTCACCCATCGTCAAAGTCGCAGCCATTCCGCTGGTACTCGCGGCCACCCCCAGCCTGAAGATCAACACCGTCAAGGACCTGATCGCCTACGCCAAAGCCAATCCCGGAAAACTCAACTACGGCACCTCCGGCCCAGGCCCTTCGCAAAATGAAATGGAACTGTTCAAGCAGGCCGTGGGCATCGACGTTGTCGAAATCCCCTACAAAAATACGGCTCAGGCCATGACCGACCTGATTGGCGGGCAACTCACCCTGTTCCCCGCCGTCGGCCCGCTGGTGTTGCAACACCTTAAGTCTGGTCGCGCCAAAGGTATCGCGATCTTCGACAAGCAGCGCTCGCCGCAAATGCCAGACGTGCCGGCTATGACCGAAGAAGTCAGCGTGCCCGGCTACGTTGCCACGCCCGTTTGGTATGGCTTTGTGGCTCCGGCCAAAACACCGCCGGACATCGTTGCTGCGCTGGGCACCATGATTCAAAATGCCATGGCCTCGCCGGAAGTCAATGCACGACTGGTCTCACTCGGCGCCCAGCTTCTGCCGGCGACGACTGAGCAATTCAAACTTGAAATCAAGAACGAATACGAGAAGTCATCCAATCTGGCCAAGACCTTAGGCACGGCTAAGTAAGAGTTGGAACTACGTAGAATTCTCTGATGATTTATCAAAGCGCCTCACGCGTTTTCCAAATACGTTCGCATTCCGCAGATAGACCTTGAATCATGTGACCATGGCTAATAAATACGCATTGCCGCCTGGTGTGCAGGTGATTGAACGGGGCTGGTTGTCAGCCAACATGGTGATCGCCACAGGCCCATACAACGCAGCGGTCATCGACAGCGGCTATTGCACGCACTCAGCGCAGACCGTTGCGTTGGTGCAAGCGGCACTGGCTGACGCACCGCTCAACTACTTGTTGAACACCCACTTGCACAGCGACCATTGCGGAGGTAACGCCGCATTGCAAGCGAACTATCCGCTGGTGCAAACACTGATTCCACCCGGTCATGCCTCTGCCATAAAAGACTGGGATCCCGTCACACTGAGTCACGTGCCCACTGGCCAACAATGTCCTCGGTTTGTCTATCAAGGCCTGCTCATTCCAGGCCAAGAGATTCAGCTCGGCGAGCACACTTGGCAAATCCATGCGGCACCGGGCCATGACCCAAACGCCGTAATCCTCTTCGAATCGGTGTCTCGAACGCTCATCTCCGCTGATGCACTGTGGGAAAACGGTTTCGGTGTCGTCTTCCCCGAGTTGGAAGGCGATGACGCTTTTGAGGCGGTGGGCGCAACGCTGAACCTGATTGCACAGCTCGCGCCCATCACGGTGATCCCTGGACACGGCAGGGTGTTTCCTTATTCAGAAACTGTTCTCGAGCGTGCACGGACGCGATTGGACGCGTTCGCAGCCAATCCGATCAAGCACGCCCGCCACGCAGCCAAGGTTTTGCTCAAATTTAAATTGCTTGAGGTGCAACAACAAGACATTCAAGTGTTCCGTGACTGGGCGCTCGGCACGCCTTATTTTGAGCTGGTTCGAAGTCGCTTTTTTGCGTCTGTGCCGGCTTTTGATTGGCTAGACACCCTGATCGATGAGTTGCAGCACTCCGGTGCAGCCCGTCGCGAAGGCACTGACCTAGTCAATGCCTGAATCTACAGTTTTTAATTTACCTAAAATTTTTAATGAGTTATACAATAAGAATTGAGACAAAAACACGGAAATAAATTCCAACATGACACCCACAACAGAGACAGAACAACACCCAGTCGCGGACAAGGTCAGGTCTGTTTCTGCCCTTCAAGGGGTACGGGTGATCGAACTCGGAACCTTTCTGTCTGCACCTTTCGCAGCGACCCTGCTAGCAGACTTTGGTGCGGATGTTCTCAAGATAGAGCTGCCCAATGAAGGTGACCCGATGCGCACGCTAGGCTCTTTTCCGGAAGGTGGCGATACGAGCTATTGGTGGTCTTCGATTGGGCGTAATAAACGCTCCGTAGCGCTCGACATTCGCACACCAGAGGGGCGCGAAATCCTTGGGCGATTGGTGGAGACGGCGGACATACTGATCGAGAACTTTCGCCCGGGCACGCTGAACCGCTGGGGTATCACGCCCGAATGGCTCAAGGCAAGGCGCAAAGACATCATCGTGGTGCACATCAGCGGCTACGGCCAAGATGGCCCATGGCGCGACGTACCAGGCTTCGACCGCAATGCACAAGCCTTCTCCGGACTGGCCTACCTCACAGGCGAAAAAGACACAGCACCGCAACAGGCCGGCCTGCCAGTGTGCGATTTCAATGCAGGTTTGTGGGCGGCCTTCGGTGCCGTCACAGCGATGCTCGGCAAAGTGATGCACAAAGACAGTGTCGGCAACGACATTGATTTGGCGCTGTATGAAACCATGATTCCTTTCTTGAAGGACATCCCCATGCGTTACAGCCGTGAAGGCAAGGTGACGGAGCGCACGGGCAATACACCAGACTATGTTTCGCCAGGCGGGGCTTATCTGACGGGCAGCAAAGAATGGATATTTGTCAGTGGCACAGGTGACAGGGTCTTCACGCGACTGATGGCCGTTGTCGGGCGCCCGGACATGCCTGACATGCCGATGTTCAAACTGAATAAAGACCGCGTGACGCATCGCAAGCTCATCGACGACGTCATCAACACTTGGATGCAACAACGCAGCACCGACGAAGTCATCCAAGCGTTCCAAGATGCCGATGTACCAGCGGTCAAGATCCAAAGCATCGCCGACTTGATGAATCACCCGCAGGTTCTGTCGCGGGGTAACTTCGTGGACATCCCGGACAGCGACCGCGGAGATGTCTGCCTAACAGCTCCCGTGCCGCGCTTATCTCGCATGCCAGGCATGCTCCGTTGGCCGGGTCAGCGCTTGGGCGAGTCCACCGAAGCCGTGCTTCAGGGCGAACTGCAATTGCCAGACGGGGTGATGGCGGATCTGCGCAGCCGCGGCATCGTTGGCCGCTGAGCTACCCCACTCTTTAGACATTAACTGACGGTGGGATTGCAAAGAATAGTTGACGGCATGACCCGCCAAAAACATAATAGGTAGACAATTAAAACTTGCGTGTTGCAGTCGATTTAACAACGCCAGCCGGGAGTACATCTGTGAATTGGCCAACGGTTATTTACAACGAAGAAGTGATGCGAGAAGGCTTCGGCATCGAAGATGTGGGCATCCCTTTACAAGCCCGGATTGACTTCCTCGACGCACTGTCTGAGACGGGCCTCAAGCGCATCACGTTGGGTGCTTTTGTCAGCGCCAAGTTTGTGCCGCAAATGGCCTGCTTTGTGGAGTTGCTCGACAAGTTTCACCCCAAACCCGGTGTGATGTACCTGCCCTACATTCACAACCAAAAAGCCCGCAAACTCGCCGAGCAACACGCCCCGCCATTGACGGTTGAAGAAGATATCTTCACGGTGTTTCTAGACATCTGTGATGTGCACCAGCGCCGTAACGTCAACCGTTCAATCGAGCAGATCATGGACGCTTGGCCAAAGGCCATTCAAGATGCCCGGGCACGCGGCATCCGAAAAGCCAGGATCGGCATCGGTTCCGCTTGGGGCTCTAACTTCATGGGAAAGTTTTCCAAGCGCTACCGCTTTTCATTTCTCGAAAAGCAGATCGCCTTGCTCAGCGATGCCGGTATTGCCATTGAAGAAATTGGCTTGCATGACTCACAAAGTTGGTGCTTGCCGCACGAGATGGAAGAAGACTTGGCGGAAATCAAACGCCGCTGGCCCGTCGTGCATCAGTTTCAACTGCACATGCACAACGCACGCGGCATGGCATTGCCGTCCATCTATGCCGCTTTGCGAACGCTTGACAAGTCCGACACGCTAATTCTTGAAGGCACGCTGGGAGGCATTGGCGGCGGTCAATTCGGAGGCAATGGCCGGGCCTCAGGCATGGCCGCCACCGAAGACGTCATGCACATGCTTGAGGGCATGGGCATCGATACCGGCGTTGATCTGGACAAGATCATCGACTGTGTGTGGATGCTCGAAAAAATTATTGGCAGACCGGCTTACGGTTATGTCGCCAAGGCAGGTCCCCGCCCCACCAAGCCTGAGGACTTTTACGACCCCAACATGCCCGGCATCGAAAGTCTCGAAGCCGTGAAGCACTTCAAGTTTGGGTCACAAGCCTATGCCCATGAAGGTTCTTTCCCATGGACCCAGCCCATCACAGGCCCGTATTTCAAAACCAACGACATCAACTAAACCGTCAACACAAGGAGAAGATAAATGAACTTCGATTTAACTGAAGATCAAGTGGCCATTCGCGACTCGGTGCGCAAATACGCAGAGGCCGAACTGATGCCCAACTACCAGCGTTGGGACCGGACGGGTGAGTTCTTGTCCAAGGACTTCATCGACAAACTCGTCAACATGGGGTTGCTGCGCCTGCGTCTGCCTGAAGCTTACGGCGGTCAGGGCTACTCCTTTGTGGACTGCGGCATTGTGTGTGAAGAAATTGGCCGCTGCGACCACCAGATTCGATACATCATCTCTAACGCCATCCACTTGGGCGAGATGGCGTCCTCCATGCACCCCGACCTGCAAGCCGAGTGGATTCCCCGCATTGCGAATGGCGAGATGATGTCGCTGGCCTTCACTGAACCACGCGGTGGCGCAGATGCAGGCAACATCACGACCAAGGCAGTCAAAGACGGTGACGACTACATTCTGAACGGCGAGAAAACCAGCATCACCTTCACGGGCGTTTCAAAAGTGGTGTTTGTTTCGGCACGTACCGGAGGCCCCGGACCCCGCGGCTTGTCGTTTTTCCTGGTGCCAACCGACACGCCCGGCGTCTCGACGTCCAACTTCGAACGCATGGGCCAACGACTAGACCGCGGCGGCAGTTTCTTTTTCGACAATGTGCGTATCCCTGCGCGCAACATGATCGGCAAAGAAAACGAAGGTTTCATCTGGGCCATGACCATCATTGGCTACAACCGCAACTTCGTGCCGCTCGCCTGTATCGGCGCTGCACAGAAGTCGCTAGAAGAAACCATGGAATACCTCAAGACGCGCCAGATCATGGGGAAATCTGCATCCAAATGGCAGGGTGTCGCCAACGAACTGGCCACCGAAGCCACCAAGCTCGAAGCCGCACGTTTGCTGTGCTACCGCGCCCTGTCGCTGAAAGACCAAGGCAAGCGTCACGATGCGGAGTCATCCATGGCGAAATGGTGGGGCGTGAAGACCGCTAACGAAGTGCTTTACACCTGCATGCGGTTAAACGGCCACTACGGCTGGGCCAAGGATTTGCCACATGAACAACGCCTGCGCGATTGCTTGGGGATGGAGTCCGCAGACGGACCACGTGAAGTCCACTTGGGCATCATCGCCCGCGATTTGCTCGGCAAAGAATTTGCACCGTTCTAATTAACATGGGCCCTCTACATGGCTTGAAAGTCATCGAGCTGGCAAGCATTGGGCCCGGTCCAATGGCTGCCATGCTGTTAGCTGATCTGGGCGCGACAGTCTTGCGTATCGACCGAAAAGAACCCGCCTCCCTCGGGGTGCCGCGACCCATGCGTTTCGACCTGTTGTTGCGCAATCGACGCTCTGTGCCCGTCGACTTGAAGCACCCGCCATCGGTTGAATTTGTGCTGGACTTGATCGCGCGTTCAGATGTATTGATTGAGGGATTCAGACCGGGTGTCACTGAACGGCTAGGGCTGGGTCCCACTGTGTGTCTTAAAAAAAATCCAAAGCTCATTTATGGGCGCATCACGGGCTGGGGACAAGACGGCCCATTGGCGCAAACGGTCGGACACGACATCAACTACATCGCCCTCACGGGTGCGCTACACGCCATGGGGCGCGCTGGACAGCCACCATCCGTGCCGATCAATTTAGTCGGTGATTTTGCCGGGGGTTCCCTGTACTTGGTCATGGGTATTTTGGCTGCGATGCATGAGATGAAATCCTCAGGACAAGGCCAAGTGGTCGATGCCGCTATCGTCGACGGCGTCGCGTCTTTGATGACGCAGCCTCATGGCACCTTTGCGGCGGGCATGATGACCACCGAACGCGGCACCAACATCACGGATTCAGGCGCGCCGTTTTACGATGTGTACGAATGTGCTGACGGCCAATGGGTCTCTCTGGGTGCTGTTGAAAAGAAGTTTTACGCACAAGCTTTGCAGATTTTGGGACTTGACGTGCTGCTCGCTGACCAATGGAAAAAAGAGACTTGGCCGGCCGTCAAAGTCAACATTGGAAAAAGGTTCAAGACCAAGACCCGCGACGAGTGGACTCGCCTGTTCGAAGGGACTGAGTCTTGCTTTGCACCGGTGCTCACACTAGACGAAGCGCCTCAACATCCGCACCTTCAAGAGCGCGCCACCTATGTCGACGTTGACGGCGTCACACAACCGGCCCCAGCACCTCGATTTAGCCGAACAGTCCCGGCGACACCCCTGCCCTTCAGACCCTGGAATGCCGAGGACGCTGAAGACATTTTGAATCCATGGCTGAGTCCTGCAGACATCCTGACGGCCCAACAGAATGGCTATTTTTAAAAGGAATTTGCAGGTATTTTCGGATTTAGAGCGTGACGACATTTATAGCTTGGATGAAGTGATCTAACAGCGCCAAACAACCACCCGAGGAGACAACATGACATTTAATTTTCATCGTTTTTCAACACCCACGTCCGCACGCGGGCGGCTATTTCGAAAAGCCAGCGTGGCCTTCGCGGCAAGTTGGCTACTCGGCTGCACGGTGCAAGCGCAAACGGCCTTCCCTAGCCGCGTCATCAAGATCGTGGTGCCGTACTCGGCTGGCACAGGCAGCGACGCGCTAGCACGCACCATTGCACAAAACATCACCGAAAAAACGGGTAACCCGGTCATCATTGAAAACAAAGAAGGGGGCGGCAGTTTGATTGGCACCCTGTCTGTGGTCAAGGCCGCACCAGATGGCTACACCATCCTCATCGCCGCTAACCCCATGACGATCGTGCCAAGCCAAAGCACCAAACCGCAGTACGACCCTGTGAAAGACTTTGTGCCCGTGGCCAAGATTGCCGTGATTCCACTGGTGCTCGCGGTTACCCCCAGCTTAAAAATCAACAGCCTCAAGGAGTTGATTGCCTACGCCAAGGCCAACCCGGGCAAGCTCAGCTATGGCTCATCAGGTGCCGGCACCATCAGCCAACAAGAGATGGAAATCTTCAAGCAGGCGGCAGGGATTGACGTCCTCGAAATCCCCTACAAAAGCACGGCACAGGCCATGAACGACTTGATTGGCGGCCAACTACCCTTGTTCCCTGTGGTCGTGCCGCTGGTGCAGGCGCATATTCAGTCTGGCCGTGCGCGGGGCTTGGCCGTGTTTGACACACGCCGCTCGCCGCAACTGCCAGACGTACCAGCTATTTCTGACGAATTCAGCGCACCCGATTACGTGCCTACACCGGTTTGGTACGGCTTTGTGGCTCCCGCCAATACGCCTGCCGCGGTCGTTGCATCTTTGCAAACGATGATTCAAAACGCCATGTTGGCCCCGGAAGTCAAGACCAGGCTGGTGACGCTCGGGGCGCAACCCATCAGTGTGACGAATGAAAAATTCGCTGCGGACATCAAAGACGAATACGAGAAAGCCGGCATCCTTGCTAAAAAGCTCGGTACGGCCAAGTGAGCTTAATCTCTGAATTTCGGGCTTTTTGGGTCTATATCGCCGTTTGGACTACAGAAGCGGGAAAACTCCGCTCCTTGACGCATAATCAGGGGTTGCAAGTGGTTAAACACTTGCAGTGGTTAGGTGATCGGTCAGTTTCGCGCGCTACAGCGGTACGTTTGAAGATTTGTTGTGCTTTCGGGACCCCATCGCTTTTGTTTTATGTATTTTTGAGGAGTCCCCATGGGCAATAAACTTTACGTCGGCAACCTGCCGTACACAGTGCGTGACGAAGATCTGCAACAGTCTTTCGGCGCGTTTGGTTCAATCACCAGCGCAAAAGTCATGATGGAACGCGACACCGGTCGCTCCAAGGGCTTTGGCTTTGTGGAAATGGGCAGCGATGCCGAAGCACAAGCCGCAATCGCCGGCATGAACGGTCAGTCCCTCGGCGGCCGTAGTATCACAGTCAACGAAGCTCGTCCAATGGAGGCTCGTCCTCCACGTACTGGCGGCTTCGGCGGCGGCGGTGGCGGCTACGGTGGTGGCGATCGTTCCGGCGGTGGCGGCTACGGTGGCGGCGGCGATCGTTCCGGCGGTGGCGGCTACGGTGGTGGCGGCGGCGGTCGCGGCGGCTACTAAGCCCTGCCAACCCACTGACTCAGCCATGCGCTGAGTCAAGCTCAAAAGGCTTCAAAACTTCGGTTTTGAAGCCTTTTTCTATGGGGATACTCGAAAAGTTTCGGACAGAAGTCCTGTCGTGTTTTAGCCCACCGCAGCCAGTGCACGCACCGGTTTTTCGAGTCGTGCCGCCGACAAATACTGTTGGCGGTAAATCTCAAAAGGCATGGTGTCAGCGGCTTCGATTTTTTTCTGATCCGCCACCGACTGAGCACTCATGCGAAGCAAGCGGCCTTGCTGCTCGGGCGACCACGGCATGTCCAACAGCAAGGCTTGCGTCTTGACGGACTGGTCACGCACAAACGCCACAAACGAGTTGTCAAAGCCTTGCATGGCGTTCAGGACACGGGCTGACGGCAAAGTCTCGGGGTGCTGCAATGCGGCGCTGGCAGCGGCCAGCGACCGGCTGTAGCGGTCCGTTTCATGCGAAGCGTCGAGCTGGGCCGCCAGCGGCGCGCAAGCCGCCACCAACTCAGTCCCCCAAACCGTCAAGCTGACCTCTTGGCCATCGCGTTCGAGTTGCAAACCTGGCTCACGACCACGCGCCGCGGTACGGTGCTGGTTGCGCGCCAACTCGGCAATTTCAGCCGGTGAATCGGGCGGGCTGTCGGTCTGCAGACAGTGCAGCAGAAACACATCCAGAAAATCCATGGTCTCGGCTTTGATGCCCACCGGCACAAAGGGGTCGAGGTCCATCAGCCGCACTTCAATGTATTCAACGCCCCGCTCACGCAGCGCATGCAACGGCCGCTCGCCCGGGAAGATCACGCGCTTCGGGCGGATGGTGCCGTAGAACTCATTTTCAATTTGCAGCAAGGTGTCACCGAGCTGGTTGTAGTCACCGCCCGGGTTTCGAATGCCGACCCCCTCATACGCCGGATAAGGCCGAGTCAGCGCATCAGCCAAAGACGCGGCATAGCCTTCAAGGCTGTTGTAGCTGACCGCCAGCGAAGACTGCGCATCGCTTTGGTAGCCCAGTCGCCCCATGCGCAACGACGTGCCATACGGCATGTATTGGGTGTTGGCCGATAACGTCTGCAGCTCATGCTGACGCCCGGCCACAAAACTGGAACACACCGCCGGTGAAGCGCCAAACAGGTACAGCAGCAAAAACGCATGACGCCTGAAGTTACGGATCAAACCGAAATACGCTTCGCTCGACACACCCGGCAAAGACCAGTTGTAGTGAATGCCAGAAATCGTCTGCATGCGGCGGCCATAGCGGTGGCTCAAGCCCATGCGGTAAATACTTTTGGCGCGGCCCACATTGGACGAACCAAAGCGCGCGATAGGAATGGTTTCGTCGGTCGGTAAACCACAGGGCATGCTCGAGACCCAGAGCATCTCGTCGCCGGCTTTTTGCATCTCGCGGTAGGTGAACTGATGCATCTCGGTCAACTCGGCCAGCGCGCTGGCGGCGTCAAGATGCACACCCGTGACCAGCTCAAGCTGCGACTCACTGAAGTCGGTGGTGATGTGGGGATGCGTTAAGGCCGAGCCGAGCGCCGCAGGGTGCGGGGTCAGCGCCAGGGCACCACTGCGTTGCGCGCGCAGGCTTTCCTTCTCAATCCCGCGGCCCATGCCTTTGAGCCGGGCGGGTGTCAGGTCTTTCAGCAAATTATCCGAAAGCTGTCCGGCCTTGGCCTGCAACTGGGTCATATTCTCGATTCCTCTGATTCTTATTTTTCGGTTGAGTGCACGCTATCACAGGCTGGCCAATTTTGCTGGCCAAGGTCAAGCGACAGCTCGTCCACAGGCGAGCTTCAGGCCAGCACGCGCTGCAGCCACTGTTCCATATCGGCAATTTCTTCCTGGCAGACCGAGTGTTCCATCTCGTAGTCATGCCAATCGACAGCGTAGCCAAGCGATTCCAAATGGTCACGAGAGGCCGTTGCACGCGGCAATATCACCACCGGGTCACGGGTGCCATGCGCCATGAAGATCGGCACGTCCTGATTTGCAGCGCTGCGCTCGACAGCCGTTTTGTCGGCCAGCGGCAGGTAGCCCGACATGGCGATGATGCCGGCCAAACGGTCACGGTGGCGCAGACCCGTCATGAGCGCCATGGCGCAGCCCTGTGAAAACCCAGCCAACACAATGCGGCCGGGCGCTATGCCTCGCGACTTTTCACGCTCAATCAGTGCGTCGATGGCCATCTGAGAATGGCGCATGCCCGCCTCGTCTTGGCGCTGCGTCAGATCGGCACCCAAAATGTCATACCAAGCCGGCATTTGATAGCCGCCGTTGATGGTCACCGGCATCACGGGTGCGTTGGGAAATATAAAACGGACGGGGCCGACCGCAGACAGGTCAAACTGCTCGGCAACCGGCAAAAAATCGCGCCCATCAGCACCCAAGCCGTGCAGGATCAACACCGTAGCGACCGGGTTTTCACCGGTCTGGGCTTCAATGACTTCGAGGGACATACGCAAACCTAAACAAGTCGTATCCGGAGCGGACATCGGATTGAAACAAAATATGCCGCAGCGGAACGCTACCGACAAGCCAGCATCGGCAGCCAAACCGCCGAGCTGGGCATTTTAAAGGCCATCCAGAATGCTGCCATTCGGCGTGCGGATACCCTTATTGACTGGGGCTCAAGCACCGCGGCATTAGCGAGAAATGCCCTATCCGTCTTTGCGACCGAAGGCCAGTTTGACACGTGGGGCTTCACAAGGCGGGTGACTTAACCGAGCGTTGAACCTAACCAAGACCAAGACGCACCCTGATGAACTCACTGGTGGTTAGATTTAGAGAAACACAGATTTGCTTTTTCGTTAGCGCTGGGCCGAGGTGCACAGGTTCACACCGATCACTCTCAGTCGTTAGAAGCAGACAGTTGTCGACACGCCTGTGCATTCTCATCGTCATGAAAACTCTTAGATGCCGCAGAGATTCATTACCAAAAGAGTAATTATTCGTAAAACTATCTGATGAGGCATTCGAGCCAAAACTTTGTAAATTAAATTTACGTTCCCTTAACTTACTTTCGGAGAATGTTCATGAAATTTCGTATCGTTACCGCTCTTGTTGTTGCTGCAGGGTTAGCTTCTGCTATCAACGCGCATGCGGCAGGCTCAGTGGGTTCACCCTTCAACGTTAACGCCACCCTCACCTCAGGATGCATCTTAGGAACCACAACACCAAGCAACATTGATTTTGGGGTTTACCAAGCCTTTGGGGCGGAAGTAGTGAAAACTACCACCGTCACTTTTCAATGCACGCGAGGTCTTGCAATGAATACCGCCATCTTTGATACAGGTACTAACGCGAGTAACGCGGCAGCCAGTGCAAGCCCGTCGGGTGGCGGTGTGCTCGCGGGCTTGGCGTACACATTAACCTCAACCTCATCTAGAGGGGCGGGGACCGCTTCGACTGCAGGCGTGGCGGGAACCCCTGATATCTTTTCCTACGTTTTCACCGGCACTATTCCCGCTGGCCAAGCAGGTTGTACCGGCTTAGGCACCGTCAGCGAAGCCTGTGGGACAACATCACAGACCCGCACCTTGACCGTATCGTACTGACCGTAAAGCCGGTTTAGCACCAGCATGGTCTCAAAACTGCCTGACTCCTTCGCTCGCTGTCTGAGCGTGGGAATTGCACTTGGCGTGGGGCTAACCGCCTTGCTACAGGTGCATGTGCAGGCAGGACAGGCCCAGGCAGAGTTGCAAATACGCGTGACCGGGGCGGTCTCCGCTCCGGTTCGCGTCTTTTGTACTAGCAGTGCAGGCGCAGGCAATTACGGCGCAACCGTCACCGTGGTTTGCTCCACCGGTGCGGTTGTCGGCATCGCAGGGCCTGAGAGCTTCAAGTCTGTCAATGGTGGTGCTTATCGCTACATGCTGCAGGTCAAGAACGGCGAGCAGGCCGTTGGTGAGATTGATGCCCTGACAGACAGCGGAACCATCACAGGCTGGAAAGTCGTCAAGCTCGCAAACCAAGAATACGTTGAACTCACTTTAGGTTGGTAACGAAGTATGAATTCTCTACACACCCGAGCACTGCCCTTGCGCAAAGCAGGCGCACTTGTGCTGTCTGCATGTGCTGCACTCAGTTCGATATTTCCAACAACACAGGCGAGTGCTGGACAGTTTTCTGTTTCCCCTGTACGCATTCAGATGACTGCCCGCGACCGCGCAACAGCCATCACCCTCACCAACGAAGGTGATACCGAGCTGGTGATGCAAGCAGATATTTACCATTGGAAGCAAAAACCTGATGGACAAGACGACCTAGAGCTGAGTGAGGACATGATCCTCTCGCCGCCCATCCTCAAGCTGCCACCGCATTCAAGACAAGTCGTGCGCTTGGCCAGGTTGCGCCCGTTACAGAGCGGCGAACAACAGACCTACCGACTCATCGTGCGCGAAATCCCTGAAGCCCAAGTCACAGAAGGCGCCGTGAATTTGCAAATCGCCATGGCCTTTTCATTGCCTATCTTCATTTCACCGCCGGGCACAAAACGCGAACTGCTGTGCACCACAGAACGTGGCGTGACCAACACCATTCGCGCCTTCTGTGAAAACCAAGGCAATGCTTATGCGCAGCCGGTTGACTTTGTGCTCAAGGGCTCAGACGGTATCCAGCTGGCAGCGAAAGAGGCTGGCGGTTATGTGCTGCCCGGCATCCGTCGTGGTTTTGATTTGTTGGCACCGTCAAGTGACAGGATTCCAGCCGGTGCCGCCCAGCTGGTGGTCCGGCAGGACACCGGCGCCGTACAAACCTTTGACGTCACCATTCCAGAGTAGTTGAATGATGACACCGGCACGGTACCACTGCCTAGCAGCGGTTATCGCAGTGGGACTGTGCCCAACTGCAGGCGCTGTTGAGGCGGCGAGCGCTGGGCTCAGCGCCATGTATTCGCCCACACCGGAATTGAGCCGCGACCTGATGCGCCCTTTTGACGTCTCCGTCAATGGCGCCAAAGCTGGTGCTTGGGTTTTTGCGGAAAGGGCTGGCACGCTGTACGCACCGCAAGAAGCTTTTGACGAGTGGCGGGTCAAACGCAGCGCCAATGCTTTGGCGATCAACGTGTTCGGCAGCCCCTACTTTGCCATCTCTTCAGTACCAGGTTTTCAGGCCAAGATCGATGCTGAGAATCAATCAATCGCGCTTGTTTTTTCCTCTGACGCCTTCGCTGCAACAAGGCTGTCGCAAGAGCGGCGTCCCAAGCTGATTCTCGACCCGACCATGCCGAGTGTTTTTTTGAACTATGACGCGAGCTACAGCCGCAGTTACTTGAAAAACGCGCCTTCACTTGAAAGCCTAGGGATGCTCGGAGAGCTTGGGTTCTCAAATGACTACGGGATTTTTACCAGTAGTTTTGCAGGTCGCAATCTGACCAATGATCAAACGCTGGGCGGCACCTCAAATTGGGCGAGACTGGAAACCAGCTTCATCCGGAATTTTCCGGATAGCAACCAAACGCTTCGCCTGGGTGATGGGATGACCCGTCTTGGGATGCTGGGTCGGCAGACTTATTTCGGTGGCGTTCAATTTGGCAGCAACTACGTCCTGAGTCCCGGCTTTGTCACACAGCCGCAGCCCGCGCTCAATGGCTTATCGTCCGCGCCCTCAACCGTGGAGCTGTATGTCAACGATGTGCTGCGGCAGGTGTCGTCGGTTCCGACCGGCCCGTTTGCGCTGGAGAACTTGCCAGTGCTAACGGGCAACGGCGAGACACGATTGGTGGTGCGCGATTTGTTAGGTCGTGAAACCGTCGTGAGTCAATCCTTTTTTACCAGTCCTAAACTTTTGGCACCCGGACTCAACGACTGGAATCTGTCCACCGGACGTGTGCGCAGAAACCTAGGCACCACGGAGAGTGACTACGGCGCGGGCTTTGGTGCCGGTCTGTGGCGTCATGGCATCATCGACCGACTGACGCTGGAAGGTCAAGCCGAAGCCACCGCCGTGCTGCGGCGCGGCAGCCTCGGCATGGTGACGACGCTGCCATGGCAAACCTTGGGTCAAGCTGCTTTAGGCGCATCCAGCAGCCAGACAGAAGGCAAGGGTCAGCAATGGTTGCTGGGACTGGAAAAATCTGGGATGACGTCCAGCGGCTCATTTCAAGCGCAAGGTGCGAGTGAACATTTCAGACAACTGGGCTTGGAGACATCCGCACCTCGGCTGCAACTCGCGGGCAACATGAACTACATGAATCGGACACTCGGTTCCTTCGGCATAGGTTTTGCGAACATCAACTCCTACGCAAATGCCACCCAAGTGGCGCAACGTATCAACACGGCGACAGCAAACTTCTCGACCAAACTATCAGAACGTGTCACGCTCAGTTTGGTTCTCAGCAAAGTGTTGACTGGCCCGCGAGGCACAGCGCTTGGCGCAACGCTGGTCATTCCGTTGGGCAACAAGATCATCAGCACAGCCTCCGTGCAAAAACATGACGCGGCTAACGATCTGCTGCTGACAGCCTCGAGAAGTCAGGATCAGGATCAACCCGTGAGCTGGCGGGTGCTGGCTGGCAGGCAAAGCGAAGTCAGTCGGGCTGAAGGCGGGCTTTACTACCTTGGACGCTACGGACAGGTCAATGGTGATCTGAGCACATCCAACAACCAGACCGCCGTGCGATTGGGTGCCATGGGTGCGCTGGTGTTCGCAGAAAGCAGTCTCTTTGCATCGCAACGACTGGACAACAGCTTTGCCTTGGTTGAACTGGCGGGCTACCCCGATGTGGGTGTGGGTCTGGGCAACACCATGTTGACGCGAACCGACAGCAAGGGCTTGGCCCTGCTGCCGCGCCTGGTCCCTTACCAACAAAATGCCATCCGGCTGGATGCGTCGGAGGTACCGCTCAGCGCTGAGCTCGACTCAATCGAAAAAATGGGCGTGCCACGCCAGCGCAGCGGTGTGAAGATTGTCTTTCCAGCGCGCATTGGCCGAGCGGCCCTGCTGCGCATCTTGTTGGACGATGGCGAGCCAGCGCCAGCTGGCGCCACGGTGAACATCAGTGGTGAGGCAGAAGTTTTTTATGTGGCACGCCGTGGTGAGGCCTTTGTCACCGGTTTAAAACCCAACAACCGCGTGGAGCTCCATTGGCAAGACCAGCAATGCAGCCTGCAAGTCGACTTACCGGTGAAGTCTGAAGAAGATGTCATTCGGCTCGGGCCGTTGGCGTGCAAAGGAGTCAAGCGATGATGCATTTTTACCGCATATCATCCCGTCATCGCATTTTGAGGCTGCTGGCCATGTTGGCTTTGAGTCTGTGCGGATTGACGGCCCATGCCGCCATCACCTGCAGCATCACGCCTCCTTCGGCGATTAATATCGCTTATGTCGCCAGTACGACCAATAATCAGCAAGGCTCCGTCAGCGCGACCTGCACCAGAACATTGGCTGCCGATGCATCCTCAGTCACACTCAACCTTGGCGCCAATACCGGGAATAATGGCACTGGACAAGGCAGCGACGTTAAATTGGGCAGCGCCAAAATCGCCTATAGCTTTTACAGTAACTCCGCCTGCAGCAGCCAATGGCTGAAAAGCAACAGCGGTACTTACATAGCCGTCCCACTTTCAATGCCGACCGTGAATGTACCCGTCACCAGTACATTTAATTACTGGGCGTGCATAGGCAGTCAAGGCCTCAGCAGTTACACAGCAGGGTTGTACACAGACGCCGTGGGTCTGACGTTGCTCATCGGCGGCAGCACTATGGCGACTGCGTCCATCGCTGTCAATCTTTACGCGCCAGCGGTGTGCAGCATCAGCACTCCGCCCGGCAACCTGACCTTCACCTACAACGCCTTCGGCTCTTCAGCCGTCTTTGCTGGCACAAGCTTCATGGCCAATTGCACGAATTTTTTACCATACACCATGACGCTAAGCCCGGTCTCGGGCGTGGTTGCAGGACTTCGCTACACCTTGGGTCTGAGCTTGGCTGCAGCAGGCACTGCCAGCAACACCGGGCCAAGCACGTTGTCAACAACAGGCAACGCCACCGGCTCCGCGACCCACTACATCAACGGGTCGATGGCCGCTGCACAGGCGGGCCAGACCGGGACGCCCGTCCCGCAAGCCCACACGCTGACCCTCACCTACTGAACATGCATAGGCGGTCTTTAGCTTGTCAGGGACAGCTGCGAGGCGATTAGTGAGCTTGACGATCTGCGGATCGAAGCGCGCTTCGCTTCAGTACGTCCCGATGTAATCCCGCTTACCGACTTCCACCCCGTTGTGACGCAGGATGTCGTACGCGGTGGTGCTGTGAAAGAAGAAATGCGGCAGGCCGTAGTTGACCAAATAGGATTGGCCGGTAAAGCGTTTTTCTTTGGGTGTGCCCGCTTGCGTGACGATCTCGCGGGTGGCGGCGCCGTCAAACTGCGCTGCGTCCAAGCCGTCCATCAAAGCCAGCACTTTGTCGATGCGAACTTGCAAGTCAGCAAAGGTCAACTCACCATCGTCCATCGATGGCACTTCCACACCTGCCAACCGATGGGCCACGCCTTTGGCGAAGTCGGTGGCGTCTTGCACTTGCTTCAGCAACGGGAACATGTCAGGGAAAAGGCGCGCTTGCAGCAAGGCATTCTGGTCGATATTTTTAGCGATGGCGTGGGCTTCTGCTTTGGCCAACACACCTTTTAAACCGCCCAGCATTTGTTTAAAGAGGGGAATAGAGTTGGCATAGAGTGGATTGGACATGAATTTCCTGAAATGAAAAAAGGCTGAGTCGTTGATGAAATTTTGAACCCGCCGATTTTGCCTTGCTCCGTCACATGAGCGTGTTCTATGGGTGCCTGCCCTGTCATAATTTCTTTGGCCATCCCGCCAGTCAGCCCAGTGAGATCTCTGGGTTGCCGCACACAAAGGTCTTTCACCATGAACGCTCCACTGCCAACATCTGTCCTGCCACCCGTGCAAGCCGCCGACCTCGCCGCGCTGCCGCTGATTGAAAAATGGATTTCCTTCGCCTCGGTGTCCCGCGACAGCAACTTGCCCATCATTGAGTGGACGCAAAACTGGCTCGAAGCCCTCGGCATTGAGTGCACCCGCACCTATGACGACAGCGGCAAGAAAGCCAATCTTTGGGCCACCCTGCCCGCTGAAAACGGTGAAACCAAAATCGGCGGCTTGGTCTTGTCTGGCCACACCGATGTGGTGCCGGTCGACGGCCAACCCTGGGAAACCGACCCTTTTGTGGCGCAGATCATTGGCGACCGAATGTACGGCCGGGGCGTCACCGACATGAAAAGCTACGGCGCCACCGCCTTGATGATGGTGCCCGAATTGCTCAAACGCAAACTCAAACGCCCCGTGCATTTGGCCTTCAGCTACGACGAAGAAGTCGGCTGCATTGGCGTGCGCCGCATGATCGCCGACATGGTCAAGTCCGGCTACCAGCCAGCCGGCTGCATCGTGGGCGAGCCCACCGGCATGCAGGTGGTCGTGGCGCACAAAGGCAAGCACGCCTACAAAACATCGGTGCGCGGCTTTGAGGCGCACTCCTCGCTGACGCCGCAAGGTGTCAACGCGGTCGAGATCGCTTGCGAGTTTGTGGCCAACCTCAAATCGATGCACCGCCAACTCGTCAAAGAAGGGCCTTTCGACCCGATCTACGACGTGCCCCACACCACCATCCACACCGGCGTGATCCACGGCGGCACGGCACTCAACATCATTCCGCGCGACTGCGATGTGACCTGGGAAATTCGCCACCACCACATGAACTCGCCAGAAGACCTTTTCACGCAAGCCAAGGCGTTTGCCGACAGC
>CANFWV010000025.1 GCA_947450695.1 Comamonadaceae bacterium
CTCAAGGCTGTACGACTTCGAAATGCGCAAGCGTCAAGCCGAGCAGCAAAAGCTCGAAGACAGCAAGACCGATGTCGGCTGGGGTCACCAGATTCGCAGCTACGTGCTGGACCAAAGCCGCATCAAAGACCTGCGCACCAACTATGAAACCTCGGCCACGCAAAAAGTGCTCGATGGTGATCTAGACCCCTTTATTGAAGCGTCGCTGAAGCAAGGCGTCTGATGAACAACCATTTTTGGAGGACTTCACATGCGTGACGGACAAGCACAGGCCACGGCCATTCACCGCGCTGACTACACAGCGCCCGCTTACTGGATCGACACGGTGGACCTGTGTTTTGACTTGGACCCGCTCAAGACCCGCGTGCTTAACAAAATGCGCCTGCGTCGTAACCCCGACGTGCCAGCGCAATCGCTGAAACTAGACGGCGAAGAGCTCAACCTGGCGCGCGTGCTGGTGAACGGCCAGGGCAGCTCGTTCAAGCTCGAAGGCAGTCAGTTGGTACTTGAAAACCTGCCAGAAGGCGAAGCGCCTTTTGACCTGGAAATTTTCACCACCACCTGCCCGTCTAAAAACACCAAGCTGATGGGCTTGTACGTCAGCAACGATTCGTTTTTCACACAGTGTGAAGCCGAAGGTTTTCGGCGCATCACCTATTTCTTGGACCGTCCGGATGTGATGACGCACTTCACCGTGACGCTGCGCGCAGACAAGGCCAAGTACCCAGTGCTGCTGTCCAACGGCAATTTGGTGGAACACGGCGATTTGACTGGCACGGCTAACGAAGGCCGGCACTTTGCCAAGTGGGTTGATCCGCACAAAAAACCGAGCTACTTATTTGCCTTGGTGGCCGGCCAATTAGTCGCGCGCGAACAGCGCATCACAGCCCGCAACGGAAAAGACCACCTGCTGCAGGTGTATGTCCGCCCGGGCGATTTGGACAAGACCGAGCACGCCATGAATTCGCTGATGGCGTCGGTCGTCTGGGACGAAGCGCGCTTTGGTTTGCCGCTGGATCTGGAGCGCTTCATGATCGTCGCCACCAGCGACTTCAACATGGGCGCGATGGAAAACAAGGGCCTGAACATCTTCAACACCAAGTATGTGTTGGCGAGCCAAGCCACCGCCACGGATGCTGACTTCAGCAACATCGAGAGCGTTGTTGGCCACGAGTACTTTCACAACTGGACCGGTAACCGCATCACCTGCCGCGACTGGTTTCAGCTGAGCCTGAAAGAAGGCCTGACGGTGTTTCGTGACCAAGAGTTTTCGCAAGACCTCTGCCGCGAAGCGTCGGCCCGGGCCGTTAAGCGTATTGAAGACGTGCGCGTGCTGCGCACGGCGCAGTTCCCCGAAGACGCCGGCCCGATGGCGCACCCGGTGCGCCCCGACAGCTACATCGAAATCAACAACTTCTACACCGTCACGATTTACGAAAAAGGCGCTGAAGTTGTCCGCATGATGCAGACCTTGGTAGGTCGCGACGGCTTTGCCAAAGGCATGACGCTCTACTTCGAACGCCACGACGGTCACGCCGTGACCTGCGATGACTTTGTGCAAGCATTGGCAGACGCCAACCCCGGCTCCAAGCTGGCCCAGTTACTACCGCAATTCAAACGCTGGTACAGCCAAGCCGGCACACCACGCGTGCAGGCCGAAGGTCGCTTTGATGCAGCCGCACGCACCTACACGCTGCAACTGTCGCAAAGCTGCGCCCCGACCACCGGCCAGAGCGTCAAAGAACCCTTTGTCATCCCGGTTGGCCTTGGCTTGCTAGGTGCCGACGGCACCGACTTGCCACTGCAACTGACCGGCGAAGACAGCCCCGCGCCCACACTCCGCACCTTGGTCCTGACGCAGACTAGCGAGAGCTTCACCTTTGTCAACATCGACGCTGAACCCGTGCCGTCCATCCTGCGTGGTTTCACCGCGCCGGTGGTGCTGGAGTTTGACTACAGCAACGCGCAACTGCTGCACCTGCTGGCCCACGACAGTGACGCCTTCAACCGCTGGGAAGCCGGCCAACGTCTGGCCATTCGCTTGGCGATCCAGTCGATCAACGACACCGCTGCACCGGTTAGCCCTGCGGCGCTTGACGACAGCTACGTTGAAGCTATGCGCGCCGTGCTGCGGCATCCCACGCTGGACGCCGCGTTTAAGGAACTCGTGCTGACGCTGCCGTCTGAAACCTATCTGGCCGAGCAGCTTGACGTGGTTGACCCACAGCGCATTCACGCAGTGCGCGAGTCCATGCGCCTGCAGTTGGCCGTCGCACTGGCGCACGAATGGGCTGAGACTTACGAGAGCTGCCACGACAACGGGGCGTACTCACCTGACTCCCTGTCGTCCGGTCGCCGCGCACTGGCCGGCATGGCGCTGACGAATCTCTGCTTGGCGGCGCAAGCCTCTGGTGAGCAGACTTGGCCCGAGCGCACGCTGCAAACCTTCACCAACGCCGGCAACATGACCGACCGCTTCAACGCGCTCTCAGCTCTGACCGCCAGCGGTCACGCCTTGGCCCATGTCGCACTGCCGCGTTTTCACGCGCTGTTCAAAGCCGAAGCGCTGGTCATTGACAAATGGTTCAGCCTGCAAGCCGGTGCTATCGACCGTGCCGGCAACGTGTTGCCAGCCGTGCGCCAACTCATGAAGCACGCCGACTTCAGCCTGCGCAACCCGAACCGGGCCCGCAGTGTCATCAGCACCTTCTGTCAAGGCAACCCTGGCGCGTTTCATCGGGCCGACGCCGCAGGCTACGTGTTCTGGGCAGACCGCGTGATCGAGCTCGACGCAATGAACCCGCAGGTCGCGGCACGCTTGGCACGTGCGCTTGACCGCTGGAAAAAACTCGCTGAGCCTTACCGCACCGCCGCCCGCGAAGCCATCGCCCGCGTGGCGGCCCGCTCAGACTTGAGCAACGACGTGCGCGAAGTGGTTTCACGCGCCTTGGCAGATTGATCAGGACACACATGACTCAAAAAATATCCCTCACCCGCTACCTCGTCGAACAACAACGCTCTGCCGGGCACATCCCCGCGCAGCTGCGCTTGCTGATTGAAGTCGTCGCGCGCGCTTGCAAGGGCATCAGCCAAGCCGTCAGCAAAGGCGCTCTGGGTGGCGAAAACAGCGTCATGGGTTCTGCCGGTAGCGAGAACGTGCAAGGTGAAGTCCAGAAAAAACTCGACATCATCGCCAACGAAGTGCTGATCGAAGCCAATGAATGGGGCGGTCACTTGGCCGCCATGGCGTCTGAAGAAATGGACGACATCTACGTCGTGCCGAACCGCTACCCGCAAGGCGAATACCTGCTGCTGTTTGACCCACTCGACGGCTCCAGCAACATCGATATCAACGGCGGCATCGGCACCATTTTCAGCGTGCTCAAAAAGCCAGAAGGCAGCACCGGCGTTGAGCAACAAGACTTCTTGCAGCCGGGCAAGCAGCAAGTGGCGGCAGGCTATTGCATCTACGGCCCACAAACCACTCTGGTGCTCACCGTGGGCGACGGCGTGGCCATGTTCACGCTCGACCGCGAGCAAGGCTCGTTTGTGCTGATCACAGAGAACGTACAGATCCCGGAAGACACGCAAGAATTTGCCATCAATATGAGCAACATGCGGCATTGGGATGAGCCCATCAAGCGCTACATCGACGAATGCCTGCAAGGCAAAGCAGGCCCACGCGGCAAGGACTTCAACATGCGTTGGGTCGCGGCGATGGTCGCAGACGTGCACCGCATCCTCACACGCGGCGGCGTCTTTTTGTACCCTTGGGACAAACGCGAGCCCGAAAAACCAGGCAAGCTCCGCCTGCTCTATGAAGCTAACCCGATGAGCTGGCTGGTCGAACAAGCCGGCGGCGCCGCGACCAACACCCAGCAGCGCATTCTGGACATTCAGCCCGACAAACTGCACCAACGCGTGAGCGTGGTGCTGGGTTCCAAAAACGAAGTTGAGCGCATTACCAGCTACCACGCTGGGCTATAATTTCGCCCTTGTGCCGCTTTAGCTCAGTTGGTAGAGCAGCTCCTTCGTAAGGAGAAGGTCGTCAGTTCGACTCCGACAAGTGGCACCAATCAACATCAGGGTTTGTTGCTATTCATTTAGCAGCAAACCTTTTTTGTTTTGTGACTGTGTCGGCAATCTGTAAGCAACTTGTCCAAATGCGGCGCGCTGACACTTTCAGTACGACAACCCCGACATTACCGACTCATGTTCACCTCAACGATATGACTGCGTCCAAGCACCCCTAAATTTTCCGACACTGCGTTGCAGGCTGGTACTCCTCTAATTCAGCAGAATTATTTCATTCTGCAATGAAACGCCGCCCAAACTCATGGGTCATACCAACATCGCTGGCGCTGGCTGAACGCGTATGGGCTTGGCCTTGAAACGCTGCGCGGCTTGCCAAACGTCGTACGCGCTTTGTTCCGCAAGCCATAGTCGGGCTTCGCCGCCACGCTCCACACCTAACCAGACTTCGATACGCAAGGCCATTTCGGGCGAGATTGCAGCGCGGCCATTCAGCACACGGGAAAGTGCCCCTTCAAATCGTTTGACAACGGGTGCAAGCCCCAGCCTGGCAGGTTCATCTCTTGGTCTCGGATAGCCACATCAAGACGTGCCAACAGTCGAGCCAGCTTGGACGCATGGTCTGGTCGAATGCCTGCTTTTGTGCCACGCTCAAAGAATGCCTGCAGCCCTTTATGACCGAATGACTTAATCATGTTTCCGGCCTGCTCCAAAATGTACGCTTCAATCAGCGCCAGGTCAGGCCTTAGCGCATCAATGCAACGCGGCCTGTAACCCTCTGCAATTGAATAAGGGGAATAGCCCATCACTAGGGTCATTCCCCTCGAGACAGCGGTCAGCCAACTTGTACACAGCCAAGACAACCCCGTCGATCAACCCTAAAAAGAGCATGCCACTCACAGGGTTTATACGTAAAGTTGAACTTTTAGAAATTTAAACCAGCAAAATATCAACGTTATTCATTAATTAATGATGACAAATGATAAAAAATAATGCTTCTCAGAAATTTATACCAGTTCCTGACCGAAGCAAAACGAATGTCATTTCGGTTTACAACATCACAGGAAATTAAAATGAAAAAAGTTCTGATCGCAGCTGCTGTAGCAGCTTCATGCATCGCTCCACAGGCGTTTGCACAAACCAATGGCGCCAGTGGCTTCACCGGCTTCAGTGCTGCCGCCAACGCCAATGCGTCCACATCTTCTACTGAAGTGCGCAGCGGCAATGGCTACGCAGACATGGGTAAAAGCTCCCAAGATGTGAGCTTGCAAGCCGCTTATGGCTTCGCTATGGGCAACAACTACGTTCTGGGCCTAGGCGCTACCTATGGACTGGGTGACTTGAAATATGGTTCATCGAGCGTCGGCGCTGGTAACTTGAAGGGTAAAGATGCTTACTCCATCTACCTTGAGCCAGGCTATGCCATCAGCAATTCCACTTTGGTCTATGGAAAGCTGGCCTATCTGAGCATGAAGGGTGAAGTTCGTGGCGCCAGCGAAGACTTTAGCGGTGTTGGCTACGGCGTCGGTATTCGTCACAAGTTGAACAAGAACCTGTTCCTCCAAGGTGAAATTACCCAGTCTGAGTACAGCGACGAAACGATGCTCAACACGACGTACAAGCCTTCTGGAACCACGGGAACAGTGGGTATCGGCTACCAGTTCTAATCAAGCTCACAGTCCAAAAACCCGCTTCGGCGGGTTTTTTCATGGGCAAAATGAACTCATCTACAAAGGTGTATACCGTTACAAAACATCAGTGAGCCGCATCTTGACCATCTGAGGCATCTGCTCAACCAAGCTGGGTAAAAGCCGCAAAGCCAGTTGCAGCTGGGTGTGCAGCAAACGCTGCAAAGCGCCCAACTCAACCGAATCCTGCGCATCGGCGACTTGGGGTTGGATGTCTTTCACCAACGAATCTGGCGACCCTTCAAGAGAACGTTCCAATGCCTGCGCCAAGAGATTGAGTTGCCGCTGCAAAGTCTCTGCTTTTAGCAGCAAGCCGGCGTCGATGTGCACGAGGTCCAACTCATCACGGTGCGCACCGATGGCAGAAATGTAGTTCAGCAGCGTGTGCGAATAAATCAAAAATTGACCACTGGCTTCTTTCTGAGCGCTGCTGCCTCGGGACGGTTCCTTGAGCATGGCGGAGTAGGCACCGGAGAGGGCTGCATCGGCATTGTGCGCATTGCGGCGGGCCAGCCGGTAACCTAGGTTGTCTTGCTTCCCCGCTTGATATTGGGCCAAAATTTCATGCAGGTAACTGGCCTGCGTCCGCAGTGCGCGTGCCGCCAGACCGGGCCACTGGCGCAACTGCCAGTTGGGCAACACCAGCCAAGCGGCTAAGCCGGCGATGACGGAACCGACGACCGTGTCTAACAAACGGGTGGGGATGACGCCCTGCCCCATGCCCATCTGGTGAAAGCTCAGCAACAGCAGCGCAGACACGGCAACGGTGGCCAGCAAGTAACGGGTGTGGCGAGACCCTAAAAATACAGCCCCCAGCAAAACGATCAACGCCGACTGCATCATCGGCGTTGGAAAGAGTTGAATCAGCGCCCAACCCAGAGTCAAGCCAAGTGCCGTGCCCAGGGTGCGCTGCATGAGCCGCGTCAAAGTCGCTGCGTACTGCTGCTGACTGACGAACAAAATGGTTAGCAAGATCCAATAACCGTGAGGGTCATGCGTCGCTTGCATGACACAGAAGCCCACCGCCAGCGACACCACCAAGCGAGTGGCATGCCGAAACAAGGGCGATCCGGCTTGCAATTGCGCTCGAACACGCAACCATGCTTCAACCAGCGTGGCAGGCTGGCGATCCAACAGACTTTGATCCACGCTGCCTTCAAACGGTTTGAGCGCACCGGCGAAGACGCCCGCCATGGCTGTCAGGTTATTGCTCAGCGCATTCAGTGCCGGCAGTGAACGATGCGCCTGCGCCAATCCAGCCAAGTAGCCCATGGCTGCATGCAAGTCCTCAATCGAGCGGGCTGTGGCACCGTTGTGAAGTGGCTCAGTCTGCGCTCGAATAGCGATAGCCAAACGAAAGGCCTGTTCACCCAACAAGGTCAGCACACGCTGGCAGCGGTAAAGCACGTCAGAGTGAAAAAAAGCGCTTGATAAGACTTGGTAATCCTCATGCGAAGAACTGGCGCGCTCGTGAATATCTTGCGCCGCCAAATACTGCTGCATGGAGATCAACAGCCACGCTGGCGCTTGGCCTTGACGCAGCCGGCTGAACAGACTTTCCTTGGTGGCGTTCAATGCCTCGACCACGCGGGCGTTGTGCAAGACCAAAGCCATGCGGCGTTGAGCCAAGTCGACTTCACGGACCGGCTCAAGCAGTTGCGCCTTCAGGTGCAGGTATTGCCCCAAGAGCGTGTACAACTTAGACAATCGATGCCGCACCGGCGCTTGCGGCATGACGGCCGACCAAAGCACCGACACCAGTCCATACCAAACCGCACCCGCCAGCATCAGCGGTGTGCTGATGCTGACCTGTGAGTGGCCGGTTTGTGCCGCCAAAGCCGAATAAATAAACAAGACCATCGCCCCAAAAGCAATGGCCCGATAACGATCTCCCAAGGCCCCCAGCATGGTGAGTGTGAAGGCCGAAAAAAGCAATACCGCTAACAACAACGCTGGCCACGGCAAGGTGACCCAAACTGCCAAGGCCACCAAAGTGAAAGCCACCATGGTGATGAGTTGCGCGCGCAGGCGGCCTTGCCAGTTGTCATCGGTTTCTGTCAATGCGCTGGCAATGACACCCAATAACACAGGCATTAGCTCGCCTTGCCGCTGCGACAACCAATCAAACATCAGAACGCAAGCCAGCGCCACCAGTGCGCGAGCGCCACGCGTGTAGCCTTCGTGGTTCTGGGTGCGCTGACGCGCGCGCCTCAAGCGTTCGTCAAGTCCTGTCAAGCGAAAGTAGTTCATATGATCCTGAATAAGCAAGAAGCATACTCAAACCGCATGACGCGTGACGTCGTGGCTTGTCGCGATGGTTTCGCGTTATGGAATCAACTTCTCTGCGCGCAGCCGAGCGAACAGGCCGGTGAACGAGTCTTCTGTCACTTGGTAGCCTGTGAAACCGAGCTGTCGGCTGCGCGTCATGTCGGTCATGACTTCGATCGGCCGACCCAGATCTAAATCGGTGTGCCATGCCGATGCCAGCTTTTTCAAATCGGGCTCGGCCAGTCCATGCCGCTGCGCCATCTCACGCCAGAGTGCCTCGTCGCCGGCCATCTCGGTTTCAAGTGGGCGAATTGTGCCGTCAAAACCAGCCGCTTCGATGCCAAACCAGTTCGCCAATCGGCCCCAGAGCCATTGCCAGCGAAACATGTCTCCGTTGACGATGTTGAAGGCGGTGTTATGTGCCGCGTCTGTCTCGGACGCCCAGATCACTTGCTTGGCCAACTGGTGTGCATCAGTGACGTCGGACAAGCCCTGCCACTGAGCCGCTGATCCGGGCCATTGAAACGGGCGACCCGTTTCTTTGCAGATCGACGCATACACGGCCAGCGTGGTGCCCATGTTCATCGCATTGCCAACGGCCTTGCCGATGACGGTGTGCGGTCTGTGGACGTTCCAGCTGAAGCCGTCACGCGCGGCAGCTGCAAACACCTCGTCCTCTTGCGCGTAATAAAAATTCTCAATGGCCAGCCGAGGCTGCTCCTCGCGCAGCGGGGTCTCAGGCAAGGTGCCGGCACTGGCATAGGATTCGAAAGGCCCCAGGTAATGCTTCAGACCGGTGACCAAGGACACATGACGCACTGATTTTTTAGGTGCCAATGCCGTCAGCACATTCCGAACCATGCCACCGTTGACCCGAATGTTCTCGGCCTCAGTGGCTTGACGCATCCAGGCGGTGATGAACACATGGCTTGGTGCGACGTCAGCCAAAGCTTTTTTCAAACTGGCCGGATCGAGCAAGTCAGCAGCGACGGCACGCAGACCGGGGACGCCCTCCAAAGGACGTCGGGCCAAACCGTACACGGTCCAACCTTTGTCAATCAACTCGGCCACTAAATGACTGCCGCCAATACCACTCGCACCGACGACCAAGGCTGTTTTCTGCATCACTGACTCACTTCGTTAAAGAATCAGTCTACGGTCGAGTGCGCTTTCAGGTCGCCCCTGACATCACCAACCTTGCCGTTACAAGGGCACTGGCAGGTTCACCAACGGATGCCAGCAAGCTATGCGTGTGTTGTCAGTGCTGACCATGGGTGGGCTCTCAGCACGGCACTGCGCGCTGGCGTGCGCGCAACGCGGTGCAAAGCTGCAACCGGCGGGCAGGTTAGCCAGATCAGGCGGACTACCGGGTATCGCACGCAAGGGTTGACCGCGGTTGTCACTGCTGACCGTGGACGCCAGCAAGCCGGCACTGTAAGGGTGACGCGCAGCCTGCACCATGCCAGCGACCGAGTTTTCTTCGACAATGCGGCCGGCGTACATGACGGCAATCCGGTCGGCCACTTCTACCGCGGCACCAATGTCGTGGGTGACAAAAATCACCGCCATGCCGGTTTCGCGCTGCAGCTCACGCAGCAGCAGCAAGATCTGAATTTGCACCGTGGCGTCGAGCGCGGTGGTGGGTTCATCGGCCAGCAACAGTTTGGGTTTGCAGGCCAGTGCCAGCGCAATCATGGCGCGTTGGCGCATGCCGCCGGAGAGTTCGTGCGGGTAGGCATCAAAGCGCCGCTTGGCTTGCGGTATTTGCACCCGCTCCAACATATGCAGCGCTTGACTTCGGGCTGCTGTTTCGCTGATGGCCTCGTGCGCCCGAATGGCTTCTGTGATTTGTTGACCGATGTTGTAGACCGGGTCAAAAGCCAGCCCCGCCTCTTGGAAAACCATCGAAGCAATCCCACCCCGATAGGCGTCCAGCGGCCGACCTTGCAAGGCCATGACGTCGATCCCATCGACATGAATCTGGCCACTCAGGCGCGTTGTTTTGGGCGAGTGCAGTTTAAGCAAAGTGCGCAATGTGACGCTCTTGCCTGAGCCAGACTCACCCAGCAACCCCAAGACTTCACCGGCCTTCAAGTCAAAGCTGACTTGATTCAGCGCACTGGCATGACGGCTGCCATGAAATTCAACACTCAGGTCTTTGACAGATACCAATGGCGCGTTCATGCGGCGCTTTCTAAAGTTGCGGCGGTGTGTCCTGACGCCGCATCATTCATGTGACACGCCACCAGATGGCCGGTCAATTGCGCAGCGGGAACCAAGGCGGGTGCGCGCTCAGAGCAGACCGCTTCTGCGTGCACGCAACGCTCGCGAAAACGGCAACCGTCAGGTGGGTTGATCGGATTCGGTGGGTCACCACTCAAGGGCGACTTTTCAGTACGGTGGGCCGGGTCCATGGACGGCACCGCCGACAGTAATGCGCGCGTGTAAGGGTGCGCAGCCTGACCATAAATTTGCTCGACCGGGCCCATCTCCACCACTTGACCGAGGTACATCACCATCACTTCGTCGCAGATGTAATGCACCACATGCAGGTCATGCGAGATGAACAAGTAAGTCAGCTGATGCTCGGCTTTGAGCTCTTGCAGCAGGTTCAGCACCTGCGCCTGCACTGACTTGTCCAGCGCGGCCACAGCCTCGTCCAAAATCACCAGGCGCGGGTTGAAAGCGAGTGCGCGTGCAATGTTGACGCGCTGACGTTGGCCGCCCGAGAGTTCATGCGGGTAGCGTGAAGCGAACTGCTCGGGCTCAAGCCCGACACGGGCCAGCAGTTGGCGGGCGCGCCCGTTGGCTTGTGCTTCAGTCAAACCATGTTCTCGCGGCCCGTAAGCGATGGTCTCGATGATGGTCAAACGCGGATTCAGCGACGCAAACGAGTCCTGAAAAACCATTTGCAGATTGCGCCTGAAGGCTTTGAGTTCAATGCCACCAAACTCACCCACGCCTTCGCCGTCAAAAATCAAGGTGCCGCTGTCGGGGTCCATCAAACGCGCAATCAGCCGCGCCGTCGTCGATTTGCCACAGCCGGATTCGCCGACGATGCCCAGCGTTTTGCCTTTGGCCACCGTGAAGTTGATGCCGTCGACAGCATGCACAAATTTTTTCTCGCGCTCCAGCAATCCACCCCGCACCGGGAAGTACTTTTTTAAATTGCGCACGATCAACAGCGGCTGCGCTGGGCCACCGCGGTCCGCTGAATCGGTCATGTCGTCCACGTTGCTCAGGTTACTGCTCATCGTCGAACGTCCATGGCAGACCGCACACCATCTGCCAGCAGATTGAAGGCGATCGATGTAATAAAAATCATCGCGCCCGGGAGCGCGGCAACCCAAGGGTTGCGAAAAATGGCCGAGCGCAGTGTGTTGAGCATCAGGCCCCACTCCGGCTCTGGCGGTTTGACGCCCAAGCCCAGAAAGGACAAGCCCGAACCCAAAATCATGCTGACGCTCAGCAAACCGGTGGCGTACACAAACACGGGGCCAAGCACGTTGCCCAGCACATGCACGCGAATGATCGAGAAGGCGCCAGCACCGCTCATCCGCGCGGCCTCAATGTAGTCGAGACGCCGCACTTGGGTGGTGACGCTTTCAGCGACCCGCACCATCTGCGGCACAAACACCAACGTCAACGCAATCAAGCTGTTGCTCATGCCCGGGCCCAATGCGCCGGCAATTGCCACGGCTAAAAGAACCGATGGGAACGCATAAAAAACATCCAACACACGCATCGTCAACATGTTGGTGCGGCCGCCGACATAGCCCGCGAGTAAGCCGATAGACGTGCCAATCACAAAAGCCGCCAACACCGGCACCACACCCATCAGCAAAGACAAGCGCCCGCCGTACATCAGGCGTGTCAGCATGTCGCGCCCCAGTTCGTCGGTGCCCAGCCAGTGACCCGGAGAACCGATGGGCAGCAAGCGGTTCATCATGCTGGCTTTGAACGGATCGGCTGGAGCGATCCAGGGTGCAAAAATAGCCGCACCGATAATGAGCACCAACACCAAAATACTGAGCATGGCCACGCGGTCTTGCCGCAATTGACGCAAGACCACCATCCAAAAACTACGGCTGGGTGCCGGCGTCGAAGTACCGTCAAAAGTCAAGGTGGTTTTCATTCAGGTCCGTCCCATACGGGGATCAATCAGCGGCTGCAAAATATCCACCAGCAAATTCAAAGCCACGAAGAAAAGACAGAGCACCAAAATCGTCCCTTGCAACAGCGGAATGTCGCGCTGAAAAATAGCGGTGTTCAATAAGAAGCCCGTGCCCGGCCACGCAAACACGGTCTCGACCAAAATCGAACCACCCATCAAATAGCCCAATTGCAAACCGGCTACTGCTAGCACGGTAGGCGCTGTGTTTTTGGCCACATGCCGAAAGATCGCTTGATGACTCAGGCCACGGGCCCTGAGTGCCATGACAAACTCTTGCTCCAACATGTCAGCCACCAACGCCCTGACAGTACGCGTGATGATGCCCAAGGGAATCACTGACAGTGTCAATGCCGGTAGCACCAAGTAACGCATGTGCTCAAGATCCCAGAGCCATTCAGCGGAGCCCCCCGGGCCCGCACCCATGGCTGGGAACCAACCCAGCCAGGTTGAGAAAATAATCGTCAACACCAGCCCCAGCCAGTAATGCGGGACGCTGACACCAATGACCGAAAGCACCGTCGCCAACCTGTCGATCCAGCTGCCATGCCAATAGCCCGCCAGCGCACCCAAGATGCAGCCCAACAGCACGCCCGCGAGGCCAGCGACACCGGCCAACACGAGCGTGTTGCTGACGGCACTCAAGACCTCTGTGGCGACCTCGCGGCCTGACGCAATGGACTTGCCCAGATCGCCCTGGACGGCTCGCAACAACCATTTTCCGTATTGAACCGGAATCGGTTTGTCCAGACCGTAAGCGGCTTTTAGCGCTTCCACCACTTCAGCTGGCGCATCGGCTGGCGCAATGGCATTCAAGGGGTCACCCGGGGCCAGATAGACCAGCATGAAAGACACCAGCGTCACACTCAGTGCAATTGGAATGGTGTAAAGCAGGCGCTTCAAGACATACGACAACATCAGTGTTTACATCTTCAGCGTGGTCAGGTCTTGAAACCAATGCTGAGCCTGCACAAAACCTTTGACCTTCGGCGACAGAACGTGCGGATTGACGTCATGCACGACCCACAGCATCAGGGCTTCGTCGACCATCGTTTGGTGAACTTGGGCCAGCAAGGCGTCTTGCACTTTGGTGTTGAAGCTGGTGCGAACTTTGTCGAGTGCGGCATCCACTTTAGGGTTGCTGTAGCCACCCCAGTTGACGCCATTGGGCGCGACATAACGGCTGTCCACAAAACGGGTGATGCCGTAGAACGGGTCAGACGTGACATAGCCCAGATTGATGGCGCTGATACCTTTACCGGCATTCATGTCGGCCTTCACACCACTGCGCCAGTGCAGGTACAAGGTTTCCAGTTCAACCACTTCAAACTCCAGCTGAATGCCGACTTCAGCCAGACTTTGCTGGATGTATTCGTTCATCGGTAAGGACAACATTTGGCCCGTGCCGCCTTGGGCAATGATGACCTTCGCTTTGAGTGGTTTCTCTTTGCTGTAGCCGGCTTGCGTCATCAATGCTTTGGCCGAGGCAATGTCGTAAGTGAGCTTGAAAGTAGGCTTGCCGAACCACGGACTGGAGCTATCAAGCTGGCCTTTGGCAGGTACCGCCAGACCGTTGAGAAGCTGCACAATGCCGTCGCGATTGATGGCTAGATTGGCAGCTTTGCGCACGCGAATATCGACCCATGGTGAACCGGGTTGGGTGCTGAAGTGGTAAGGCCAAACATGCGGCGTGACATTCGTCACCAGCTTGAAGCCGGCGCTCTTGAGTTGCGGCACCACATCTGGCGGCGGTGTTTCGATCAGGTCAACCTGGCCGCTGAGCAGTGCGTTGGAACGCGTCAAGGCATCAGGGATTGGGATGAGCACAATGCGGTCGGTTTGCGCCATCCGGGTCTTGTCCCAGTAGGTCGCGTTTTTGACCAACTCAGCGCGTTCACGGGGCACCAGTTTGTCCAACTTGAAAGGACCTGTGCCCGACGGTTGCGATGCAAATTTATTCCAGTCGTGGCCCAGCTTTTCCCACTGTGCCGGGCTCGAAATCAGGAACCAAGGGAGCTGATACGGAAAGAGTGCGTCGATGACTTTGGTGGTGATCTCCACCGTGTAGTCATCGACCTTGCTGTAGCTGGCGATCGATGGAATGCGTGGCCGCACTTGGGCGCTTTGCTTGGCATCGAACTGAGGTGACTTGTCGTTCAGAACTTTGTCCAGATTCCAGATGACTGCATCTGCTTTGAACTCTGAGCCGTCATGAAACTTGGCGCCTTTGCGCAATTTGAAGATCCATTTCTTGTTGTCTTTGGCGTCGACTTTCCATTCGCTGGCCAGACCAGGCATTAACTTGCCGGGACGCGTACCGATGTTGGACTCCCAAGCCACCAAGGGGTCATACAGCGTGTGGCCAGTGAACTGGTAGGCACCAGCGCCGCGGTCAGGTTGCCCCGTGGTGAGCGGAATGTCGGCCATTGAAATGCCATAGCGTGCGACGGTTTCAGCCATCACGCCGGAATGCAGGGCAAGGGCGACAGGGACGACGGTCAACAGCCAACGAGAAAGTTGCTTGGGCAACGCATGCATGAAAGAACTCCAAAAGTTGAGAGGTACTGACCTCCTATTGCACGCAATGTGCCAACTATTGAAATTTCAATCAATTCCGTCATCAGGGCGAGGATGGCCGCGCTGTGTTCGCCGTGACGGCGATTTGCGCAACCAGACCCGTGACAGAAAACGCATTACGGTGCATACCCGTGCACCAAAATAGATCAGCCCAGCAGCGCGGCCAAACCGCCCTCGGGTTCAAAGCGATTGTTCCTATAGGTCAGTCGAGTCGGTGCGGTCCACACGGGATGCTTCACCGAATGCCAAGGATCACCCGGGTAGCAAACGGTGCGAATCCCTTCGTTCACGAATGGCTCGGGCTCAACCAGCAGGGGTAAGCGTGCAGACGCCGCGCTCATCACTTCGGCGACGCTGGCGTGTCGGACCAACTGACTCAGGTTCAAGATCTGCGCAGCCACAAGTCCCAGCTCACCCGACCAATACCGCCGCAGGGCTGACTCTGGCGTCAACCAAACGGTTTCTGTGACCTCATGGTCGTCATGCAGAACGTCTTGGCCGGCAGGCGCCAAGGCCACGAAGAAGCGCACGTCAAAACGGCGATTGCTTACCGATGGCACACGTGGCGTGATCCAACGGGCCCATGGCTTCAAAGAGCTGGTCTGCAAGGGCAAGCCGAGTTGAGTCATCGCTGCGGCAAAACCCAGACCGTCCTTCAAATGCCGACGCAACTCGGCGGGAACGTGCGACGGAAGGTCCTGGTGCAACAACAACCCGCACTCTTCAAAGGTCTCACGCAAAGCCGCCACGTACAAACCAGCGCCGGTGGCAGCATCGAGCGTTGCCTCACCTAGGCTGGCAGCCAACGTCTCTGCAGTTTGGTCAAGCTGGGAATCTGCAGTCTGGCAATCCAACGCGTCCAACTTGCCGCCCGGAAAAACATGGACACCCCCCAGTACCTTTGAGTCTCCGTGTCGCCTGACCAGCAACACCTCGAGTCCGCGTGGACTGTCGCGCAGCACCATGACGGTCGCGGATGGCGTTGGGGGCGTGAAGACTTCCTCATGATTGAGTTCGATGACCATGCTTTTCCTCAATGGCGGAAGTGCCGCACACCGGTTGTCACCATCACCACGCCGCGCTCATCAGCCGCCGCAATAACTTCTCCATCGCGCATACTGCCACCGGGCTGGATGATGCAACTGGCGCCGACATCGACCACCACATCGAGGCCGTCGCGGAAGGGGAAGAAGGCGTCGCTAGCTACGGCGGAGCCTTGCAGGTCGAGGTTGGCATTGGCCGCTTTGATGGCCGCGATACGCGCCGAGTCAATGCGGCTCATCTGGCCGGCACCCACACCCAGCGTCATGCCACCACCGCAGAAGACGATGGCGTTGGACTTGACGTATTTCGCGACCTTCCAGGCGAACAATAGATCTTGCAGTTGTGCTGGCGTTGGTTGCAACTTGGTCACGACCTTCAGGTCAGCCAGCGTGATCTCGTGGTTGTCTGCTGTTTGCATCAACAGGCCGGAACCGACGCGCTTGACGTCGATGAGGTTGCGGCCTTGTTGCGCAGCACTGTCGCCGCCGGTTGGCAGCGGAATTTCTAAGATGCGCACATTGACTTTGCTCTTGAAGACGGCAAGCGCTTCAGGGGTAAAGGCCGGTGCCATCAGCACTTCAACGAATTGTTTTGAAATTTCCAGCGCCGCTTTTTCGTCAAGGGGACAGTTCAACGCAATGATGCCGCCGAAGGCTGAGGTCGGGTCGGTCTTGAAGGCTTTGCTGTAGGCATCCAACGCGTCAACGCCGATGGCCACACCGCAGGGGTTGGCGTGCTTGACGATGACGCAGGCGGTTTCGCCCAGCAGCGAATCAAAACTCTTGACGCATTCCCATGCGGCGTCGGCGTCGGCGATGTTGTTGTACGAGAGCTCTTTACCCTGCAACTGACGCGCCGTGACGAGTGAGCCAGCAGCCGGATGCAGGTCGCGATAAAACGCGGCTTGCTGATGCGGGTTTTCGCCGTAACGCAAGTCTTGCAACTTGATGAAGCGACCGTTGGATTGAGCTGGAAAAAGGCTGTGGCTACCGTCTGCCTGGAGGCTAGACAGGTAATCGCTGATGGCGCCGTCGTACTGGCTGATGCGATTAAACGCGGCCACGGAGAGCGCGAATTTAGTCGCGTCTTTCAGTTGACCGTCGGCTTTGAGTTCGGCTAACACGCCGGCGTACTGGGAAGCGTCGGTCAGCACGCCAACGTCTTTCCAGTTTTTAGCGGCCGACCGCACCATGGCCGGACCACCGATGTCGATGTTTTCAATCGCTTCTTCCAGCGTGCAACCGGGCTTGGCAACCGTCGCTTCAAACGGGTAGAGGTTGACCACCAACAGGTCGATGGTGTTGATGCCATGTTCCTTCAGCGCAGCCATGTGCTGAGGAACATCGCGACGGGCCAGCAAGCCACCATGCACTTTCGGGTGCAGGGTTTTAACGCGGCCGTCGAGCATTTCAGGGAAGCCGGTCAGCTCCGCCACTTCTGTCACGGGTAAGCCCTGGTCGGCCAGTAACTTGGCGGTACCGCCGGTGGACAGCAGTTTGATGCTCAAGGCATGCAAGCTTTTTGCAAATTCGACAACACCGGTCTTGTCGGACACGGAAATCAGGGCGGTCAAAGTAGAGGCGGTCATAGCGGGTCAGAGTCCGGGTTGAATCTAAAAAATAGGGGAGAGAAAATCATTTCAACAGCTTGTGTTCAAGCAACTTCTTGCGCAGCGTGTTGCGGTTCAGGCCCAGCCATTCGGCGGCGCGTGACTGGTTGTGGTCAGCCTGCTTCATCACCATTTCAAGCAGCGGCTTTTCGACCACGTGCACCATCATGTCGTACATGCCGGTGGGCTCGGTACCATGCAAATCTTGAAAGTAACCTTCGAGGCTGGTGCGCACGCACTCTTCGATGTGTTTTTTGCTCATGCTGAGGCTTTCTCTTTTTTTTCTGTGTGCGTCCATGCCTGGGTGGGCAAGGCTGCAGGCACCCGGTCCATGTTGGACTCAAGGCCGTTGAAATAGTCGGCCACTGCGGCCATCTGCAAATCGCAGCTTTCCAGCAGGTTCATACGCGCCCGGAAGTCTTCACCGCCAGGTAAGCTTTTGACATACCAACCAATGTGTTTTCGCGCGGTGCGAACGCCTGAAAATTCACCATACAACTCGTAGTGGTCGAGCAAATGGTCCAGCAGCAGACGCTTGACTTCGGCCACCAATGGCGGCGCCAAGTGCGTGCCGGTTTCCAAAAAATGGCTGATCTCGCGGAAGATCCAAGGCCGCCCCTGCGCTGCGCGGCCGACCATTACCGCATCGGCTCCTGTCAGAGCCAAAACATCGTGGGCTTTCTCGGGTGAGTCAATATCTCCATTCGCCACCACCGGGATTTTCAGGGCAGCTTTCACGGCAGTGATGGTGTCGTATTCGGCAAAACCTTTGTAGCCCTGCTCACGTGTGCGGCCATGCACTGCGATCATCTGCACGCCAGCGTCTTCAAAGGCGCGTGCCAAGCGCACTGCATTTTTATGGGACTCCGACCAGCCGGTGCGCATTTTCAGCGTCACCGGCACGCCATGCGGTGCACAGGCGGCCACCACAGCTTGCACGATGGCCAGCGCCAGTGGCTCGTCCTGCATCAACGCAGAGCCAGCCCATTTATTGCAGACTTTTTTAGCCGGGCAACCCATATTGATGTCAATGATCTGCGCGCCACGAGCCACGTTGTAGGCCGCAGCGTCGGCCATCATCGGCGCGTCGGTGCCCGCTATCTGCACCGCAATCGGCTCGACTTCACCATCATGGTTGGCGCGGCGCGAGGTCTTCAGGGTATCCCACAGGTCGCGGCGCGAAGTCACCATCTCACTGACCGCATAGGCCGCACCGAGCTTTTTGCAAAGCTGGCGAAACGGCCTGTCGGTGACACCGGCCATGGGCGCCACGAACACGCGGTTGGCCAGAGCGTAAGGACCGATGTTCATGAGGATGGCAGGTGGAAAAAGGAAGATGGTCAAGAAAAGCGAGGGGCCATTGTATCTGCCTAAATTTTCAGCAACCCACAATCATTCACGAAATTTTTTCACCGTACTTGGCAACCATTTCCACTCCTTATACTGACTGTCACATGGAACCTTGGATCATCCGACTGACTGAACTATTGGCGTTGCCCGAATATGGGCTCAGCACAGTTTTCGTTGTCTCATTTATTTCGGCCACCCTACTGCCGCTGGGCTCTGAACCCATGGTGTTTGGCCTTGTCAAACTCAACCCAGCCTTGTTTTGGCCCGCCGTGCTGGTCGCCACAGCGGGAAACACATTGGGCGGTGCAGTCGACTGGTGGATGGGTTTGGGCGCACACAAAATGGTGAACAAATACAAGGATTCGTCCCCCCATGGCCGGGCCATGCGCTGGCTTGAAAAACTCGGCCCCAAAGCATGTTTACTGGCTTGGTTGCCGGTCGTCGGCGACCCGCTGTGTGCGGTCGCAGGATGGCTTAAATTTCCGTTTTGGCCGTGTTTAGCCTATATGGCGGTTGGTAAATTTTGCCGCTACTTGCTTCTAACGACCGGGCTGACCTTGATTTTTCCGGGTGGTTTTCACTGGTAGGCCGCGAGTCACTTAAACAGCGGTTAGAACTTCTCGTGCGGCAGCAAATAACGCCACTGCCCCACGGGCAAACTGCTCATGGCGACGCGGCCGATGCGGATGCGCTTCATGCCCTCAACCTGCAAGCCGACGCTTTCGCACAGAAAGGCAATTTGTCCTGGCCGCTCGCCCTTGAGCGCAAAGCGCAAGCGCTTTTCACTTTGCCAACTGACCTTGGACGCACCCAGCAAGATGCCGTTGAAGGTGTAGCCGTGGTCGACCCGGTTCAAACGCTCCAGACCACCCGACTTGATATCGCCGCTGACGTCAACCAGCACTTCGTTTTCCATGACGTTGGCGTCTTCGCTGAGCTTGCGTGCAATGCGCCAGTCTTGCGTGAACACCACCAAGCCACTGGCGCGCGGTGCAAGTGGCGTCACCAGCACTTGGTCGGCAAAATGTTTTTTCAGCGGAATGAGTTCTGAGCGATCATCTGACCAGAGATTCGCCGGCACCAGCAAGCCAGCGGCACTGGCCGCACCGCGCAGCGCGCCCAAGCCAGCTTCTACGTCCGAGGGCTTGTGCAACAAAATCGTCACCGGCACCACGCCCAACAAAGTGGCGTCCGGGCTGACATCAATCTTCTGGTCTTGCACGCGAAACTGCGGCTCTTCAATCACCACACCGTCGACACGCACGAACCCGCCCGTGATGTACTGCTCGGCCTCGCGACGTGAGCAAGGCATCATTTCGGCCAAGCGTTTGGCCAGGCGGGTCGGCTCTGTCATGTCAACCATCGTTGTCGGCTGCGTTGATTTAAGAGCTGAACAAGAAGTTCATCACGTCGCCATCTTTGACAACGTAGTCTTTGCCCTCAGCGCGCATTTTGCCGGCGTCTTTAGCGCCCTGCTCGCCCTTGAATGCGATGAAGTCTTCAAAAGCGATGGTCTGCGCGCGGATGTAGCCTTTTTCAAAGTCGGTGTGAATCACGCCGGCTGCTTGCGGGCCGGTGTCGCCCACATGGATGGTCCAGGCGCGCACTTCTTTGACGCCAGCGGTGAAGTACGTTTGCAGACCGAGCAGCTTGTAGGCGGCGCGGATCAAACGGTTCAAACCCGGCTCCGACTGGCCGAGTTCTTCAAGGAACATTTGCCGGTCTTCGTCACTCATCTCCGACATCTCGGCTTCCATTTTGGCGCTGATGGCGACCACTGGCGCGTTTTGCGAGGCGGCATACGCCTTCAATCGGTCCAGAAACGGGTTGTTCTCAAAACCGTCTTCAGCCACGTTGGCGACAAACATCGCCGGCTTGGCCGTGATCATGAAGAACTGCTGCAACAACGGCAACTCTTCCTTAGTGAATTCAAGTGTGCGCACCGGCTTGGCTTCGTTCAGCGCGGCCTGGCACTTTTCCAAAATAGCCACCAACTTGACCGACTCCTTGTCGCCTGAGCGCGCCAACTTGGTGACACGGTGCAGGGCTTTTTCAACCGCGCCCAAGTCAGCCAGGCAGAGTTCGGTCTGGATGACTTCGATGTCGTCAATCGGGTCGACCTTGCCGGCCACGTGAATCACGTTGTCGTCTTCAAAGCAGCGCACCACATTGATGATGGCGTCAGTCTCGCGGATATGCGCCAAAAATTTGTTGCCCAAGCCTTCCCCCGTGCTGGCACCAGCCACCAAGCCTGCGATGTCAACAAACTCAACAATCGCACGCTGCACCTTTTGTGGGTTGACGATGGATGACAGCGCATCCAAGCGTTCATCAGGCACTTCAACGATGCCGACATTCGGCTCAATGGTGCAGAAGGGATAGTTCTCCGCCGCGATGCCCGCGTTGGTCAAAGCGTTGAACAAAGTTGATTTACCGACGTTGGGCAGGCCGACGATGCCGCACTTCAAACTCATGAAAATATCCTTAGAAATCAATGTCCCAATTGCACCATCGAGCCGAATGTCGGCATCGTTGAGGTGCCGAATACGCCCCATGAGCCTATGGCGCGACCGGCAAGCAAACCCGAAAAGCGGGTGGGAGAAAGGTGGTGTGAACTGATGTCGATTGTACTTATCAGCAAAACCCTGCTGCTTCGCCGCACGGTTTCAGACGGGCGCATCCTGCGTGACCGAGCGCTTTGCGGCTGGCATCAAGGTGGCCACGAGTCTGGCGGGCAAGCAATTCAGAATGGTTTTGGGCCGTGGCCCTTGATGAGCGTAGAAGTTGACCGGGCGTTGGCGGCTGAGTGTTGAGGGCATGCCGGACGGTGAATGCTCAGCGCCTTGATCAAAGACCTGAATGCGGTTCACGGTTTGCAGCTTGAATCTCCGTTTACGAAACTGGCCGCATCGGCATTACGTGGGGCTGAATACAGGTGATGGTGCTGGGGCGCTGGTTCGGATTCAGCTGGCATTGACTGGACTGATGGGGAATGCCAAAGCTACTTCACTGGAAAGCGTCAAAATTCTTCATGCGATACGAGAACGCGAATTTCACCTTCGTGATCCAGCCGAGACACGCGAACAATAAACCAAAGCTCTTGGGTCGTTGAATTGCATGGGTAAACGTGTAAAAACTTGCTTGCGCTACCGCGGATAACACCCCGAATACCCTCGGCAATTGCGTCAGCCCCTTCACAATTAATGCCGCTGGCTTTGTCGCAAAGAGTCAGGTAATTTTCACCTGCATCTTGTTCATCACGACCGTTTAAACGACCAAACGCACGCCAAGCAGTATTTGTGCTCAGAATCCACCCGCTGTTGTCTAACAATGCTGAACTTAACGGAAGCGCATCAATTGCAGCTTGTGCAACGCTCAATGCCAGTACCGCAGTCATTGACGGTCCGATGCAATCGGAATAATTAATAAAATAATAGTCATTAAAAAGCCTGTATGTAATAATTTGTAATACATAGCTTAGCAGCTAATTCAAATAAATTAGTCAGCCATGCTTCACCTCAAAAAAACCAGCCAGAATGTTTGTAAGAGCTATGTTGGCGATTCAGGAGGCTTTGGCGTCGTTTTACCGGGGCGATGACGCAGTGGACTACTCACAGTTTCAGGGCGCTTCGGTCGTCAGCTTGCACTGGCGACGGCTAAGGATGGGTGTAGCTCGGACCCGAGAAATCACCTTTCAAAAACTGCTCACGAATCTCCTTAAGGTGCTGCCGTTGTTGAAGTCGGCATCTTTGAGGGGCTGAATGACGCTGATGTAGCTGGGATGGTGCAGATTCAGGTGGGCTTGGAAGGACTGACGAGAAATGCTCGCATTCTTCACTCATCACACCCTGGATGCAGCGAATTCTTGAGCCCCGGTGATGCCGCTAAGCAGACGTCGGTCGTGGAGCCTTCTTACTTGGCGCTTCGATGACACCGATGGCAGCCGCTCGCATTAGTCGACAAAAGGTAGGGCATTCAAAATGACTTGGCGCTGAGCATGCTGCGGCATGTCGAAGTCCGTCACGCATTGCGCTCAATTGACGAATCGTCTCATCGATCTCATCCGCCTTTGCTTCAAGCATGGCGCGGTCGATCTGTGGAGGCCCATCCACCGCAAACATGCTCTTCATCGCATCAAGTGAAAAACCGGCTGCACGCCCCAGACCGATGAGGGCCAGCCGCTCCACCACGCTATGAGCAAACAGGCGGCGAAGCCCTTTCCTGCCCACAGAAGCAATCAACCCCTTCTCCTCATAAAAGCGGAGCGCAGAACTAGATACGCCAGAACGCTTTGACACCTCAGATATGTCCAGCACCATAAATTCCTTGACTTGAAGTTGACTTGAAGTGAAAAAATACCATTTCAGCGCTCAGAGCGCAACCCATACACCACTCACGTGAAGCGAAAAGCCATGTTGAAACAAGAAATAACGAAACACCCTCTCCCAAAGACGAAAGGCATCGGCCAGATCAACGCAGTCAACTGGGTGCTGGTTAGTCTTTCGCTGCCCATGTTGCTGTCTTCACTTGGCACCAGCATCGCTAATGTGAGCTTGCCGACTTTGACAGAAGCGTTCAACGCGTCGTTCCAGCAAGTCCAGTGGGTCGTCATTGCCTATTTACTGTCGATTACCACCCTCGTCGTTAGCATTGGTCGGCTTGGCGACATGGTCGGACGGCGTAAGTTACTGCTCATCGGAATTGTGCTTTTTACGGGGTCTTCAGCCCTGTGCGGAGTTGCGCCGTCCTTATGGTTACTCATCGTAGCCCGTGCGGCGCAGGGCCTCGGAGCCGCCGCCATGATGGCCTTGACCTTGACTTTTGTCGGAGAGACGGTTCCCAAGGAGAAGATTGGCAGTGCCATGGGCCTGCTCGGAACCATGTCCGCGATTGGCACTGCGCTTGGTCCATCACTGGGTGGAATTTTGATCGCAGGACTGGGCTGGAGGAGCATATTCCTCGTCAATTTGCCACTGGGCATCTTTACTTTTTTACTTGCGAAACGATACCTGCCGGCTGATCTCAACGTACGGACATCTCCGGCAGCTGGGTTCGACTATGTGGGCACACTGCTTCTGGCTTTGACGATTGGGGCATTTGCCTTAGCCATGACGGTTGGGCGCGGCAACTTCGGTACGATCAATCTGGCACTGCTAGTCCTAGCGACGGGAAGCGTCTTCCTGTTCATTAGGATTGAGGCGAGGACTACAGAACCCTTGATTCAAATGGTCATGTTTCGCAACCGCGTACTCAGCTCCAGTCTCATCATGAGTGTGCTTGTGGCAACGGTGATGATGGCAACGCTCGTGGTCGGGCCTTTCTACCTTGCACGCGCTCTTGAACTGGAAACGGCGCTGGTCGGCTTAGCCATGTCTGTTGGGCCAGTTGTTGCAACGTTCAGTGGTGTTCCGGTTGGGCGCACAACGGATCGCTTTGGTGCGCAACGCGTCACCATTGCTGGACTGGTTTTAATGCTTTTTGGCGCACTCGCTATTGCTGCAATCCCCACGAATTTTGGCGTGCCAGGTTACCTCGCACCCCTCGTCATCACCACTGTTGGCTACATGCTGTTTCAGACCGCCAACAACACGTCCGTCATGACCAAACTCCAAGCAAACCAGCGGGGTGTTATTTCAGGCATGCTCAGCTTGTCGCGAAACTTAGGTTTGATCATGGGTGCGTCACTGATGGGGGCCATCTTTGCATTTGCTTCAGCAACGACTGATGTCACCTCAGCACCTCCGGGCGCAGTCGCCACTGGTATGCGGATCACGTTCTTTGTTGCGGGGACTTTGATTGCGATTGCCTTGGCTATAGCGGTCAAGAGTTACCACCAGAAAAATACTGCATGAATAATGTAAGCCCGAAAAAACTGTTGTTGACCAAATGGACTGCCGTTCAGCCATTACGCAAAGAGAAGCACTTTCTGGTCGCGAAAGTCATTGAACCAGAACCACCAGAAGCGCCGCTGGAGTGGGTCGAGCTTGAGTCCATTTTTTCTAAATCACGCTACCGCATTGCTTGGCGTGATTTGAAAGACTCAGACATTTGGCGTCAGGGTTGGCTATAAATAATTCGTCCTTAGTGACTAAGCATTTCAATGTGGTGTTTATGGCGCAGCTCACACACGCTTGCCTCCTCTTATCAGTGATAAGCAAACGACGAAATGCACTGACGCACCGACAGGATTGCAGCAATGGGCCAGGTGCAAGAAAATTGCTTATGTGATACAAAATAATTAAATTTACCTTCACCACTAAGACATCCATGCCCCCTGCCAAATCGAATCCTTCGCCTCACTTCGCCGCGGCCTGTATGCGCCCTATCAACACCTTGGTCGAGCGCTACATTCCAAGCGCCTTGGTATTTGTCATCGTACTAACCGCTATTGTTGTCATGCTGGCCATCATGCTGACCGATGCCAGCCCTGTTGACGTGATACGCGACTGGGGCGATGGTTTATCAGGGCTGCTGGCCTTCATGACACAAATGGCGCTGATCTTGTTGCTTGGCCATTCGCTGGCGAATACCCGCCCAGTGAACCGCCTGCTGGCAACGTTGGCCAGCATTCCGGCAACCGCCGTTCAGGCCTATGTGTTTGTCTGCGTGATCGCAGCACTTGCCTCGTTGATCACCTGGGGCTTGGGTCTGGTGGTCGGCGGTTTGTTGGCCAGAGAAGTGGCCGGCCAGATGCGCGACAAGGGAGTTCGGCTGCATTTTCCGATGCTGGTCGCGGCCGGTTATTCAGGCTACGTGGTGTGGCACATGGGTTACTCAGGCTCCGGGCCGTTGACCGCAGCCACCGAAGGTTCTTTTTTGGCGCTGTACATGGGAACCGCCATCCCTTTGAGCGCGACTACTTTTTCGACATGGAATATCAGCGCGGCGCTGGTCACTATTGTGGTCGTGGCCATCGCTCTGGCCCTAGTGGCACCGCGCGATGATGTAAGCATCGTTGAGCTTGATGTGGATGCACGCGACAAGATGCTCACGCCCAAAGATGATGTTTCAACGCCTGCCGATCGGCTAGACGCCAGCCGCATTTTGACCAGTTTGGTGGGCTTGGCATTGATGGCTTATCTGGCCATCCACTTCAAAGATGGCGGATCTCTGACGCTGGATATTGTGAACTGGTCGTTTCTGGCCCTGATATTTTTGCTGGTAAGAAATTCTTTTGAATTGCTTGCATTGATCAAAAACGCAGCGTCAAATGTCGGCGACATATTGCTGCAATTTCCTTTGTACGCTGGCATCCTCGGCATCATGGTCGGCTCCGGTTTGATCCGTATTTTTTCAGACTTCTTTGTCGACATCTCCACGCCGGAGACCTTCGGCTTTCTGGCCTTTCTGTCTGCGGGCATCGTCAACTTTTTTGTTCCATCAGGTGGCGGCCAGTTTGCGGTGCAAGGCCCGATCATGCTGGACGCAGCAGCACAACTGGGCGTTGACCCAGCCGTCGCCATCATGGCTGTGGCCTATGGCGACCAGTGGAGCAACATGATTCAGCCTTTTTGGGCACTGCCCTTGCTGGCGATTGCCGGCTTGAAAATGCGCGACATCCTCGGCTACACGACGGTCACATTCATCGCTTCCGGGCTGGTCTTTGGTGCGACGTTGCTGCTGATCGGTGCGGGTCAGGCAACGGGCGCGGGCTGAATTCAAAAGGGGCTCTTGTGCATAAGTTAGACCTCAGCAAGGCCTTTACCTTGATGGAATCAGGTCCAGTCATCTTGCTGACCACACATGATGGGCAGAAGAACAACATCATGACAATCTCTTGGACCATGGTGATGGATTTCACCCCCGTATTCGCCATCACCACAGGTGAATGGAATCACTCTTTTGATGCGTTACGAAAAACCAAGGAATGCACCATCGCCATCCCCACGCTTGATATGCTGGACAAGGTGATTGGCGTCGGGACATGCTCTGGAAAAGATACAGACAAGTTCGCCAAGTTCAAACTCACGCCTGTGCCGGGCAAAGTCGTCAAGTCGCCTTTGATCAAGGAATGCCTCGCCAACATCGAGTGCAAGGTCATCGACATCATTAAAAAACACAACATTGTCGTCTTGGAGGCGGTTGCCGCGTACATCGACACCACGCGAAAAGAAAAGCGCATGGTTCATGCCGTGGGTGACGGCACATTCATTGTTGACGGCCGCAAGATTGACAGGCGGAAGTTGATGGCCTCCAAGCTCCCTGACGGGGTGTAGCGCGCCACGGGGGTCTGTAAGCCCAGAGAGGTAGAGTGCGATGTCCATGCTTGATTTCCAGCCACCGATTCGGAACCTGAAGATGCGCAAAATTATTGATATCTCGATCTTTCTGGAAAATGACGTTGTCTCCGATCCGCCGGCCTTCCGGCCGAAGATCACCTACTTCGATCACAAGGCAACCATGCCGCAGATGCTGCCGTTTTTCCCAGGGCTAAGCCCAGCAGATCTTCCTGACGGTGAGGCTTGGTCTATTGAGAAGATCGAGCTGGTCACCCACAACGGCACGCACCTGGATGCGCCCTACCACTTTGCATCGACGATGAACCACGGCGAACGCGCTATCACGATCGACGAGGTGGATCTTGAGTGGTGCTTTCAGCCCGGCGTGAAGCTTGATTTCCGACATTTCTCCGACGGCTATGTTGTGACGGCAAAGGACGTCGAAGAAGAGCTTGCGCGGATCGGCCACACCTTGTCTCCATTGGAGATCGTGGTCGTCAACACCCGTGCGGGTTCACGCTACGGACACGATGACTATGTAGCGGCCGGCTGTGGCATGGGCTACGAGGCCACGATGTACCTGCTCGAACGCGGCGTTCGCCTCACAGGCATCGATTCGTGGAGTTGGGATGCACCGTTCGTTCACACCGCTGAGCGCTACAAAGCGACGAACGACGCCAGCCTGATTTGGGAAGGTCACAAGGCCGGGCGCGACATCGGTTATTGCCATTTGGAGAAGTTGCACAACCTCGAGGCACTGCCAGCGACCGGCTTTCATGTCTCATGTTTCCCGGTCAAGATACGTGGCGCATCAGCAGGCTGGACGCGAGCTGTCGCGATCCTCGACTGACCCCCTCAATGAACTTGGGCTACGTATGTCTTGACGCGACGATTGCGTTGACGGTGTTCCCGAACCCATTCGCAACAGGTTTTCGTTGATTCAAAAACTAGCAAAGCGTTGACCTACATCAACGACGCACATTCCAAAAATTTAAAAATGGTGTCTTTATGTCAAGGCTATAAAAATGGAACACGCCAGTATTCGAATCATCCATGAAGAACACGCTTCTTTGTCAGCCATTCTTCAGTCACTCAGAATGATGCTGAGAAAAGGGCCTGAAGATGAAGCTGAGAATTTTTTCAGTGTCATGCGCGCTATGCTTTTTTACATTGATGAGGTTCCTGAAAAGCAACATCACATCAAAGAAACTGAGCTGCTGTTTCCTCAGGTGGCTAAGCGCTCAGCGCACTGCGCAGAAATTATCAAGCAGCTAGAAAACGAACACACCAAGGGCGAGTCTGCAGTCCGTGAACTCCAACACCTTTTGGTGGCGTGGGAACTACTCGGGGATTCACGGCGCCAAGTTTTTGAAACAGCAATGCTTAAGTATGTTGATTTTTACAGCCATCACATGCGCCTTGAAGAAACGATTGTTCTTCCTGAAGCGTTGAATGTTTTGACCGCAGAAGATTGGAAGGACATTGACGCTGGGTTCGCTGAAAACAAAGATCCACTGTCAAACGAAATTCCTCGGGATCCCATTTATGACCGCTTGTTCACAAAGATCGTCATGCGAGCACCGGCCCCTATCGGCTTGGGTTCATAGTCATTCAATAAAGATGACCAAGCCCTGCGAGGCGACTATTCGCTACACTGGTTTTCCCCATGAATAGAGGCAGGAAACCACTATGAAATCGATTGTCAGCCGAGCCCATCGGAATGCACGTCTTTGCACAGCTTTGCTCATGTCGGTCACGCTCTCGCTCAGCGCTTGCACGAGCCTGAGCTCCGTACCGTCAGCGTCATCGATTGCGCCCGTACTGAGCAAAGAACGAATTGCTGAGATCGTCGCCAGCCCGGATCGCAGTGCGGCAGACCGCGGGAATGACACTAGGCGCCAGCCCGATCAATTTCTAGCGCTCATCGGCATACGGCCAGGCATGGTCGCCTTGGATCTCAGCGCAGGTGGCGGCTACACCTCTGAGCTACTCGCCCGTGCAGTCGGCCCTACTGGGCGGGTCTATGGGCAAAGTGCACCGCGTGGCCCCGTCAACCCGCAACGGCAGCCGGTAGAACCAGAAGATGGCGCGGCGCCTATTGCGGCACAACCCACAGTGCGGCTTACCTCACCCCAAGCCTTGGCCGCACGAGCCATGAATCCGCAGGTCGCCAACATCAGTCCGGTTGTACTGACATTTGAAGACCCCGTTCCTCCGGAAGCGGCCTCAGGTGGGCTCGACCTTGTGACGCTGATCTTCAACTACCACGATCTCGGCCACATGGGCGTGGATCGCGCGCGCATGAACAAGGCATTGTTTGTGGCGCTCAGGCCAGGCGGAATTTATGTGATTGCCGACCACGCTGGCCGCGCGGGAACGGGCATCTCGGAATCGGGAACGCTGCATCGTATTGAAGAAGCGTTCCTACGCCAAGAGGTCGAATTCGCAGGCTTCAAACTGGCAGACGCAGGGGCATTTGCACGCAACCCGTCAGACCCCCGCGACAAGAACACACCGGTACCGGCACAACCCAAAGATGGGTTTGTCCTGAAGTTTGTCAAACCGTGAATTGACTGTTGAACGGGCTCAGCAGTTCATTGTCAGACGGCGTCTGGATTTGACATCCAGATAGCCGATCGTCGACTTTTTAAATTTCAGGTCGACAAACAAATCGCAATAAAACTCGCCATGACGCCAGCACATTGAGACGCTGGTTTCGTTGGAGTACTTCAGGTGGAAAACACCATCAAAGGCCGGGTAAGTACAGCGAAACTCCATCAGCTTGAGCAAGCGCCGAACCACCGGCATCTTGACGGCCTCGTCGACCTCGTCAAGGGTGTAATGGTGCCGGTTGATGTCGCGCATTTCGCCGGTGGATTCCATCAATTCGAGATCGTTACTGCCAGCCAGCAGGCCAACGTAGTAGACCTGCGGAATGCCGGGCGCAAAGAACTGGACGGCACGCGCAGCAATGTAGGCGTCGTCGTTTCTCTTCAGCGCGTCATAGTAGGTGCAGGTCAGCTGATAGATGGCGCCCACGCTGTGCACATTGGCCGCTGAGCGGCGCAAGATCGGGTCGACGCTGCGCTGGCTGACGTTGTCGATGACCGCCTGAATTTCGGCTTTCGGCAAAACACCTTCGACATCCGGGATGCAAATGCCGTCGTGTGTGTCGAGCACGGTGAGCTGGTTGCGCGGGCACATGCGCAGCCATTGCTTAAGGTAGACGCTGTTGCATTCAAGCAGCGAATAAAGCAGCAGCGGCGACAGCGCGAACCCATACGGATGCATGCCATGCAACGCAATGGCGTACTGAAAACTGGCGTGATCGTGCACCTCGGGCACGGTTTCGGCACCGTGCTCACGCGCCACACTGTCAACCCACTTGAGAATGTCGTAGACGTCCGGCTCGACCAAAAAACAACTGGTGCCAATTTCTTTGGTGGTGTAGCCAAACGCATCCAGCCGAAACAGCTTGACGCCACGCGCGGCCAGAAAGGACATGTAGTCCTCCATCAGCGCATAGGTCTTTGGTGACCGGTAATTCAGATCAATCTGCTTTTCGGTGAAAGTGCACCAGACTCGGCCTGTGCTGCCGTCGGCAAAGGTGATCTCGCGAAACGGTTCTTTTTCTTTGCGAATATGAATCCGGGCTAAGTCATCAGCCGACAGCGGACCGAGCCTGTCGACGTGCACAAACAGGTCAGCGTGCTCTGAGGCGTAGCCCTTGGCCAGAAAGTCTTTGAACTCCTCGGACTCATCCGAAATATGGTTCAAAGTCAGATCCAGACACAGGTCGAAGCGACTGGAAATTTTCTCGATGTCTTCCCACGTGCCGTACTTCGGGTCAATCTCTTTGTGCGTCAGTGGCGAGAACCCGCCATCAGCATTTGAGGGGTAAGGTGGCAAGATATGCACCCCACCGATCACGCGTGAAAAATGCTTGTCAATGGTGTTGTACAAGTCGGTGAGGTTGTTCCCCATGCGGTCGGGGTAGGCGATCAGCTGGATCTTGTTACGTAATGTCATTGTCGGGCGATGCTCCTGCAAGTTGCAGACCATCATGGCCCATTGCTATAACCTTTGCCCGTCATAGTCTCTTTTCGCAGGCAAAAAAGACACATTAAACACACACGAAAAAGTATTTATTAACTCAGCCACCTACTGGTGCAGCAGGCGAGTGACTTCCCTCACCGCCGCTTTTAACATCGGCAAGATCGTTGCAATCCGGCGCTCAGTCATGCGGGACTGGGTGGCCGCCACCGTAATGGCGGCAATGGGGCTTTTCGCCAGATTAAAAATCGGCAATCCAATCGCTCTGACGCCTGGCACCGCGTGATTCCCTGTGGACGCATAGCCAAAGACTTTCGTCATGGCACACAGTTCCAACAACTTGTCGACCTCCAGATCGCCATAAGCCCCCAACCGCGGAGCAACCGCCTTGATCACGACATCGATTTCAGAGTCCGACAAAGCGCTCAACAAGGCCAGCCCGCCCGCACTGACACCCAATGGTTGTCGACTCCCCACCGGCACTGACGGCGTCTGTATCGGGTAAGTGCCCTGTGTCCGTGAAATACACACGGCGTCGTAGCCGCTGCGCAAAAACAAGAAGGAGGTGTCACCCGTTTGCTCTGAGAGCGCACTACAAGCCGGCTGGCAAATGTCTTTCAAATTGAACTGATGGGTGGCCGTGATCCCGAGTTCAAACAACAACGGGCCCAAACTGTATCTGCGGGTTTTCACGTCTTGGACCAGCATGCCCTCCGCTGTCAACGCTTTGAGTAGTCGATGAGCGGTAGGTCGCGGCAAGTCCATTTGTGCCGACAAATCAACCAGCCTCATGCCCTCTGGCGCTTGGGTGGCGACCAGCCGCAGGGCACGTATCGCCCTGCCGATGCTCTGCGTTCCTGCGATGTCTTTTGATGGCGATGAAATAAACAAACTCCCAAAAAGGCGACTGACTTGTCAATCGAGGACGACGCCAGCGAGTTCCACGGCCTTGGCAATCTTTGCCGCTTCAGTTTTCATCAACGCCGCGAACTCGGCCGGTGTGCTGGTCAGTTCTTCGGCACCCGCATTGAGCAGGGTGAGTTTCATCTCAGGACTGGCCAGCGCTTTCTTAATTTCAATGCCTAGCCGCTCCACGATGGCAGGCGGCAAACCTTTGGGGCCAAGGATACCGCTGTACAAGACGATGTCCATGGGCACGCCAGCTTCCTTCATGGTGGGAACATCTGGCGCCGCGCTGACCCGCTTGGATGAGGTGACAGCCAGACCGTAGACCTTTCCGGCTTTCATCTGGTTGATGGCGGGCGGCATCGTCGAGAAGGTGTACGCGACCTCGCCCCCGATCACCGCGGTGGTGGCGGGCGAGCTGCCTTTGTACGGTGCATGCAGTGTCTTGGTGCCGGCCAGGTGGTTGTAGGACTCGCCAGCCAGATGCGTGATGGTGCCGTTGCCTGAAGAGGCATAGGCGATCTCTTGGGGCTTGGCTTTGGCCAGCGCCGTCAGCCCCTTCACATCTTTGGCGCCTGAGGCGAGGCTGGAAACCAGCATCAGTGGCGTCGAGGCCACGAGGCTGACCATGGAAAAATCATTCCAAGAATCGTACTTGAGGTTTTTGTAAGCCGCCGCATTGATGGCGTGGCTCGTCATGTCTTGAAAGAACAAGGTGTAGCCATCGGGTGCCGCATTCGCCACATAACCCGACGCGATCACGGTTGCCGCGCCGGCCTTGTTTTCCACAATGACGTTTTGCCCCATCTGCGCCGTCAACCGTGCGGCAAGGGCACGGGACAGCACATCCGAAATCCCCCCGGGGGTGAATCCCACCACCAAAGTGATGGGTTTTGTGGGATAGGCCTTGGTCTGAGCTGCGACGGGCGCCGCCATGAAAATCGCGCACAGAACAGCAATTGGAAATTGACGATAGTGAGTCTTCATGTGAGTGTCCTGCAGTAGGTTGATCGACGGTAAACGCACCAGGCGGTGGGTTCAAAAATTTCACATTTGCAACCCGCTGAAAACGCCTAAATTCATATTAAGACGCGCTCAGTTTCACTGTCAAGACAACTCTTTCCTATTCCATCAAATGGACTTTCTATTTCAAGCAAGACCCTGAAAATGCACCAGTAGCGTGTGCAAAAGATCTTATTGGGGCGCATTGGCCGACATTGACACAGAGCGCTACAAAATGGGGCGTCGAATTTAGCCGCTTGTTGATCTTCCCAGAGTACCCCCGTAATCTCAAAATTAATTCCAATATATGGACTAATTTAAGTCTGCATTGACAACGGTTTTCGCAGCAGAGTACGATGATTTTTAAATCTTGCTGCTGCCTCATTTCGACAACGCAGCTCAGTTCAACCAAGGATTGCCGGTGACCCGACCCCTCTTGCCACGACACAGTCGTTACGACTACGTTCCGCTGAACGAACGCAAAGATTACGACTGGCCAGGCGGCGCTCGACTGGCGTTTGTCTTCACCACCAACATCGAGTGCTTTGCTTTTGGCGCCGGCTTGGGCCATGACCCCGCCAAGGTCGGTGAGCCACAGACCCATCGCAATTACTCGTGGCGCGACTACGGAAACCGCATCGGCATTTGGCGATTTTTTGAAATGCTCGACGCGCTAAAAATGCCGGCAGCACACAACGTCAATAGCCTTTTGTATGAGTACGCGCCTCAAATCATGGACGAGATCAGACGGCGCGGCGACGAGATCGTGGGTCACGGTCGGAGCAATGCCGAGAACCACCGCGGCATGTGGGAAGCTGACGAAGAACGCATCATCAAAGAAGTGGTGGACACCTTCGTCGCACACGAAGGCAAGGCCCCGACCGGCTGGATGGGCTCTGGCGCTTACGAAACACCAAACACACCCGACCTGCTCAAAGAAGCCGGCTTCAAGTACCTGATGGACTGGCCGATGGACGACCAACCCATCTGGATGCGCACGCGAAGCGGCCCCATCTTGTCGGTTCCCTACCCCGTGGAGCTCAACGATGCGCAAATCATCACCCACCGCAAACAAGATGCGAGTGAGTTTTGCGACATGATCGTTCAACAATTTGACGAGATGATCGAGCAATCCGAACGCCATCCCCTGGTCATGAACATCTCGGTTCACCCGCATGTTTTTGGCCAGCCGTTTCGTCTTCGCATGCTGCGCGCGGCCATTAAGCACTGCCTAGAAGGTCCGCATCGTTCAAAACTGTGGTTGGCCCGACCCGGAGAGATTGCAGACTATTGCTATAGCTTGCCAGCAGGCACGATTCCAGGAAGTGCCTGAGTCCTTTCACAGCGCTGCCCAGCACCGCAACGACTCTCTCCATCCAACATGAAATTCACCATGACACAACCTCTCGGAAGCAGCGTCAGAGCACGCGCACCTTTTCAATCCATCGTCAACCGACCGCGTCTGGAACTGCCCGGTGGCGCCCGCGTGGTGCTGTGGAACATCGTCAACGTTGAAGTATGGGAGCCGACTGGTGCCATGCCGCGCGCCGTGCTGTCGCCCCCCATGGGCAGCCCCCTGTTGCCAGACATCCCCAACTGGTCTTGGCATGAATACGGCATGCGCGTCGGCTTCTGGCGAATTCTCGATGCCCTGAGTGACCGAAAAATGAAGGCCACCTTCGCACTGAATGGTGCCACCTGCCGCATGTATGAAGAAGTTTGTACAGCGGCCCTCAACGCCGGCTGGGAATTCATGGGACACGGACTGGTTCAGCGGCCCATGCATAAAGTGGAGGACCAGCTCGGCGCCATCCGTGAAACGATGGAAGAAATTCGGAAGTTCACCGGCAAGCCACCCCGCGGCTGGGAAAGCCCTGGGCTCACGGAAACAGACGAGACCCTAGATCACCTCGCCGAATGCGGCATCGAATATGTCGCCGACTGGGTCTTTGACGACCAGCCGGTCAGCCTGAAGTCGGCCAAGGGGCCGATCACTTCGATTCCTTACACCGTTGACTTGAACGACGTGGTGATTTCTGCCGTGCAACAACACCCTTCTGACGAAATGCTCAAGCGCGGAAAAGCGCACTTTGATCGCTTGTACCTAGACGGCGCCAAAACACCACGCGTGATGGCTATTTCCGTTCACCCCTACCTGAGTGGCGTACCGCACAGGATTGGCTACCTGGAACAGCTCTATGACTACGTTTTGGGCCATGAGGGCGTTGTTGTTTGGACCGGTGATCAGATCTTGGATTGGTTTTTGGAGCAACAACGCAGCAACGCTAAATGACCTTGCCGCACACAGCCATTGAGTGAACAAGTTGCTTATCCATTCAACGGACCCAAGCTTTGAGACACGGGTAACATCAACCCGCCCGAATTGGGTCCTATTTTTTTCTGCCACCGCTTGACCACTCTTTCTGCCTCTACCCAACGTTCCGCCTTACTTTTGTCATTTGCCACTTTTGGCAGCATGGCGATTCAGCGCATTTGCGACGCCATGCTGCCGGAGTTGTCAAAAGTTTTTAACGTCAGCATCACTGAAGCCGCGCGGGTGGTATGGATGTTTGCGGTCTTCTATGGCGCGTCGCAGCTTTTTTACGGTCCCTTAGGTGACCGTTTGGGCAAGTTCCGCATCGTCACTTACGCCACCATTGGTTGCAGCTTGGCCAGTTTGGTGGCGGTCTTTGCCGGCAGCCTGAACGCGCTGGTGCTGGCCCGCGTCATCACGGGTTTGTGCGCGGCCGCCATCATTCCACTGTCGATGGCCTGGATCGGCGACGCCGTCCCTTACGAGCAACGCCAGGAGACGTTGGCCAAGGTCGGGCTTGGCACCACGGTCGGACTGGTAGGCGGGCAACTGATGGGCGGCCTGCTGACCGACACCTTGGGATGGCGCTGGGCTTTTGCGCTGTTGACGCTCTTGTTTGCCGTGATCGGAGCGCTGTTATATGGCGACTTCAAGCGACAACCGGCCTTGGCCGCAACGGGTCAAGATGGGCAAAATCGCCCGGCATTCTTGGGCCAGGCCTTGCGCATATTGTCCGTTCCGTGGTCACGCTACGTGCTGACGATCGCCTGCGTGGAAGGCGCTGCAGGCTTCGGCGTGGTGGCCATCATTGCCTCGCACCTGCATCAAGAGCTTGGGCTGTCACTGACCGCGTCAGGCGCCACCGTGGCGATGTTCGGCATCGGCGGCGTGGTCTACATGGCGCTGGCCCGGCATCTGATTCGCCGCTTTGGTGAAACCGGCTTGGCCCAATGGGGCGGTAGCTTGATGGGTGTGTCGTTTTTGATACTTGGGTTTGCCACTTGGTGGCCCTTGACGCCGCTGGTCTGCCTGACCGCCGGCTTTGGCTTTTTCATGTTTCACAACACCATGCAACTACACGCCACCCAAATGGCGCCGGCAGCTCGCGGCACAGCGGTGTCGCTGTTTGCGTCCTGCCTTTTCATTGGCCAGGCAGCGGGGGTTTTACTGGCCGCCAATCTGATCGCACTGGTCGGTTCCGGGGTCGTGATTGCTTTGGGCGGCGGCGGCATCATGGCACTGGGTTTTCTGCTGGCCAGAGGCTTGCGCAGGCGTGCCCTTAAAACTGATACCGCCCTGTGACGACCTGCCCGACTTTGAGCAACCGATCCACACCTTCTAGCGTGATGGTGTTCATGCCAAAAGACAGCGCGCCTTTTAGCCGCGCATCTTGCCGGTAGGTTTGCAACATGTCGTTCACCGCCGGCGTGCTGCTGGCGCTGAGCGGGTCGATATTGACGATCGGGCAACGTGGGCACGGCTTGACCGGCTGCAAGCGCACCGTGCCTTCTGCCGTCACGATCTCCAGCTCTTGCAAGCGGTCTTCGTCGTGCGCGGCCATTGTGTCCACCGCAGCGGGTGCACTCCCCAACACGATGTTCGGACGAAAGCGCGCCATCGTCACGGCCTCTTTTCCAGCCGCAAGCAGCTTGTCGTTCAGGCCGTTGAGCGAGGCTTCGCTGGTGAGCAACAGCGGGTAACCGTCGCTGAATTGATTCAGCGCTTCAAGCCCGCCTGTCCAGCTCAGGTTAGATGCCCGCTTGTGCTCCGGGTCAAAACGCACCAGCCGCGCTGTGACGCCCAGAAAGTCACTGACCCATTGCGCTGCTGTCGCACCCATGTCGTAGGCCGCCACCTCTTGGCCCCAGACGCTCGCTTGGACAGGCGCTTCCACCTTGTCAATCGCCAAGTGCAACGCCAACATGCCGGGCGCACGCAGCACGATGTCATCGGTGCGCAACTGCGGCTGAATCAGCGCCATGCGTGGCAACTCACGCTGCGTCAAAAAGGCATTGTTCTCGTCGACCACCATCCAGGCGCGGTCAAGGTCCAAACCTGTTTCGGTCAAATACGCTTCTTTGACAGCCACGCCGGCGCAGGACTTGACGGGGTAAACAACCAACTGCGCAATGACGGCGCTGAAGTCTGGGGCGTTCTGGGGGCTGATTGTGTCGGTCACGGAAGAGTCCTTCTACTACGGTGTCAAGTTGGTCAATGCGGTCATGTAGGGTCATCCAAACACGGCTGTTAGCGCTGATTTTGCACTGCCTCCTAAAATGCCCCATGCCTAAGAATTTTGATGTGTGTATTCGTGGTGACGGGATTGTCGGACGCACGCTGGCGCTGCTGCTGGCGCGTGAGCGGCTGCGCGTAGCGCTGGTGGCCCAGCCCACGCCAACACCCGTGGCCGAAGACGTGCGCGCTTATGCACTGAACGGTGTCTCGCGTGCCCTGCTGATGCAGCTGCGCGCCTGGCCGGCAACACCCGCCGTCACGCCCGTGAGCGAGATGCGCGTCTGGGGTGACAGCGGTGGCCGGCTCGACTTCACGCAGCCGACCAACTCAGCGGCAAGCCGCCCTAGCGCGGTGCCGTCAGAAGCGCTGGCCTGGATTGTTGATGTGCCTGCGCTTGAACATCAACTCGCCGAAGCCTTGCGCTTTGCGCCTGAAGTTGAGTACGCTGCCAACGCAGAAGATGCCGCCGCGAAGCTCACCGTGGTCTGCGAAGGCCAGAAAAGCACCAGCCGCCGCGAATTTGGCGCGGCTTGGACGGTCAAGCCCTACGATCAAAAAGCCGTTGCAGCACGCTTTGAATCTAACCGGCCGCACGACGGCGTGGCGAGGCAATGGTTTGGCCAAGGCGATGTGCTCGGCTTGCTGCCGGTGGCTGGCGCCGGAGGGAACGCGCTGGCGCTGGTCTGGTCGCTGCCGTTAGCGCGGGCCGAAGCTCTGCAAAAAATGTCGCCCGAAGCATTGACAGCTGCCGTGCAGCAAGTCTGCGGCGACGAAGCCGGTCAATTAACGCTGAGCAGCCCCGTGGCCAGTTGGCCGCTGAATTTGTCCAGCGCTGAGCGCTGGGTCGGCCCTGGCTGGGCGCTGGCCGGCGATGCCGCGCACACCGTGCATCCGATGGCAGGTCAAGGTTTGAACTTGGGCTTGGCCGATGTCAAAACACTGGCCGAGGTCTTGAAGGACCGCGAGTACTGGCGTTCGCTGGGCGACGAAAAACTGCTGCGCCGCTACGAGCGTGCACGCAAGGCCGATGTGCTAGCGATGGCCACCGTGACCGATGGCCTGCACGGTCTTTTTGCCCACACCGACGCTCGCTGGCAAGCACTGCGCAACTGGGGTATGACAGGCGTGGCGCGCAGCGGCCCGCTTAAAGCCTGGTTGACACGGCAAGCCACGGGCTAATTTTTCGTCATTGCGAGCGTATCGCGGCAATCCATGTCTCGCGATGGCACTTAAACCACTGAACTCAGGATCTTCAGATGACTTCATTCCCACCCCTTCTCTCTTGCGCCCGCCATTCAAGCTTCCTCGCGTTTGGCTTAGCCTTGAGCTTGCTCGCAGGCACATCGGCTTGGGCTCAAGAAGCTGCGATTCGTAAAAACCTGAGCGAACGTCTGCCCACGCTGCCAAAGATCGAAGAAGTCAGCAAAACGCCGATGAATGGCCTGTTTGAAGTCCGCGTCAATGGCAACGATCTTTTTTACACGGATGCAGATGGCAGCTTTCTGATTCAGGGCAGCCTGATCGACACCAAAGCCAAAAAGAACCTGACAGACGAACGCACTGAAAAACTCAACGCGGTGGCCTTTGACACGCTACCGTTGAAGGACGCCTTCACCATCGTGCGCGGCAACGGCAAGCGGAAAATGGCGATCTTTGAAGACCCGAACTGCGGCTACTGCAAACGCTTTGAGCGCGACCTGCAAAAGGTCAACGACGTGACGATTCATCTGTTTTTATTCCCCATCCTCAGCCCTGACTCGACTGAAAAATCCAAGGCCGTTTGGTGCTCCAAAGACAAGGCCAAAGCCTGGGCCGACATGATGCTGCGCGACAAGAGTCCCGCAGCAGGAAGTTGCGACACCTCGGTCTTGGCGCGCAACGTGGAGTTCGGTAAAAAGTACCGCATCACCGGCACACCCACCGTTATTTTTGCTGATGGCAACCGTGTCCCTGGCGCCATCAGCGCGCAACAAGTTGAAAAATACTTAGCTGAAACTAAAGCGCAGTAACTAGGCCACGGATCGTCATCTATATGCCAGCTACAAAGTCCACTTCCGCCCGTTCTTCAACCAGCCCCGCCGTCCACTACCGCGTTGAAATCGCCGACCTGCAGGCACATCTTTTTAAAGTCACGCTGACCGTCGCAGAACCGGCAGCCCTGCAAAAATTCTCGCTGCCGGTGTGGATTCCCGGCAGCTACTTGGTGCGTGATTTCGCTGGCCACTTGCAGCAACTCAAGGCCAAGCAAGGCAAGCGCACGCTGGTGACAGGTCAGATCGCAAAAATCGACAAATGCAGTTGGCAGATTCGCTGCACGCCTGCTAGGCCGTTGGTGCTGGTGTACGAGGTGTATGCCAACGACCACTCGGTGCGCACCGCCACACTCGGCGATGTACGCGGATTTTTCAATGGCACCAGCCTGTGCCTGCGCGTCGAAGGGCAAGAAAGCAGCGAGCACGAGCTGGACATCGTGGCCCCTAAGACCAAGCCGGACTGGTCGCTGGCGACCGGCCTCGCTCCGCACAAAATCAGCAAAAACGGCTTTGGCCGTTACCGCGCTGCCGACTATGACGAACTGGTCGACAGCCCGGTCGAGATGGGCGCTTTCTGGAGCGGCAGTTTCAAGGCTTGCGGGGTCCCGCACCGCTTTGTCGTAGCGGGTGCTGCACCGAGTTTTGACGGTGCACAACTGCTGACCGATACGCAAAAAATTTGCGAGGCGGAAATTCGTTTTTGGCACGGTAGCAAGAAGCCACCGTTCCAACATTACCTCTTCATGCTGAACGCCGTTGACGATGGTTATGGCGGCCTGGAACACCGAAACTCGACAGCGCTGATTTGCAATCGGCGAGACTTGCCACGGCTCGGTGAGACAAAAATATCAGAGGGTTACACGACGCTGCGCGGCCTCATCAGCCACGAATATTTCCACACTTGGAACGTCAAGCGTCTGCGCCCCGCCGAGTTCACCGGCTACGACTACACGCGAGAAAACTACACGCAGCTGCTGTGGTTTTTTGAAGGTTTTACCAGCTACTACGACGACCTGCTACTTCGACGCTGCGGCCTGCTAGACAACGCTGGCTACCTCAAGCTGCTGAACAAAACCATCAACCAGGTGATGCAGTCGCCGGGTCGGTTGGTGCAGTCAGTGGCCGATGCCAGCTTTGATGCTTGGGTCAAGTACTACCGGCAAGACGACAACACGCCCAACGCCACCATCAGCTACTACACGAAAGGTGCGCTGGTCGCGTTGTGCTTTGACCTCAGCCTGCGCTCACCCACCGGACAAAACGAAGAAGGTACGGGCCCCAGCAAAAGCAGCACTCTCGACGAGGTGATGCGATCGCTCTGGGCGCGCTGCGAAGGCGGTCCCATGACCGAAGACGATTTTGCAGCGGCCCTGCTGAACGCCAGCGGCCGACACTTTAATGTCGAGCTTTCCGACTGGGTGCACGGCAAGGCCGATTTGCCGTTGAAAGCATTGCTAGAACAACATGGCCTCGCAGTGTTTGAAGAGCCCGCGCAACTGGCGCAGCGTCTGGGATTGCGGGTAACCGAGTCACAAGGCGTCGTGGTCAAGACCGTGCTACGCGGCGGCGCGGCAGAACGCGCCGGCTTCGCACCCGGCGATGAGTGGCTGGGCATCGAAGCGGCCAAGACCGGCTGGCGCATGAACAAACTCGACGACCTGCTGCTTTACGCCGGCTCCAAAAACAAACTGCAAGCGCTGGTGGCCCGCGACAAACGCTTGCTGCGACTGCCACTGACATTGCCAACAGCCGTCACCACTTGGCGCCTCGCCATTCAAGACACCATCCGAGTGAACCATTGGCTGAATCCGACGGACTGAGATGGCTTGGTTCAAAATAACGCGACACATCCCAACTGATACAAAACCTAAAAAGGAACCGCATGAGCTACGAAACAATTTTGGTCAGCCGCCAAGGCCCGGACAACCGGCAAGTCGGCATCATCACGCTGAACCGGCCCAAGCAACTCAATGCCCTGAATGACCAGTTGATGGACGAGCTAGGTGCGGCACTCACCACGTTTGACGCTGACGAGCACATCGGCTGCATCATCTTGACCGGCAGCGAGAAAGCGTTTGCAGCGGGCGCCGACATCAGCGTCATGGCCGAACTTGATTTTGCCGATGTCTACGGCAAAGACTTCATCACACGCAACTGGGAACAGATTCGCAAAGTACGCAAACCCGTGATTGCCGCGGTGAGCGGTTTTGCACTGGGCGGCGGCTGTGAGCTGGCCATGATGTGCGACTTCATCATTGCCGCCGACAATGCACGTTTTGGCCAGCCGGAAATCAAGCTCGGCATTATTGCCGGTGCTGGTGGCACGCAACGTTTGCCGCGCGCTGTGGGCAAAGCCAAAGCCATGGACATGGCCCTGACCGGCCGCATGATGGACGCCGCCGAAGCCGAACGCAGCGGACTCGTCAGCCGCGTGGTGCCGCTCGACAAACTGATGGACGAGGCATTGGGCGCCGCGCTGATGATCTGCGATTACGGACAAAACAGCGTGATGGCCACCAAAGAGTCCGTGAACCGAGCCTTTGAGAGCACTTTGTCAGACGGCCTGATGTTTGAGCGCCGAATGTTCCACGCTATGTTTGCCACCAGCGACCAGAAGGAAGGCATGCAGGCTTTCTTGGCTAAACGCAAGCCCGTGTTCACGCACCGCTAAAACCGAACTTGAACCCGCTATAATCTTGGACGCGCGGTGATATAGCTCAGTTGGTTAGAGCGCAGCATTCATAATGCTGATGTCGGTGGTTCAAGTCCACCTATCACCACCATTTTTCGGTTTCAGACAGTGTCAGGAACCCTCAGAACCCGCAGTCC
>CANFWV010000026.1 GCA_947450695.1 Comamonadaceae bacterium
AGTCAGGGCGTGAGGCAGCGAGAGTGCCACCGCTGATCCCCTCGTCCTTGTACTCAGCATCAAAGGGGCCACCCAAGGCAGTCCGCTGAGACTCGATGGATTGGTCTGAAGTGCTGGTGCGGTAGTAGGCAATGCGTGACATGATGTGATCCAGTTCAAAAGGTAAGCTTGAATTATGAACCTAGTTCACAACTACTGCAATATATCTTGTGAACATAGTTTCGCAGCATCATTCAGCTAGGGTCAGAACTTACAACTTGTGGACTGGGTGGACAACTGAAAACTCGGTGCTCCTATGGCTTGGTAGATGCGCTCAAACATTGCAACATCTATTGCTGGCTGGCTCAGCCAAGAACAAGGCCAGCCCCCCCCCTTGTGATTCTTGAGAAGTCGAGGGGTGGGCACGGGGGGATCGAGCGCGGTGAATACTCGAGGTAGGGCCTCGGATTTTTGCTGTGAAACTCAGTCACTTCCAACTGCTCATAACGCTCCACGGCCAGCAGCATGGCTTCACGGTAGGAGGTCGGGAGGGTGGGTGCGGTTTCTGTCTTGGCTTCCAGTTCAATCCACCGCTGGACAATCTTGTGGCGCATCGGAATTGAGTAGCCGGAGACTAGGGTGGTGGTCAGGTCTTTGGGGAGATTGAAGAGAGGACGCTCCTCACCATTACCCGCAAGGTAGACGCCTCCAAATTTGGATGGGTCAATTTCAAGGGCTTCACACACATGGGCAAAGTCCCGCATTACGTGTGGGTGCTGCTTGCCAGTCAGTTCAGCGATCTCGCGGGTTGACATGGAGAGGGTGGAGGTGGCAAAGGAAGTCAGTTGGTTGGTACTTCAATCATTGCGTCACACCACACTGCGAATCGCACATCCAACCAACGGGCAAAGAAGATGGCAAGCTTTGGGTGTGCCCATGTGCCGCAATCTGCAACGTGTTGGTTGCCGGGCACAACAACCATCAAAGCGGATGTGCGGTGGTTGCTCTTCAGCCCCCCAATGTGGTTCCCTGAATTCCAGGGTGGCAGATCTGTTAGACCTGAAAGCGCGTCAAGATATTCAGTCGTGTTGGGGCTGGCTCTGAAGTTGGACAGCTTCTTACCGAAGTGCTTTGTGGCTTCGGTCATGTTGAAGTAGCCATCGGCACGGAAGGTGAAGGTCAGGTCGTTGTAGTTGCGGGTGATCAGTTGGGTTGTCATAAGGTTCTCTTAAGGACTCCCCAGCGCCCCTCCATAGACCACCAGCGCCATTGCCTCCCGCTTCTGTGCCATTGATGATCCAGAGGCGTATAGACCGTATGTCATGGTCTGCTTGCGGTGACCCACGTTGTCTGCGGCTACTCCTTCCTTCACCTCAGCCTGTTGCATCAATGTGATCAAGGTTCCACGGGTGCTGTGAAAGACAAGGTCAGGGCCAAACCCTAGGCTCTTCTTCAGCCTCGTGTACTTCTGCCCCAGTGCAGCCATGCGGAGGTCGTACTGATTCTCTGAAGTGGACGGCACAAGATAGCCATCCTTTGATGCTGCCAGTAGACGGGCCACCAGTGGGGCCACTGCTGGGTGGATTGGGACTTCACGGATGCCTGCATCAGTCTTGGCCTTCTTGATGTTGAAGATCCCATCAACACAGGTCTCCTTCCTCAGTCTCCCCAGTTCCTCCACTCGTGCCCCTGTGTAGGCTCCAAGGGCTATGAGGTCAGCCAGTGACTTATCTTTCAGCTTCAGGGCCTCGCTGTAGATCATGGATAGCTGCTCTGCTGTGTACGATTTACCGGATCGGCCTGTATCGGTTCTCACGGCCTTCTTCAGGGCTATCCTGAAAGAGCCAAGGAAGGGATCAGGCGTTTCTACTGGGATGACATCTGAGTCTTGAAGGTGAGTCCAGAAGGATCTACAGGCTCCACTAATTCGGACGAAGGTGGCGTGGGTTGTTCCCTTGTTGCGAAGGCCATCCGTCCATGCCTTGATCGCTTTGGGTTGAAGACCACGAAGGTGGATGAACTTTTCAGCCATACGCTGCAAGTCACGGTGCTTCTGGTCAATTGACTTCTGTCCACCACTTTGATCTAGTCGCCACTCTTCTACCAGTGGGGCGAGGAGGGGGCCTCCTTGGTTAGTCGCCAATTTGAATAACTCACGGGCTTGGTCAGGGTCAGTCAATTTGGATGCGGCCTTCTCGGCCAAATCCTCGATTTCAATCATCAAATCTTCACTACCCTCATCACCGTCCTCTGCTTTAAGGCGGGCTGAGATGTGCTGACCCCTGAGCGATTCCCAAAAGGTGTCATCGACATTGGGCAGTCGGCCTCGTGCCTTGGCAATCTCAGCCTTCCACCTTATGACCAGAGCACTGGCCCTTAAAATGGCCTCGGCCTTGTTGTCTGTTTTGGTAGATTGAATGAACTTCATCTTTCCAATGATGGGGCGTACATCAGATGGAACTATGAGATTGGCATACCAAAGGTTGGCGCGGCGTTCTATGTGGTTCATTCTGGAGTCATTCAAAATATATATTGAGACTGGAATCTAACACATTTACCACATCGTTTTACCACCTAATACATTGAATTTGCCTCTGTAGCTATAGAAAATAGCACTTTGACGCAATCTCTCTCCGATTCCGCCAGTACTAGGCTTTTGTGTGCTTTCATAAGTCCACATCAACCGCATCAAAGCCCTTACTTCCCAGTGGAGTCGGGGCTTTTTTGTTTTCGTGTGGGTAACAATGCCGGTAATTTAGAAGTTACAGACATCAGTCTCAGCCGTTACCCGCAGCGAGCCAAGCCTCATGCTGAGTGTTTCCGCGTTGCGCCAGCCATGTGGGCCAAAACCCGCTTCCTGTTTTAACCCGTGAGCATTGAAACTTCAACCATTACTGGCGGGGTTATGCCGGGATCGCCTTGGCGCTATAGTTATTCGTCACTCTACGGAATAACCGTTGGCGACAAGCGCCGGTCAAGAAATTGACGCACTTTCAAGACTCGACCGGCGTCAGCATGCTTTCTGAATTATTTAATTAGAAAAATGGAGACACATCATGAAATCCTTACTTTGTACCGCCATGCTTGTTGCCGCCGGGGCCACGATGGCGCAGTCAAATGTTCCTGAAATATCTTTTGACTCGGTACCCAATCCGGTTGTCTTACCAAAGGATATGCATTTCGGTGAGGTGAGTGGCATTGCGTTGAATTCAAAAGGCCATATCTTTGTGCTTCATCGCGGTGCAACCAGCGGGCCAGCGTTTTCTGCAGCAGCGACACAATTACTCGAGTTCAATGCAAAAGGTAAGTTTCTTCGCGAAATCGGTAAAGGTCTGTATGCATGGTCCTATGCACACATGGTGAGGGTCGATGCAGATGACAACATCTGGGTGACGGACAAAGGCTCAGACATGGTGATCAGCTTTGATCCAGCTGGTCAAGTGCGTATGGTGTTTGGTCGAAAGCAAGAGGCTTCCGATAAAGAAACTGGGCCGCTTGAGCATCCGAATCCACCTCTTAAGGCTGAGGTCGGAAAATTTCGTCAAGTCACTGATGTGGCATGGAACCCCGCCGGCGATTTATTTATCAGTGATGGCTATGTGAACTCGCGTGTTGCGAAGGCAGACAAACAGGGCAACTGGCTGATGTCTTGGGGTGAGCGTGGTCAGAAGGAGGGCGAGTTTCATACCCCGCATAGCATTGCTGCAGATAACAAAGGCAATGTCTATGTGGCTGACCGTGGTAATCGACGCATACAGGTATTCGACAGCCAGGGTAAGTTTGAGCGTGAGATCAAGATTGACGTACCATTCGATGCAAAGATTCAACCAGCCATCGGTGCAACACCTGACATTTCGAAAAAAGATGACCCGGCTATCCTCAACAAAGTCATGATGCCGGGCTCACCTTGGACGCTTTGCATCACGCCGGGTCCGAATCAAGTGATGTTTGCGTCAGATGCCTATCCTGGCCGTATTTACAAGATGTCACTGGACGGAAAAGTTCTGGGTTTTCTTGGCCAATCTGGCAAGCAGCTCAAACAGTTTGGCTGGATTCACGCCATTGCCTGCCCTAATGAAAATACACTTTACGTGGGCGAATTGTTGAACTGGCGTGTTCAGAAGCTTGTGCTCAAGCCCAAGAAGAATTGAACGCCAATTGAGCGTGTGAGAAAGTGCCTTGGCATCAAAAAACACGGACACCTCAATAGATTAATTTGTTTTGTAGAAATGCCGTGAAAATCTGCGCGATGCGTGGTTCTGCATCGCGCCACTCTTTGCGATCCCATTCCTTGAGCAAATGGTCATCCGCGAGCTTTTGCACAACATCAGTGTGAAGCTCGCAGTTGGGAATCAGCCCAGCCGCTTTGCGTGCGGTCACCGGCGTGTGAATGACATCGTTGCCAGCAATCAGGCAAACCGGCGCGACGATTGATCTCAAATCGGCCTCGCTCGCACCAACAATAGGCAGCCGTGCAGACTCCAGAAAACAGTCACGCCAAAAGGTCATGACGTTGATAAATTGCCCTGTGTCATGGGCCATCAAACGTTCGCGGTTGGCAGGTCTTGACGCGATGCACTCCTTGAAGTGCTCGCTTTCACCGATGGCGGCCATGCCCCCTTCGTTCGCCAGCTTGATGAACTGACCGTAGTAGTTCTCTGCCAGTTTGTCGACGGCTTCTTGGCCGCCGGTTAAACGCCATAGTAAAAGGCCGCTCAGTGCGTCGGGATGCCTTACCGCAAACAAAATCGCAAGGCGGGCGCCTGCGGAAGAACCGCCGACGACGAGATGATCCGCCCCAAGCTGCCTTCCTAATTCATAAAGGTCATCAGCCCATACTTCGTGTTCTGAAGCCGAACCGTCAAACTCGACTTCAGATGCGCCGCAATTACGGCGGTCATGGAGTAACACACGACATCCGGCAGCCGCTATTTCTCGGGCCAGGCTAACAAGCTCACCATAACCGCGCCGGCTGCCGGGTGTGAGGGCAATCCAAGGGCCGGAATGTCCTATTACTTCGTAATTGATCCGAATATTGCGAACAACCGCTTCTGCCATAGCGACTCCAAATGTCTTCGGAAATGATGAATAAAAACGCGGTCAGTCTAACAGTCAGTCGAAATTTTTCGCCCTACTGAATTTCACGTCCCGCCATGATGAATGGCGCAGAATCACGAGTGCGATATAAAAATGAAAACTAATTAGGAGACATGATGCTGAATACAAAAAAATCTATTTTCATGGTCGTCGGAGCACTGGTGGCATCTCTCGCAGTTTCCAGCGTGCAATCCCAAACTTACCCCGACCGACCGATTCGGCTTGTGGTCGGATTTTCTCCAGGTGGACCGACCGATCTGGCCGCGCGAATAGCGGGGCGAATTATGTCGGACGGCCTAGGCCAACCGGTGATCATCGAGAATCGTCCCGGTGCCGGGGGAGAACTCGCGGCCACATTCGTGGCTAAGGCGCCCGCCGATGGCTATACGCTTCTTGTCAACGTCACGGCGGATCTCGTCAGCCCTGTCATTTCAAAGAATAAGCGTGAACCGTTACTGCGCAGCTTTGTCCCTGTCGCCAATATCTGTACGGCACCCAATGTCCTCGTTGTGAATCCCTCAGTGCCCGCTGCAAATGTCGCAGAGCTTGTCGCACTAGCGCGCAAGAAGGATGTCAACATCAGTTACGGGTCCGCCGGAGCTGGAACCGTGAGCCACCTGTCCGGCGTATTGCTGGCCACTAGCGCGAACGTGGAGCTAACCCATGTTCCTTATAAGGGAACGGCGGCAGCTCAGTCAGACCTACTTTCAGGACGACTTTCCATCATGTTCGACAACCTCGGCAATGGTCTGGCTAACGCACAGAGCCATAAAGTAAGGGCCCTTGCTGTAACGGCCGCAACGCGCTGGTATGCAGCACCTGATGTCCCGACGATGAAAGAAAGCGGTTTTCCGGGCGCGGAGATAGAGTCTATTTTTGGGCTGCTTGCGCCCATCGGTACGTCCCCAGCCATCGTGAACAAGATTGCTGCAGCACTACAAGCGGGCCTAGTTAAAGATACAAATCGGCAAAGTTTGTTGCGCATGGGGCTTGATCCCTCAGCGATGGGTCCAACTGACTATTTGAATTACATTCGCACCGAGACCGCCCGGTGGGAAAAAATGGTGTCAGACGGAACTCTCAAACTTGAATAGGCTTAAAAATACGAAGGCTAGATTAGTTTCAATGAACACCAAACACACTGTGATGTCGGCATTCTTTTTTGCGGCATCCTTCACCCTGACAAATTTCACTTATTCGCAACCGTATCCTTTTAAACCTATTCGCTTGATCGTCCCGTTTGCGCCTGGTGGTGGTTCTGACAACGCGGCTCGAATTGTGAGTGATGCGCTCTCCAAGCGGCTGAATCAAAGTATTGTGATTGACAACAAACCTGGCGGGGGTGGCACTTTGGCAGCCACGTATGTTGTTAATTCAAAGCCAGATGGTTACACGTTGCTGTACGCCACTGCCGGACAGCAGATGATCAACCCCCATTTAATGGCCAAACTTCCGTACGATCCCGTTCATGGACTCATCGCCGTTTCACAGTTGCTGGAGGCCACGAATGTTTTGGTTGTGAATAAAGACCTCCCTGTGGCGAGTGTCGAAGAACTGATCTCACTCGCTAAATCACGACCCGGTCAGATTAATTTCGCGAGCTCAGGAATTGGCGGCACAAGTCACCTGGCTGGCGAGTTATTTAAGTCTATGGCTGGTATTGATATTGTCCACGTGCCATATAAAGGATCGGGTCTTGCGATGACCGATCTAATCGGTGGAGCAGTCCAGATGACGATTGATAATATTTCGGTGTATTTGCCGCACATGAAGTCTGGTGCAGTCCGTCTGCTTGCTGTCGCAACACTTGATCGCAGTCCATCCTTGCCCGAGACGCCGCCCATCGCTAAGACACTCCCAGGATTTGATGCGTCACCCATCAATTACATTTCCGTCCCAGCTGGAACACCAAGGCCGATCATTGACCGGCTCAACAAGGAGGTCAATGCGGTGTTGCATATGCCTGAGATTCAAAGCCGTTTCCTCGCTATGGGGTCAACATTAAAAGGGGGGTCGCCCGAGCAGATGGAGGCGGTCATAAGAGCTGATTCAGCTAAATGGAAAAAAGTGATCGAGCTCTCTGGAGCCAAACCAGAATGACTTTCGCCCAACGTTGAAGACCGAGTCAAAGACTGTGCTTGCATGTTTGCATCACAGGGATCATGGCCCTTGTTGTTGTGGAAAAATACCTCAATATTTTAAAAATTTCAGGAGACAAATATGCGCTTACTCAAGCTTTGTAGCAGCTTGGTGATCGGAACTCTCGCCTTTGGATGGGTTGCGCCAGTCATGGCTCAGCACTGGCCCACGGGTCCCGTCAAGATCATCATTCCGTTCCCACCTGGGGGGCCCACTGACACTGTCGGCCGCATTCTCGGACGGCAATTGCAAGAGGCTTGGGGGCAACCGGTGATCATCGATTACAAGCCAGGGGCTGGTACCGCGATCGGCGCGGATTTTGTTGCGAAGTCGGTAGCAGATGGCCAAACCATCGGCATGGTGAACTCGTCACTGGCAGTCAACCCCACCTTGCGTAAACAACTGCCCTATGACACCTTGAAAGACCTCTCGGGCGTCACTCAGCTGTTCGATATGCAGCTGGCGATCGTAGCCCGTCCCGACGCGCCCTTCAACAATCTCAAAGAGCTGATTGACTACGCCAAAAAGAATCCAGACAAACTCAACTACGGTACCCCAGGCGCTGGTAGCACCACCCACTTGGGCGCTGAGCTACTTCAGCGTGAAGCCGGTTTCAACATGCAGCACATCTCTATAAAGGGGAGTGCGCCTGCCCATACGGAACTCATGGGCGGTCGCTTGGACTTGGTGGTTGACCCCTTTCTGTCCGTCCTGCCGTACGTCCAAGCCGGCAGGATGAAGATCATTGCGACGCTTGGCGACAAGCGGGTCGCCGGCCACGATTACCCCACAGTCGCAGAGTTGATTCCAGGCTTCAATGTGGGTGCATTGTTAGGGTTTGTGGTGCCCGCTGGTACGCCCAAGTCAGTGGTCCAGAAGATTCAGGCAGACACCCTCAAGGCTCTGGCCAGTCCAGAGATCCAGCTGCGCGCCCGGGAGTACGGACTCAAAGTCGTTGGCTCGAAGCCCGAGCAGTTTGACTCCTTTCTTGCCGCCGAAATGAAAAAGTGGGGCAAGGTCATCAAAGACGCCAAGATCCAGACCGAGGGAGCGCCATCATGAGCTTTCACTTTAAACCGCTTCATCCGATTTTTTTCGCCGAGGCCAGCGGCCTTGATCTGACTCAGCCCCTGTCCTCTGAAGACGTGCAAGCCATCAATTCTGCGATGAATGAATACGGCGTCCTACTTTGGCGTGGTCAGCCGCTGACTGCGCAGCAACAGATCAATTTTGCCAAGTCTTTTGGACCGCTGGATATTGGGCTGAAGCGGGTGTTCAAGCGGCCCGAACGGCTGGAGGACGAACGCTTGATCGACATCTCGAACATTGACGCGCAAGGCCACGTCGCCAAGCGAGACTCGCCAAAGAATCTGTCGAATTTTGCAAACCAGCTATGGCACAGTGACAGCTCATTCATGAACCCGCGTGCGGCTTATTCGATGCTGCATTGTGTGACCACACCCAGCTGGGGTGGGACCACTGAGTTTGCCGATTTGCGCCATGCTTATGACACCCTTGACGACCGGACAAGAGCCGAGATACAGGACCTGAAGGCCGAGCACTTTGCGCTTCATACGCGGCTCATGCTGGGTGACGACGCTTACACCGATGACCAGAAGAAGGAGATACCGCCGGCGATTTGGCCGTTGGTTGACACGCACCCTGGTTCTGGCCGTAAGGTGCTTTTTGTTGGGGTGCATGCGCGCCAAATCTTAGGCTGGCCGACGGCTGAAAGCCGTATGTACCTGCAGGACCTGCTGGAGCATGCGACCCAGCGCGAGCGTGTCTACCGCCACGAATGGCAGGTGGGTGACATGGTGATGTGGGACAACCGCGCGACGCTACACCGTGGCCGCCGCTATGACATCAGCGAACGCCGCGAGTTGCGCCGGACAACGGTCAATGACACACCAGACGCGTTGCTGCGGACGTTTTAAATGGAGACAGAATACCAATGAATGAATCGACACGACGGAGTTGGTTGATACACGCCATCGGGGCCGCGGCCATGGTGGCCAGCCCTGCCATAAGTTCTGCGCAAACCAAGTACCCAGGCAAAACGATCAGGGTGATCGTGCCGTATGCGCCAGGTGGTGGCACTGATGTCATCGGCCGGACTTTGCTGCAAAACATGGCGATTCAACTGGGCCAACCGATCATCATTGACAACAGACCCGGCGCTGGAACTGTCATCGGGACGGATGCAGTTGCAAGAGCAGAACCCGACGGTTACACACTGCTGATAAACACCAACGCCATTGCGGTTAACGACTCTCTCGTCAAAAAGCTTCCCTACAACACCTTGCAGGATCTTGTGCCCGTGGGGCGTATTTGCTCGGGTCCTAACGTCATCGTGGTTCGGGCTGACAGTCCTTTCAAAAATCTGAGTGACATCATTCGCGCCTCAAAGGCCAAGCCGGGTAGCCTCAGTTATGCGTCTTCGGGCAACGGTACTGCCGTCCACCTGGCTGCGGAACTATTGAAGGTGACTGCCAAGATCAATATCTTGCACATCCCTTATCGGGGCGCAGGTCCCGCTTACACCGATTTGCTCGGTGGTCAAGTGGACATGCTTTTTGGAACAGCAGGTGGTGTGAGTAAATTTGTCCAGTCGGGACGCATGCGAGCCATTGCCGTGACGTCGACGTCGCGGTCGCCAGCCTATCCTGGTGTTCCCGCCGTTTCCGAAACTTTGCCGGGTTACGCTGCGAACGTCTGGTACGGGATGTTCGCCCCAAAGGGAACACCTCCAGAGATTCTTAACGCCCTTAACAGCGCGATGCGTATCGCCGTTAATGTACCGAGCTACAGCGCAGACCTTGAACGCGATGGCTTGACGGCAGCGGTCAATTCGCCGTCCGAAATGGTGACCTTTATGCGCAGCGAAGTTGAGCGTTGGCAGAAAGTTGTGACTGAAGCCGGTATCACATTGGATTGAAATTGAAAGATATTTTTATGATAAAAAAAAGATTGACGGGTCAGGTTTGCATCATCGTTGGCGCTGGACAGCAACCGGGACAAACGATCGGTAATGGCCGTGCCGTCGCTGAGCGGTTCGCGGAAGAAGGTGCCTCGTTATTGCTGGTTGATGTCAACGCGGATTGGCTCGAAGAAACGGTGCAGGCTGTGCGCGCATACAAGGGCATCGTGCATTCGCTGGTGGCAGACATCACGCATGAAAATCAGTGCCAACAGATCGCCCAAGCCTGCATACAGCACTTCGGAAAAATTGATGTTCTCCACAACAATGTTGGCCTTTCTAAGGGCGATAAACGCACAGCAGATCTGGACGTCTCTGCCTGGGACTACATAATGGACAGGAATCTGAAGGGGATGTTCATGACTTGCAAGCATGTCCTGCCGCACATGGTCACGCAGCGTTCTGGTTGCATCATCAACATTTCATCGACGTCATCTTTTGCGGCGAGGCCTACATTGACCTACAAGACCAGCAAGGCCGCAGTCAACGCGATGACCCAGCATATCGCCATGGAAAATGCGGCATTTGGTATCCGCGCAAACGCCATCTTGCCTGGGCTCATGGACACGCCGATGGCGATCAATCGGCGGGCTCAAGAGCAGGGGGTCGACCCGGAATTAATCCGCCAGCAGCGCAGTGCGCTTGTTCCAATGGGCCGTATGGGGTCAGCTTGGGACGTTGCCAATGCAGCGGTCTTTTTGGCCTCTGATGAGGCCGCCTACATCACTGGCGTCCTGTTACCCGTGGACGGTGGGCTCCTCCAAAAAAGAGGTTGAACCCGACTGCTGCCGGCATCAAGTCAACCATACCGCTGAATCGCTACCCAAAGGCGATGGCGGCAAGGACCAGTGTGCGGGCGTCCCGGACATCTTTGCCACGGGACCGAGTTGTTCTAGCATGCCAAAGGGAGATGACCTCGTCTGCAACGTGGGCATAAGGTCGTCTATCGACTGCGGTGCCAAAGGCATTGCGGCCAAGCCCAAGCTCTGCACCCACATCGAGGTGCGGGCCAGTGACACCTTGACGTGGTAACTGCCGCCATCCACGGCCCGTCTATCGAGCGCCGCCATGACACCGGCGGCAGCCAGGTAGCCCGTCAGGTAGTCGTTCAGCAGGTAGGTTGGCACCACCCGAGGCTTGGTGTGTGCATGCTCGCCCTCGGTGATGGCGATGCCGCTGATGGCTTGACCTAGTTGCTCAAAGCCTTTGCGGTTCGTCCACGGGCCTTCAAAACCAAAGGCATTCACAGAGACGTAGACGATGCCAGGGCGCAGCCGCGCCAGATCTGTCGGACCCAAACCCCGTGCTTCGAGACTACCGGTACGCCATGACTGCACGAAGACGTCGGCACGCGTGGCGAGGGCACGCAGCCGAGCCAGGTCTGATGACTGCTGCAGATCAAGATAGGCGTTTCGCTTGCCTATGCCGGTGTCCAAGATCTGTGGAATCGGATCGGGCTGCACTGGCGAAGAAATGCGCAGCACCTCTGCGCCGTGCTCTGCCAGCGTGCGGGCAGCAGCTGGTCCTGCGATGACGTGAGATATATCGAGCACGCGCAGGTCGTCCAGGGGACGCCGCCGAAGTTGTACGGGTTCAGGTGCACTGTCAGCGATCTTCTCAATGGTGATGACAGGCGCCAGTGCCAACGCACCGCCCTGCGGATGCTGAAGCCATTCGGCGGCACTGCGCGCATAGATGCCTGGCAAGCCGTGTGCATGGAAGGCCTCCTCAAGTTCATCGGAACGCCAACGAACGATGGCCGCAGCCAGGGCTTCTTCCGTGTTGGGACAGCCCAGCAGGGCCAGCACGCCATCACGCAAGTGCGGATAGGAGCCGATGGGGAAAAACCAGCGCCCATCTGCTGTTTCGTAGAAGGCCGCTTTCAGTTCACGCGCCAGCGAAAGTGCTGGCATACGGTAGCCGTTTTGGCGTTGATAGTTCGCGGGGTTCAGGCTGCATGCCGCTTGAATGGCGTCGACCGTGATGCTCTGCGATGGCTTGCCGCTACGAGTCCAGCGCCGCGCCGCGCCTGCGGCAACGGCGGCCGTGACGGCTGCAGCAGCGACCGTGATGCGGTGAGGCGTGGCCAGACGCGGTTCGTCCCCGTTAAAGTTGAACTGAGAGACGCCCATGCCGTCGGTCATCTTCAGTTCGCCGAGCAGGCCATTCAGTGCTTGCAGCGCTTCGGAGGGAAAAGTGTTGATGGTGCTCATGCTGCCTTCTTGTACAAAACTATGGTTAACAAACGCGCCATGACTGGCGTAGCGTCAGGTCAGTCCGCCTGGACCTTGTTGACCTTGATCACCTCGCTCCAGCGCACGTATTCCTGCTGAATGAAACTGCCGCATTGGACAGCCGTTCCGGCGATCGGTTCTGCCCCTTGCAGTTGCAACTGCTTTTGAATCACCGGGTCAGCCAAAACCTCGTTCATCTTGGTGTTCAAAAGACGGATGACTTCCGGCGGCGTGTTCATTGGCGCCACCAGTGCTTGCCATGTTCCCGCGTCAAAGCCCTTGATGACGGTTTCGTTGAGCGTCGGTACATCAGGCAGTAACGATGAGCGCTTGGCCGACGTCACCGCCAACACGCGGAGCCGGCCGTCTTGAACTAGCGGGAGAGCCGATTGCAGCGCGCCAGCAAACATGAAATTGATATTGCCACCCACGAGATCAGTCAACGCCGCAGCGTTGCCTTTGTAAGGGACGTGGGTGAACTGCAGACCCAACTCCTTGCCAAACAAGACACCCGTCAGGTGGTCGGGGCTACCGTTGCCCGAAGAACCTTGGAAAAATTTGTTGGGCGATTGCTTGATGAGCCCCACAAGTGACTGCACATCTTTGGGGGGCAGGCTGGATGAGATTAAAAGTGCAAACGGTACGGAGACAGTGCACGCCACCGGCGCCAGAAACTTGGCTGGGTTCATGTCGGGACGTTTGTACATTTCTGGTGCGGTTGCAATGGTCGAACTCGCATAGAACAGGGTGTAGCCGTCTGCGGGCGATTTGGCGACGATGTCGGCGGCAACACTTCCACCCGCGCCGGGTCGGTTGTCGATCAGCATGGGCTGACCGATTTTTTGTGCCAATGCATTCAAGACGACCCGCCCGATCGCATCCGTCGGTCCGCCAGGCGGAAAGGCGATGACTACTTTGATGGACTTGTTGGGATAGGCTTGCTGCGTTTGAGCCGCGGCAGGGAAGGCGAACGGTAAGGTTGCAATGACGACGGCAATCGCGGCCAAGCGTTGAATGGGTTGTTTCATGGTGTTGTCTCCTCAGAGTAGGTCTGTTAATTTTTATAGGTCGACGCCAGAGGCGAGCTACTCGTTATGCTTTTTGTGTGAGAACAGCTCAAGTCCAAAGGCTTGCAAATCGGCGACCAAAAGGCTGCCAGTGGCTGACTCGGTCATGATAATTTGCATAGAGTCTGGGCGAAATGCGACATTGGTCACCGTAGAACCTGTCGGACTTTTGACAAAGTGTGTGACTTCACCCCGTGCATTCAGTACAAAAGCGCCACCCAAACTGGCATGCGCGACGACCAGGTTGCCGTCATTGTCGAGGGCCAGCCCGTCCGGGCCACTGCTCCCAAAGAAGGTCTGAAAAGCGCCCATCTTGCTGATACTGCCATCAGGCAACAGAGGTGCCCGCCAGATCTGATTGGCACGTGTGACCGCCAAGAACAGAGCCTTACCGTCAGCGCTGATGGCGATGCCATTCGGGCTGGGGGCATTGCCCATCAATAGGTCTAATTTGCCACTTTCATGGCACCATCGATAGACCCGTCCGGTGGGGTCATGCAGCCCCGTTTGTCCTTGGTCGGTGAAGTACAAAATGCCTTGTGCATCAAAGGTCAGATCATTGATGCCTTTGAATGATTCGCTGTTACGGTGCCCAAGCAAGGTGCTGATGTCTCCGGTCTTAGGATCCAGCCGCAAGATGCCCTGTCGGTAGTCTGCAATCCAAATGCTGCCATCGGCATGAACCGCCAGTCCATTCGGCCAGCCCCCGTAGTCGGCTATGCAGTGCCACTGCAGGTCTGGTGAAACCTTTAAAATTCTGCCATGCGGTATATCCGTCAGATACAGGTTGCCAGCACGGTCAAAGCTGGGGCCCTCAAGAAAGCAATCAACAATTTGCCCGGGTTTGTTTGCATCGGCCCAATTGCTGCGCAGAGGTCGTCGTAGCGCGTCTGGCAAACGAGTCAGTATCCGGGCTTCAACGATCTGCGGGGGTGTAAAGGACAGGTTCCACATGGTCGACTCTTTGAAAAACGTCAGGGTTGCCGCGGCAGCCACACTGCCGCGTCGCTGCCCAAACGTGGTGAAGGTCGGTCCCAACGGGGCGTTGTGCTGGACATCTGTAACACCGGCCCCAAGGTTTTGAGTTGGCCGTAGCAGGTGTTAGCTTGCACTTGTAGTTTTTCGAGCTCGTCTTCCATCAAGTGCCCTGGTGCTGCAGCAAAGGATTCGAGTACGCCTTGGCGCTGCACAAACATGGCGGACTGACACAGAGAAACTTGTACGTGGTAGCTACCGCCTTCGCGTGCACGGCGTGCCAACGCCAGCATCGTGCCGAGTGCGGCCAAATAGCCGGTGGTGTAGTCGCACAAAGGGGCAAAGACAAGCTTGGGTTGTCCGCTCTGTGTCAGTAGACCGTTGGTGTGGCAAATGCCCGTGACTGCTTGTGCGACCTGCTCCCAACCTGCACGAGTCGCCCATGGCCCCCCTGAGCCAAAGCAACTGATTGAGACCACAACCAGCCCTGGTCGTTGCTTAACAAGGTCTTCCACGGCAAACCCGTGTGAAGCAAGTCGTCCTGGTCGATAACCGTTGACGAACACGTCCGCCTGACCGACTAGCGCTTTCAGTTCTGCTGCCTGAGAGGCATCGTTGAGGTTGAGAAAGCAACTGCGTTTACCGTGGCTGGTGTCTCGCACGTGTTCTGGTGTTTGGGGAAGACCTTCAGCGCCAACCATCAAAACATCCGCCCCGTGCTCTGCCAGTGCGCGGCCCGCAACCGGGCCCGCCAAAATACGGGTCAGGTCCAGCACTCGAACACCGGACAAAGGTCTGTCCCCGCTGTGCAGTGGCTCGGGCGCAGTGTCCGATATTTTTGTGATTTCAATGACAGGCCTTGCCGCAAGATAACGGCCCTGTGGATGCTCGAGCCATTCTTGGGGGCTGCGAATCATGCCCCCACAGGCTCTGGCTTGGGCGATGGCATCTTCCAGTGCAGTACCTTCCCAACCTGAAACGGCTTGGCTGACGGCTTCAGGCGTGTCGTCGCAAGACAGAACTTCCAGGACACGGCGACTCAGGTGGGGCAGGTTAAGGTGGGGAAGCAGCCAGTGGCCATCCTTCGTTGGCCAAGGCTGGGTCACACCGAGCATGTGTGTCATGGCTGCAGGAATGGGGACATGCTCGTACTGTCCGTTCTGATTGAGTGCCCTTGTGTAGTCAACGGTCCGCAGCGTGGCAGCCGCATGCGAAACCTCCACTTTGATTTTCTGCCGTAAGCCGGTTCTGATTTGCCAGAGATCATTGGCGGCAATACCGATTGCAGCCAGAGCTGCTGCAGCAGTTTCACCAACCCTAAAAGGCGTTGGGAAAAACGGGTCGTTGCCGGTCATGCTCAATTCATTTGGAGCGAGCCCGTCCTGACCTCGAATCGCCATCAATTCGGCGAGTGCCCGCCATTTCCCGGGGGTCTGAAGAGTCTCAGACTTGTTTGGATTTTGTGTAGACGTTGTGGAGGTGGTCATTTCATTCAGACTTGATGCCTTGTTGTTTGATCAGCGCCGACCAGCGCTTGATTTCGCTTTCAACTTGCTGCGCGGCTGCAGATTGCGAACTGGCCACCGTCGTGAGCCCCATGTCGGCGCTGCGTTTTTTCACCTCAGGCAAGTTCAACACCGCGTTGATATCCCTGTTGAGTTTTTCGATGATGGGCTGAGGTGTTCCCGCAGGGGCAGAAAATCCGACCCAAAAGTCCATGGCCATTTCTGGCAGACCTTCTTCTTTAGAAGATGGCACATCTGGCAGCACCTGAGATCTTGTATTGCTCAGGACCATCAAAGGCCGAAGTTTTCCGGACTTAATGTGCGGCAGTACGGTGGTCACTGTGGAGATCATCATCTGTACCTGTCCCCCCATCAGGTCTGTCAGCACCGCACCGGCTCCACGATAAGGAATGTGGGTGATGAAGATGCCGGTCTGCGACTTTAGCAGCTCCGAACCTAGGTGCGTGTTGGTGCCGATACCGCCTGAGCCGTAATTCAGGCTTCCTGGTTTAGCTCTGGCCAGCGCAAGAAACTCTTTCATGGTCTTGGCTGGCAGACTCGGTGTGACCACCAGAACATGGGGTACGGAAACGGCGGTGGTGATGTGGGAAAAGGCATTGCGCGGGTCAAATGGTAGGTTGGGATTGAGTCCTGCTGCGATGGCATACGACAACTCCATGGTGATCAACGTGTGGCCGTCTGGCGCTGCACGCGCCACGCTGCCCCAGCCGATCGCACCTGCGCCACCTGTTCGGTTTTCGACTAAAACCGGTGCACCCAGCGGGCCGCCCAATTGCTGCGCGACCATCCTGGCCACAATGTCGGTGGCTCCACCGGTTGAAAATGGAACGACGATGGTTGTGGGTTTGACTGTTAAGCCTTGGGCTAAAGCGGATGGACTGATTGCCGCTAAACCGGCCGCCGACAGAGCGGTCGTTAAGAATTCGCGTTTTTTCATCTTGTCTCTTTTATAAAATGTCAAAGGGGATTTATGTTTCAAGAAAACTCTCGACGTTTCCTGATGGCCAAATTGACTTTTTGCCCCTGTTCCATGGCGGACCGCCAAGCGTTCAAATCCTCAGGAACCGCTTGAAGTGCTTTTTTTGTTTCCTCTAACGCGACAGGGTCAAAGCCCGCGAGGGTTTGGGCTAGCTGAGCAGTGCGTGCCATCAATTGATTTCCGCTCACCACCTCATTCAACAGTCCCCAGCGTTCGGCCATCAACGCATCAAGCGGCGTATTGGCTAACAGCAGCCAAGCCGCCCGTTTGCGGTTCACCAACAGCTGACTGGTTGGACCGGCCATGCTGGCGTAGGTCGCAAAACTAATTTCGGGGCAGCTGAGGGTTGCTGTGTCTGCAGCCAAAGCCAAATCACTGGAGTTAATCAGTGTCACACCTTGGCCCAGTGCCATGCCATTGACAGCGGCAATGACGATGGCTGGGTGCTCACGCAGCGCCATGTTTATTTCAATCGCCTCTGATCCGGCGCTGTCGAGTTGGCCGGCGGCAACTTCAGCTTCGCGCTCCTTCAGATCCAGCCCCGCACAAAAGCTACTGCCAGTTCCAGTCAAAACAATGACCTGGACTTTGCCTTGCAAGGCATCAAGTGCATGTAACAAGCTCGTGCGGGTTGCTCGATCTAAAGCATTCCGCTTGGCCTCGCGGTCGATCCGAAGCAATGCCCAGCCAGGGTACTGCTCTACATGAAGCGTCGTGGTACTTAGGGTCATTTACATGGGCAGCTGAGTGCCCAGCCCCTTGGCACGCGCCAGTTCGAGTACCCGCGCGCCGGTGTAGATATCCTGCAGACCGATGCCGTGCGATTCGTACAGGATCACCTGCTGGTCATTGCGGCGGCCAGGCTTGATCCCGGCGATAACTTCGCCCAAGTCGGGCAGGGCATCCCAGTGAACCAGTCCAGCCTCGTAGGCTGATAAAAGATCGCCGCACTCGACCCGCGCTGTATCGCGTGAATCCACAACGATGACATCGGCGCGTCGGGTGGTTTCTAAGTCGATCTCCCGCTTGTCGATCGCGTTCGATCCAGCGGCTGAAACGAACTGACCTGGCTCCAGCCAGCGACCGTCAAACAAGGGCTCTGAGGCACGCGTCATAGTCATCACCATGCATGAGCCACGGACAGTTTCTTCCGGTGATGTGGCGGGGCGTATGTTGACCTGCAGTTTGGCCGTCATTTCGTTGCAGAAGGCCTCGACGCGCGCGGTCTGGCGGCCGTAGACCTTGACTTCTCGCAGTTGACGCATGCGGCTCACTGCGTCGAGCTGAGTCACTGCGTGTCGGCCGTAGCCAAACAGGCCGACCACGGCGGCATTCTTGCGGGCGAGGTACTTCGTGGCGATACCTGTGGATGCACCAGTGCGCATCATGCCCATCCAGTCGGCCTCAATGATGGCCTCAAGGTGGCCTTGTTCTCGATTGATCAGGTGCACCAGCGATGTCCGTGATTTGTCGGGCCGAATAAAGTAGGCTTTGTAACCAACCATATTGAGTTCTGGTGCGGCTGCTTGCAGGACATGCAGGTGACCACCGGGCAAGCGGGTGCGTTGGCGCGGCAGGTCGAACGCCTGGCCGCGTGCCCGTGCCGCAAAACCGCTCTCAACTTGTTCGAGTGCGATGGGCATGGTGAGGACTTGCCTGACATCGGCTTCTGATAGATAAACGGCCATGGAAATTTTCTATGAATTACTCTGCAACGATACCTGCGGCTTTGATCACGACGCTCCACTTGGCCATTTCACTTTGGATTAACGCCGTTAGATCCTTGCCCGGCAGGCCTCGCGCATAGATACCTTGGGCCGACAACTCCTTGACGACCGCCGGATCCTTGGATGCTTGTACAAACGCCTGCTGCAACTTCGTGATCACGTCGTTTTGCATACCTGCAGGGCCGAGTACGCCCATCCAGATCGACGAATCGAAACCTGGGAATCCTGATTCGGCGATCGTTGGCACATCGGGAATGTCAGCGATTCTTTCTTTGCCAGTTACCGCGATAGCCCTGAGCGTGCCATCTTTGATAAATGCCGCAGTGGAGGTAAACGCTTCAACTTTCAGGTCGACCCGTCCGGCCAGCAAGTCGACCCGTGAGGGCGCCGCGCCTTTGTAGGGTACATGGACCATTTTCAGCCCAGACTGCTGGGCCAGCAGCGCCATTGTCAAGTGTGGCCAAGTACCAATGCCGGCCGAGGCGTACACCACCTTGCCTGGATTGGCTTTTGAATAGGCGAGGAATTCGGTGACAGTTTTGTAAGGCTTGGATGGGTTGGCGACGATGACGCCAGGGTGGTCCGCCAGCAGCGCGATCGAGCTGAAGTCTTTAACGGTGTCGTATTGCAGCGGGGTGGTGACAAGGTAGGGGTTTGCGGCATGGGAGGTCTGCGCAAACAGCAGCGTGTAACCATCGGGCACAGCTTTGGCTACGGTGACTGTTGCAACGATGCCGCCGCCTCCAGCCCGGTTGTCGATGATGATGGGCTGCCCAAGGACCCCTTGCGCCTTGGCTGCCACCACGCGCGCGACCAGGTCGCTCGACCCGCCCGGGACGAAGGGCAAGATCAGCCTGATCGGTCTGTCGGGGTAGGCGGCGTAAGCCAAGGAAGCAAGGATGGATGCGGCCACCAGACCGGTTGCCGCTAGGGGCTTGAATTTGTTCATCGGTTGTCGCCTTAGAGTGTGTGTGAACGATAGCTTTCAGCCGCCCGCCACGCCTTGCGCATTGACGAACAGTGAATACAAAGACCGGCTTGACGCCATGAAAAGTCGGCTTCGTCCAGGGCCACCAAAGCATAAATTGGCGCAACGTTCCGGCAGCGAGATGTGGCCGATGGGCTCACCTTCTGGCGAGAGAATCCGTACGCCATCGAGTTCGGCCGAGCCCATGCCCCAGCCACACCATAAATTTCCATCAACGTCGATTCGAAAACCGTCGGGTGTGCCATCGTCTGCGGCCTGCATCAACACCCGGCTGTTGCTCAGACGGCCGTCTTCGCTCACGTCGTAGACCCGAATGCGACGGGGCTTGGTCCTTGACTCGATCACGTAAAGTAACGATTCGTCTGGCGAAAACGCCAGTCCATTTGGGCCGATCAAATCGTCTGCCACCATCGTTAAGTTGCCACTCCGGCCGTCTATCCGATAGACATGCTCAGGCAGCTCTTGCTGGGCGAGCCGTCCGGTGTAATTGTTGGTCAGACCGAAAGGGGGGTCGGTGAACCAAATCGAATCGTCAGACTTGACCACGATGTCGTTGGGCGAATTCAACCGCTTACCCAAGTAGCGTTCAGCCAGTACGGTGATCGAACCGTCGTACTCGGTTCGCGTGATGCGGCGACCGACGTGTTCGCAGGTGATCAGGCGCCCCTGCCGATCACGGGTATTTCCGTTGGGCAAGCCTGCTGACTGTCGAAAAACACTGACTTCATTGCTTTCTTCGGTCCATCGCAGGATGCGGTCGTTGGGAATGTCGCTCCACAGCAGGTATCGGCCATCTCCAAACCACACAGGCCCTTCGGCCCAGCGGCCACCGGTGTAGAGGCGCTCCACAGCAGCCAGGGTGTTGACGTACTTAGCGAACCGTTGATCAAGAATGCGGACAGCCGGATCAGGGTAGCGAGAGGCGAGTTCAGACATAGAGAAGTCCAATGGCAATAGTTTCAGGAAACCCGGGCGCGGTTAACGATGGCCGCCTCGCACCATCGACCCGTGTCTGCGCACAGTGTGATTCTTGCGCCGTTTAGCCAGACTTGCTCTTCACCCAGTCCCAACGCTGTCGCTGGGTCGATGTCAAAGGCGATGTGAAGGGTCTCCCCGACATATGCGTTTTCGATTGGAAGTTCCCAGCTCAAGAAGACTTGGGTGCAATCCCGGTCGATTGGAAAGTCGGCTACGTTGAAGCCTGAACTTTGGCGGTCAATAACAGCATGTGGTTGACCCGTATCGAAGATCACAGCGGTGCCCCTGACCAAGGGGATTCGTTGGCCTGTCGCAGGAAAATGCACGTCCAGTCCACGGTCTTCGCTCAAGAAAAGATTGCAAAAAGCCGCGCCGCCATACTGTGCGCCGTCATGGTGGTACTTCGCACCGCGACAGGTCATCAGGGCGACATCGCTGGCGGCCAATACATCTTGCAAACCAAGCGTGCGTGTCCAATCTGATACCGCTTGGACGCAATGCTTGTAGTCAGGCCAGCGCGCATGTGCTCGAGATCTCGCCAAAGACAACTCCTCGACCTCTCCGGCACCCAAATCCAAGCGCAGCGAGATCTCCCTTTCCCAATCCGCCACGAGCCTTGCCGACGGCGCAGGAATGTCGACCGTGCTTGACAGCACGACATCACTCACACTGCGGCTTCGAATGGCATCGCCACTCCAGAAATAGGACGCAATCAAAGAAGATACCAACTTTTTATTTCTTCCCTGACATGTCCACAAAGCCATCACGGTTAGGCATTTTTACGCTCGGAAGCGTTGCTGCGTTCATGACGGCGTCAGGGCCGACGATGCCATTGAGATGGAGCACATAAGCGGTCACCGCATACACATCTTCATTGCTCAACGTCTGTGGTGCAGAGGTTGGCATGGATCGGCGAACGTAGTCAAACAGGGTGGTGGCGTAGGGCCAGTAACTGCCTACCGTTCGGACAGCGGCGTTGCCGCGCGCCAGCGAGCCGACGCCGCCGACCAGCGGATCGGCTGGTTTTCCAACACCCTTTTCGCCATGGCAGGACTGGCACTTGGCGGCATAGACCGCGGTGCCTTGCACAACACTGCCGCTGCCAGTCGGCAAACCTGCACCGCTGGGCGGGATGCTGATGTCAACCGCTGCAACCATCGCCGTGCTGACTGGTTGGCCGAGTTTGGGACCTTGGGTTGCAAGAGAGTTGCCCGATGGTGAAGTCGCGCATGCCACCAGGAGTCCGGTGGCCGCTGCCGTCAAAAATAATTTAAGCATAGACATTGTTGACACCTCCATCGGCAGCGACAGCCCATGTCTGAATCATGTTGTTGTGGAAACGATTGGCTGCGGAGTAGGTGGGTGTCCATGCAGCACGAGAGGGTTGCACGCGGCCTTCGTCATCCGTGGCTCGACTTTGCAGCAGCGCCGGCGAGCCAGACCAATCCCATGGGAATCGAAAACGCACAGCTGCTTTGGACTGTGGCTGTCCGTCAAGCCTTGCTTCGCGCCAACTCAATCCGCCGTCGGTCGACACCTCGACCTTGACAATGCGTCCAGCCCCAGACCAAGCCAGTCCGGAGATCTCATAAAACCCGCGCCCTGGCATCTTCGTGGCGCCAGAGGGATGGGTGATGACAGATTTGACGCCCAGCACGAAAGGAAACTGGTGGGCTTTGCCATCCGGCAATAAGTTTGTGTACTTGGACGTCTCGTCTTTGGTGTGCGTTGGCTCGTTGGTGACTTTGAGGCGGCGCAACCACTTGACGCTCATGTTGCCTTGGTAGCCGGGCAGCAAGAGGCGCATCGGATAGCCTTGTTCGGGACGGATTCGCTCGCCGTTTTGATACAGCGCCAGCATGGCGTCGCCCAACCCTTTGGCCAGCGGGAAACTGCGACTCATCGCCGCAGCGTCACCGCCTTCGGCCAGCAGCCAGGACGCTTGTGGGTCGACGCCCGCTTCTTCGAGCAGGATGGACAAAGGTATGCCGGTCCACTCGGTGTTGGAAAACAGACCGTGAATGGCTTGGACATTTTGTTGTGGAGCGGTCGGTAAGGTGTTGGCCCCACTGTTGCCCGCACACTCAATGAAATGCACACGGCTCACCATCGGGTAGCGCAACAGATCTTTGACTGAGAAGACAAGCGCCTGCTTGACCATGCCGTGAAGGGTCAATTCGTGCTTGTCCGGGTCTATCTTCGGCACACCATTATGGTGACGCTCAAAATGCAAGCCGCTTGGCGTGATGGAGCCGTTGAGCGATTGAAGCGGTGTTCGCGAAGCGCCGGTTCCCGGGGACACCGTTGGATAACCCGTGCCCCAGGCGCGTTGTACCTTGTCTTCGAACACCGAGGGGTGACCGTAGCCTTCAGACTGATTGCCCGGTTGGCGCATCCAGTCAGGGGTACTGACCTGCGCAGATGCGTTTTGCATGACGGCCACGCTGCCTGCAGCGATGGCCCCCGCAGTCTTGGCTCCTCGCGTTAAAAATTGTCGACGTCCTGGTGTGTCGTCCTGCATGTCATCCATCGCAATCCCCCAAATTATGTTGAGTGTGTGTCTTTTCGAAATTGTCAAAATAATAAGCACTCTGCACAGGCTGCATCACTGGGGCAAACCCTCTTGGCAACGCTCTCACCTTGCTTATTTAATGCATGGCCGATTGATCAGAAAGAAAGTCAACTTTGAAAGTTTTCTCACTCCTCAAAGCATGCAGTTTTGTCCTGAGTCTGTTTCTCGCCGGACATGGCGTCCTCGCGCAAACCAGTGCGTCGCGTCCGATACGGATCGTTGTGCCTCTTCCCGCCGGAACCGCAACGGACATGGCTGCGCGAATGTTAGGTCAGCAGCTGAGTCTTTTGTTCAACCAGCCCTTTGTTATTGACAATAAACCCGGTGCCAACGGCACGATTGGGGTCATGGACTTATTGCGGTCCCCGCCGGACGGGCATACCTTACTGATTGGATCTAACTCACCTTTGGCGACGAACTTTGCGCTCCTCAAGGTCATGCCGTATGACCCTAGGCGCGACTTCACGCCTATCGTGGGCTTTGGCGAGACCCTACACGTGCTGATGGTCAGGCCCAATTTCCCTGCTAAAAATTTGGCGGAGTTCGTTGCCTACGTGAAGCAGCGGCCAGGCAAAATCAGCGCGGGTGTCACCACCTCGTCGACGGAGGTTCAAATTGCAACACTCAATCAATTGTCGGGAATGGACCTGTTAGCTGTGCCTTACAAAGGCATTCCGGCGACCATCACGGATGTGATCGGCGGCACACTGGATGTCACCTTGGTTGACTTGGCAAACGCGATGGCTCAGGCCAAGGGCGGTAACTTGCGTCCGTTAGCAGTGACTTCAATGAAGCGCAATGCACTGGTGCCCGATTGGCCCGCTATCGCCGAGACGTTCCCTGGCTATGACTTTCCGTCATGGGTGGGACTTGTCGGGCCGGCTGGCATGCCAAAGGCAATGGCAGATCGGATCAGTGTCGCAACGGCCCAAGTATTGAAACAGCCGGCCATGGCTGAAAAGCTAGCCACCATGGGCATGACAGCGATGCCGATGCAGCCCGAGCAGTTCAAAAACTATATTGATGCGGAGGTGGTCAAGTGGGTGCGTTTGGCCAAAGACGCCAACGTTCAGCCCCAATGATCCTGAAGGTTTCCAAAGAGCAGGCCGCCTTGAGGCGCCAACGCTATGTGACGCCGAGTGGCGCTGAAGCCTACGTCAGTACGTACATGGGTAGCAACGCCATGGAACTCGCGGCAATCGGCAAGCCCAAAAACAGCATGGCAGACCGAGCCACCACCGCGCCGATGGCTTATCTTGTGGAGCAGTCGGCAGGCAGCACCGTTGAACCGCATTTTCATCAAGTCGATCAATTTCAGATTTTCACAGGCGGCAGCGGCCACATTGGGACGCATGCGTTGAAGGGGGTGACCGTGCATTACGCGGGAGCTCATTCGCCCTATGGCCCCATCGTGGCCGGCCCATCAGGGGTGCAGTACATGACGCTGCGCCGCAACTGGGACCCCGGCGCGCAATGGATGCCTGGTGCGGCTGCGACACTTCGTGAAATGCCTGACCGGCAACACGTGGCTTATACCTCGACGCCGATGAGCCGCAGCGCTGCGGCGCACATCAGCGCGCTCAAATGCACCGTGGTGACTGAAGTGATCCCCTCTCAGTCGAATGGTTTGGGCGCTTGGATGGTGCAGGCCGGACCGGGCGCTGCCTTGCAAGACAACCCGGCGTTGAGCAACGGACTGTTCTGGTACGTGCTAACGGGTGGGCTGCAGTCAGACGATTCGACGCTGGGGGAAGGGGCCTGTTTTTTCTTTTCCCATGAGGAGCCGCCTTTCGAATTCCACGCCGGAGCGCAAGGGGTTGAACTGGTTCGGGTGCAACTTCCCTGGGTTTGAGGCGGGTGATCGCCCAGTCGCAAGGGCTAAGCGCCTAATTTTTGCAACGCAAGCACGATATCTCGATCGACGGTTATCCCACTCAGGCTATTTTTTTTTCGATCCCGATATGCACGTTCTGATGGAATGCGGATGGCTGCGACGCCTGCTTGCAGCGGCGTGGCTTTGATACGCTGGAGACTCAACTGCAGTTCGCGTTTGTATTCCACCAAGGGCAGCATCAAATCTGGCTTTATCGCGATCAGTAAATAGCCACTTTTCTCTTTGTCCTCGCCTGACCCTGCCAAAATTCCCAAGGCCTGCATGGCCAGTCCTAAAGCGAACCCTTTGTAACCGCCGAAAGGAAGTACCGCCCCCAAGCTCGCCAGCAAGGGGTCTTGCGTCGGGCGGCCATCTGCGTCAATGGCCAAGCCTGCATGTAGCTGCTCGCCGCGTCTGACTTTCAGGGCTAGATCGGTGAACATCAGGGCCGATGTCCCCATGTCAATCAACAGCGGATCGCCTTCAGTCGGGAATCCGAACGCCATAGGATTCGTGCCTAGCGCTGGCTTTGCGCCGCCGGGCGGGGCGACCTGAAAGCGTGAGCTGACCGTGTGAAGGCCGATGAAACCAGCGCGTGCCATGAGCTCAACATAAAAACTGCCTCGCCCGCTCATCCATGTGTTGTTAACGCCGACGATCGAAAATCCTTGCACGCTCGCCTTCAGAATAGCTGCCTGAGTAGCTCGGTAAAGGGTCAGCATGCCGTTCTCACCGCCGCCGTCAAAGCGCGTTGAGACGGGCGTTTCATAGAGGACACGCATCTCCGTTGGGGCGGGTCTGAGTTGCCGCTGTTCCGCCATGTTCAGTATTTTGGGCAAGCCGGAGTATTCGTAACCGCACAGCGCAGCGTCCAGCATGTGGTCGCTGAGAATGCGAACGTCATCTTCAGCGTAACCAAGGGCCAAGAGCGCTTTGTCAGACAAAGCTCTCGCTTCTGCCACGGAGAGCTGAACTCGAGCGGACGTTTCAGCAGGCATTAAATTGTTTCATCTTCAGAAAAGCCAAACCATTGGCTCGGCGTGTCCCAGAGCACTTTGTGGCGGTCAGAGGCATCGGGCAACCAGCGCTCCAGTAGCGCCAGCCCTGGGCCGTAATCCATCCGTTTGGGAACACGCACGAAGGGCCAGTCTGAACCCCAGACACATCGGTCTAACGTGAATGCGTTGATCAGTTCTTCAACATAGGGCTCTGCATCTTGGTAGGGCCAAGCTTGTTGTGAGTATCGGAATGCGCCCGACAGCTTGATCGCTGCATTGCCACCTCGGCCCATCTCTAGCAAGGCTTGAAACCCCGCTTGCGACAGTCCTCTAGACGTGTCCGGACACCCGCAATGGTCGACAACGACTTTAATTCCAGCGGCTAGCAGTATCGGCATCAGCGTCAAAAAACCATCGTCATGGAAATAAACCTGAGCAAACCATCCGTGTGCTTTGGCACGCGCCAGCAAGTCACTACCCGCTTTGCCTTTCAGCGACGTTGACCCTGAGAAAAGCGTGTTGAAACGTGCCCCAATGACACCGCCGTCTGTCAGTTGCCGAAAGGTGCGCTCGTCTGTCTCATGGCCAACCAACGCCACGCCTTTGAAACGGCCTGCTGAGCCTGCAATGGCATCCAGCATGCAGCGGTTATCTGTGGCATAGCCTGCAAAGGGATTGACCAGCAAGGCGTGCGTGATGTGATGGGCATCTAGCGTCGTTCTAAATTCGTGGGCCGTACCGCATTCGTTTGGCGCAGGCACATAGCCTTCCGGGTTCGAGAGCGGATATGTCGCCGTGTCAATGATGTGCGCGTGGCTGTCGACTGCGTAACTGTTGGGATGAGGCATGTTTTATTCAGGCTGAATGCCTGCGTCCTTGATCAAGTTGCCCCATGTCTTGATCTCAGACTGGACATAGAGACCGAATTTATCCGGCCCGATCGGGTTGATGTCAAAACCAATCGTCGACAGGCGTTTTTGCATGTCCTTCGTTTCCAGTGTTTTAAGCAAAGCATCAGCGATTTTGTTGACTACCGGCTGCGGTGTCCCACTTGGTGCCAACAGTCCTGTCCACGCAGAGAGGTCGAAATCTTTGACGGACTCGCTCATGGTTGCAACGTCTGGCAGCAGCGCAGAACGTTGTCCCATTGTGACGGCCAGCAAGCGCGCTTTACCGGCGCGGACTTGTGGCATGGCCGTGGCGAAGTCGGCAATCAATACCTGGACATGGTTGCCGATCAAGTCGGTCATGGCCTGCGGGCTTGATTTGTATTGAACGCTGAGAATATCGATGCCCGCCGTGCGCTTGAAGGTTTCCATGCCGACCAAGGTAGAGGAGTTGGGTGTTGCATAGGCCAGTTTTCCTGGATTTTTCTTGGCGTAAGCAATCAAATCAGGGACCGTTTTAACCGGAACATCCGGGTGCACGACAAGCAAAAATGGCAATATTCCAAAACGAGCAACAGGCAACAAATCCCGGATAGGGTCGTAGGGCAGAGACTTATAAATCCCCGGGTTCACAGTGTTCACACTGGCGCCGCCCACTAAAAAAGTCAGGCCGTCTGGCGGCGCTTTGGCAACGTAATTGGCACCGATAACGCCATTTGCTCCGGCCTTATTTTCGATAATGATGGTTGTGCTTAATCGTTCCGCTATGGCTGGCGCAATGATGCGTGCGACGTTGTCCGTGTAGCTGCCTGCTGCGAAAGGCACGATCAGTCGGATCGTCTGCGGCACAGTTGGTTGCGCTAAAGCCAGCATGGAGTAAAGCGACAGTCCCATTGACAGTAAAACTGTGCACCCGCTTTTGTGGCCGAACCGCCGTAGATTAAATCTCATGTCGTCTCTTTCGTTATATGAATTTTTTATATGCGCAGCAGAATAATTCGTCGTGGCGCTTTTCTATTTCGAACGTTCCGCTGCAAATAAATCGTCATACTTTTTCTCATAGGCTTGGTAGTCCAGAACGTCATAGAGGTCCGCTCGGGTCTGCATGATATTCAAGGTATTTTTCTGAGAGCCATCTCGCAAAATCGCCTCATAAACGACTTGAGCAGCATGGGCCATGGCACGCGCGGCAGACAGGGGGTACAAAGCTGCAGAGACGCCGGCTTCTGCCAGTTCCTTCATCGTGAACCCAGGTGTCAATGAGAACTCAGTCACATTGGCAAGCACGGAATGTGGCCTGTTCAGCGCTTTGACAAACGCACTGTATTGGTTCAATTCGGTGCAGGCCTCGGCAAAGATCATGTCCGCGCCTGCTTCCATATAGGCACATGCTCGGTCAATGCTCGCTTGCAAACCTTCGGCGGCCAATGCATCCGTTCGCGCAACGATAAAAAACGACTCGTCGCTCCGGGCATCTACGCTGGACTTGATACGGTCAGTCATCTCGCGTGTGCTGACCAGTGCTTTGTTGGGTCGGTGACCGCAGCGCTTTTGAGCAACCTGGTCTTCTATGTGCATCGCCGCGGCGCCATCTTTGACCAAGCCCTTGACGAGTCGGGCAATATTCAACATCCCGCCAAAGCCGGTATCGACGTCAACCATCAAGGGCAGGTCGCAGACATCCGTGATTTTTCGAACTTCGGTCAGGATTTCAGTGAGTGTTGTGACGGCTAGGTCAGGCAATCCAAACGAGTGGGTTGCCATGCCCCCCCCGGCGATGTAGATGGCTTTATGACCTGCACGCTCGGCCAACAGGGCGCAGTAAGGATTGATGGTCCCTACGATGGGGAGCGGGTGACTTTCGCCCAGTGCGGCTCGAAAACGCGTACCAGGGGTTCGGGCTTGAGAGGTTGAATTTATCAGCATGCGTTTTCCAAAGCGGTTGTTGAATCCATCATTTGCTGAATTATGAAACCCCAAAATGCTTCCTACAATAGCGTTGTGCATAGCGAAACGTCATCCTTGTCGCCATCTGACTTACGGGAAAATGTCAGTGCCGTCACCCGTGCCTTGGCGTTGTTAGACGCTTTCGAGGTCAATGAGCAAACCGTGTCGCTGTCTGAACTCAGTCGGCGCTTGGTGATGGGGAAGTCGACTGTGTTGCGCACGGCAAGAACCTTAGGCCGCTCCGGCTATTTGGTGCAGACGGACGATGGCCGATGGCGATTGGGTCCCGCCGCGGGTTGGTTGGGTGTGCGCTATCAGACCTCGTTTGATGTCGATAACGTCATTGACTCGCTTTTGCGGCACCTGAGCAACGTGACCGGAGAGACCGCGGCATTTTTTGTTCGTGAAGGTCACTCGCGAACTTGTGTCGCCCGTGTTGACCGGACCAGTTTGGCTCGAATTCATGTGCGTGTTGGTGAGAAATTGCCTTTAGAGAGGGGCGCTTCCGGGCGCGTCTTGCTGGCTTTTTCCGACTCCAGCAGTCTAGAGGATGAAGGCATTCGTCGGCAAGGGTTTTATGTCTCTATCGGGGAACGCGATGCCACGATGTCCAGTATTGCGATTCCCGTTTTGGGGGCTAAACGAAAAATTTTCGGTGCCCTTTGTATTTCTGGGCTGACGCTTCGGTTGCCTAGCGAGGTTCTAACCGCTCACCTGCCACTCTTAATTGAAGCCGGTGCCAGCCTCTCACGAACTCTTTCACTGAATGCGGCCAGCCTTCGGCTGGGACGATAAAAACTAGGTACCAATTGGCTGACATTATTTGTAAAGTCAAGGCCGTGTACGTGGAAACCCCAGCGCTTTAAAGCTCTACATTCGTTAACATGCAAAACCATTGCGAAAAGTGCAGAAGAATTGCGTTTTTTTTGCGGAGTGAATGCTTTTATTGAATTTGTCAGTTCGAGCATTCGTTGTCAGGCCCAGTCAAGTACCCCGGAGCAACTTCTTCATGTCGATGGTTCAATTGGCGCTTAAGCGTCCGTACACATTCATTGTGATGGCGATGTTGATCGTCTTGGCCACACCGTTTGCCTTGATGAAAATGGCGACAGATATTTTCCCGGAAATCAATATTCCGGTGATCAGTGTGATCTGGAACTACAACGGACTGCCTGCCCAGGAGATGGGACAGCGCGTCGCGGGTCAGACCGAACGGGGTCTCACCACGGTGGTGAGCGATATCGAACATATCGAGTCGAACTCACTGTATGGCGTCAGCGTCATTAAGGTGTTTTTTCAGCCGGGTGTCAACATCCAGACGGCTATCGCCCAAGTGGTGGCCTCTGTGCAGACACAGGTTCGGCAACTGCCGCCCGGCATCACGCCGCCGTTGGTGATTAAATATTCAGCCTCCAGTATCCCGGTCATGCAATTGGCTTTGTCGAGTCCGACGCTGGCTGAGAATGCGCTGTTTGACGTTGCCGTGAACGGCTTGCGTCCGCAACTCATCACCGTTCCCGGCGTGGCTTCACCATTCCCCTATGGTGGCAAAGTCCGAGTGATCTCCGTCGACCTTGACATTCAAGCGCTGCAGGCCCGTGGACTCTCGCCAGCTGACGTGGTAAATGCCGTGAACACCCAGAATTTGATACTGCCATCGGGCACCGTCAAGCTGGGTGAAACCGAATACTCCGTCCGTATGAACGGCTCTCCGGATGTGTTGGGTGAACTCAACGACTTACCGGTTAGAACCTTGAACAACGCCACCACCTACCTGCGTGAAGTGGCCTACGTCCGCGATGGATTTCAGCCCCAGACGAATGTGGTCCGCCAAGATGGACTGCGTGGTGTGCTCATCTCGGTGTTGAAAAACGGCGGTGCGTCTACGCTGGACATCGTCGCGAACGTCAAAGCCTTGTTGCCTAAAGCTGTTCAGTCCTTGCCGGCAGACGTCAAGGTCACGCCTTTGTTTGACCAGTCAGTGTTTGTGAAAGCGGCCGTCTTGGGTGTCATCACCGAAGCCTTGATCGCAGCCGGCTTGACTGCTTTGATGGTTCTGCTGTTCTTGGGTAACTGGCGCAGCACGGTCATCATTGCGCTGACCATTCCGTTGTCCATCTTGACCTCTATTCTTGTACTGTTTGCGATGGGGGAAACCCTCAATCTGATGACGCTTGGCGGGCTCGCGCTGTCGGTTGGTATTTTGGTTGACCAAGCGATTGTGACGATTGAAAACATCGAACGTCATTTGCATTTGGGCAAAGAATTGAACGAGGCGATTGAAGTCGGTGCCGCCGAAATTGGGCCCGCGGCTTTCGTTGCCACTTTGTGTATTTGCATTGTGTTCGTGCCGATGTTTTTCCTGTCGGGCGTGGCGCGCTTTCTGTTTGTGCCTTTGGCTGAAGCGGTTGTGTTCGCCATGATCGCGTCTTACATCCTGTCGCGTACCTTGGTCCCGACCTTGGTCATGCTGATGATGGGCGGTGTCCATGATGCTGCCAAGGCAGACACCAACCCTGGTTTTTTGCAGCGTGTGTATCGCGGCTTTGACGCCAAGTTTGAGCATGTGCGTCGGGCTTACACGCTGGCATTGTCAGCCGCACTCTCTCATCGTGGGCGGTTCATTTCTTTGTTCCTTGGCTTTTGTTTGTTGTCTTGCTTGCTCTATCCGGCACTCGGAAGAGACTTTTTCCCCAGCGTCGATGCAGGTCAAATGCGGCTCCACATGCGTGCGCCAACGGGCACGCGGATTGAAGAAACTGCGCGCCTTGCCGATGCCGTTGAAGCGGCCATTCGTGAAATGGTGCCGTCCGACCAACTTGAAACTATCCTGGACAATGTGGGCTTGCCTAACAGCGGTATCAACCTGTCGTACAGCAATGCGGGCACCATCGGCACCATGGACGCAGAGATCATGATGTCCCTGAAGGAAGGGCACCGCCCGACTGACGGTTTTGTGACCCTGCTACGCACCGAGTTGCCAAAACGTTTCCCGACCGTTGAATTCTTCTTTCAGCCGGCTGATATTTCCACGCAAATTCTGAACTTTGGATTGCCTGCAGCGATTGATGTGCAATTCACAGGCAGTGACTTAGAAGGCAATGCCGCAAGAGCTGCTGAGTTGACCGCTGCGATCCGTAAAATTCCGGGAGCCGTCGACGCACACGTTCATCAGCGTCTGGATGGCCCGGTGGTTTATTTGAAAATGGACCGGACCCGGTTGCAACACTTTGGTTTAGGCGCCACCAACGTCGGTCAAAACGTGTTGATCGCTTTGTCAGGCAGTTCCCAGACGGCGCCGGCTTTTTGGTTGAACCCGAAAAATGGTGTGGTTTACAACGTGGTGATTCAGTCCCCACAATACAAAGTGGATTCAATCGATTCGCTGCTCGCATTGCCTATCGGTCCAGCCCCCAATGCCAACAGCGGCGTCAATGGCGCGACCATCTCCAACACCACCAATCAATTGCTGGGTAACTTGGTTGAAGCTAAAACCGGCCGGCAACTGCCGATCGTTTCACGCTACAACTTGCAACCCGCTATTGATGTGTACGTGGGGGTTCAGGGCACCGACTTGGCCAGCGTAGCCGACAAGATTAAAATCCTCGTCGACGAAATTTCGCCTAAATTGACGCGCGGTAACCAAGTGGTCATCCGTGGCCAGGTGGAGACCATGCGGTCGTCTTTCATCGGGCTTGGCTTGGGCCTGGCGATGGCGATTGTGTTGGTTTACCTGCTGATCGTGGTGACCTTCCAGTCGTGGATTGATGCAGCCATCATCATCACGGCTTTGCCAGCGGCCTTGGCCGGTATCGCCTGGATCTTGTTCATCACCGGCACCACGCTCAGTGTGCCCGCCTTGACCGGGGCGATCATGACGATGGGTGTGGCCACCGCGAACAGTATTTTGGTCATTGCTTTTGCGCGCCAACGACGAGAAGACGGCATCACACCTTTGTCTTGCGCACTGGAAGCTGGTGCGACTCGGATTCGTCCTGTGCTGATGACTGCGTTGGCCATGATCATTGGCATGATTCCCATGGCCTTGGGCTTGGGGGAGGGCGCTGAGCAGAATGCACCGTTGGGTCGTGCCGTGATTGGCGGTCTGCTGTTTGCCACCGTGTCAACCCTGTTTTTTGTCCCCGTTATTTACGCCGAAGTTCATCAGCGCCTGTCGCATCGCAAAGAGCGTCAGCAGGCCGCACGTGAACGTGGTCTTTCGTCCCAGGAGCATTGATTCATGTCAGAAGAGCGTCATTCCCAAATGGCCGTCCATCCTTTGCAGGTCGCGGATGCCGGTGAATTGTTGAAGCGGGGCGCCATCGTGCGCCGAACCAAAATTGTGATGGCTGTCGTGTTGGTGGTGTTGGGCTTGGGCGCAGCGCGCACGGTTGTCAGCCGCATGCAAAACAACAAAGAACTTGAGGCGGGTGTGGTTGAGCGCGGTCATAACTACGTCAAGACCACGCTGGCCAAGTCGAGTGAAGCAGGGCAGACCATTGCCCTGCCAGGCACGCTCCAAGGCTACACACAGTCGCCTATCTATGCGCGTGCCGGTGGTTACGTCAAACGTTGGACCAAGGACATCGGCGCCCGTGTGACCCGTGGTGAATTACTGGCTGAAATCGAAACCCCTGAAACTGACCTGCAGTTGTCGCAGGCCATTGCTGTTCAGCAGCAGACCCAGTTCAGTTTGGATTTAGCTAAAAGTACGGCCGCCCGTTGGGATGCATTGCGCAAAAAAGATGTGGTTTCTCAACAGGAACTTGAAGAAAAGCGCAGTGCCAGCGACCAGGCCGCTTCCAACTTGGCTGCAGCTGTTGCCAACGTTCAGCGCTTAAGCCAACTGCAGGGGTTTAAAAAATTACTGGCCCCAACCGATGGGGTGATTACCAAGCGCAACGTCGACACGGGTGACCTGATTGATGCGGGTGCAGGTGGCGGTTTGTCTCGCGCCCTGTTCATCGTGACGCAAACAGACCCGCTACGGCTATACATCAACGTGCCACAAAGTTACGCGCAACTGATCAAGGTTGGACAAACTGTGGTGGTGACCCAAGCCGAATTGAGCGGGCAAAAGTTTGAAGGCAAAGTAGCTCGGACCGGTGCCTCCATTGATACGCAGTCACGAACACTTCAAGTTGAAGTGTCGCTTCCCAATAAAGAAGGCATTTTGCTTCCGGGTGCCTTTGTGCAAGTCGCACTTCCGCTCGCCCTGAGTCGCAGCTTGTCCATTCCGAACAACGCCCTGATTATTCGCGGTGAAGGCACGATGGTGGCCGTGATCGACGAAAAAAATCGGGTGAACATTCAGCCGGTGCAGCTGGGTCGCAACTATGGCGTGAAAGTTGAAGTCATGAGCGGTCTGAAAGGGGGCGAACGTTTGGTCCTGAATCCGCCCGACTCATTGAGTGCCGGTGACGAAGTGACCTTTGTCGCTGCCGATGACGACAAAGTAGCCGAGCCGGCAGGCGGTAAGGGTAAGGGCGACGCCCAGAAACAGAAGCCGTGAGTCTGGCGCGAATCATGAAATTCAAATTTCTTTTAACGGCCAGCGCGTTGTTGGCTGGTTGCTCCTCGGCGCCAACTTACACCAAGCCCCAGGTAGACATGCCCGTCACCTGGCAAACCCAAGCACCTTGGCGTACAAGTGCACCGAACGATCTGGCTGCCAAAGGCCCGTGGTGGGAAAAATTTAACGACACGCAACTCAATGCCTTGGAAGAGAAGGCGATGTTAAGCAACCAGACCTTGGCGGGCGCCAATGCCCGACTGGCGCAGGCTAGGTCCACTCTGGTCTCAACGTCTGCCAGCTTGTTTCCGCAGGTCAGTATGGGAAGCCGGCTGCTGAATCAGCGTATCTCGGCCAACCGGCCTCTCACAAATTACAAATCGCCCAATTTCTCAACCATTCAAAACGACATCCTGCCTTCACTCGCGGTGAGTTATGAAGTGGATTTAGCCGGTCGTGTTCAGAGTTTGGTCGAAGGGGCGACCGCCTCTGCTGAGCAATCGGCGGCAGATTTAGAGAACACCAAGTTGCTGTTGACCGCTGATCTGGCGATCAACTACTTTAATTTGCGAGCCCTTGACGCTGATCTTGAGGTCCTGACTAAATCCATTGACTTGCAAAAAAAGTTGCTGGTGATGGCCACTGACCGTCATGACCTCGGCGCTACTTCCGGTCTTGAAATGGCACAGCAGCAAGCCCTGCTGGACACCACCTTGTCGCAGGTGCATTTGCTCAAGCGCCAGCGTGCCGTCTTTGAGGATGCCATCGCGACCTTGACAGGAACCCCGGCTCCGCAATTCTCTATTGCTCCGCAGGCGAGATTGACGCCCCCTCCAGATGTTCCTCTCGGTATTCCCTCCGACGTTTTGGAGCGTCGCCCCGATGTGGCCTTGGCCGAGCGGGCCATGGCGGCTGCTAACGCACAAATTGGTGTGGCCAACGCGGCCTTTTATCCCAGCGTGATCGTTGGGCCCACTTTGGGCTTAGATAGCACCAGCCTGCCAAAACTGTTCAGTGCCCCCAGCATGGTTTGGTCGCTCGGTGTGTCGGCCACACAGGTTCTGTTTGATGGTGGCCGTATCAAGGCTAACCTAGATTTCAGTCGCGCCGGCTACGATGTGACCGTGGCCAATTACCGTCGAGTCGTGCTCACCGCCATGCAGGAAGTGCAAGACGGCATCAGCGGTGTGGCCTCCTTGGATCTGGCCTACAACCAAACCCTGACGGCCGTGAAAAGCGCTACGCGGGTATTCAACATCGCCAGCGAACGTTATGAAGGCGGGATCGCCAATTACCTGGACGTCATCACCGCACAACAATCGTTGCTGAACAGCGAGCGACAGGCTTCACAAATTTTGGGTCAGCGCTTGGTGACCACGGTTGTTCTGATCAAGGCACTGGGTGGCGGCTGGCAAGTGCAAGTTAGCGCGGCACCTTGATTCATTGCTACAGGTTCAAGGCAACACGACCTTGCTGAAGAAATCCTCCGCGCGATTGGGGTCTAACTTTTTGAGTTGCTTATAAACGTCTCGAACTTTGCTTCGTTGCCCTGATCGTTGGTAATGCTCTCCTAGGCTGTACCAGCCAACAGCATCATCCGGTTGGATGCTCAAGGCATGTTGGTAGGCTTCAATTGCCTTGGTATTCTGGCCCGTTGCCGTGTGTGCCGCGCCTAGAAGGAGCCACACCTGCGCATCTTCCGGGTTGAGGCGGATCGCTTTACCCCAAGCTTCGATAGAGGGGTTGAACTGACCGGTGCGATAGAGCGCAAGGCCTTGGCTTTTCCATGCATGGTTATTGTCTGCTTCGGCCAGTGTCCATTGCTTGCTGAGTTCAAGCAGCGCTATCCAGTCGTTGCGTGTTTCCAGTTCCTTTGAATTGATGTCCCATGGCGTTACCAGTGTCGCAATTGTTGGTGCTGGGGTGCTGCGCAGGGCCAGATCGCTGACCCACTCAATGGGAATCGCGAAATTGAGGTTTTGCGCATCGGCCATATAAAAAGTGGTGAGACCAATGAGTGCAGCATTTTCATCAAATAAGCCACCGCCGCTAGAGCCGCGGGAAATAGCTGCGGTGGTCTGGATGTAGCGACCACCTTTGCGTTCCCGAAAGCCAGAAACAATACCGTCTGATAGGGTAAGTGCGAGTCCCTTGGGCGTTCCCAGTGCGTAGACTTTGGCGCCGACTTTAAGGTTTTTTGTTTGACCCACGAGTACTGGCGGTACATCAAGTCCTAGGACGGTGAGTGAGCAAAGATCTCGTGCCCAGTCAGAATATTGCAGCGTTGCTGGATACTCGTTGGTTGCGCTATAGACCGTCAAAATATTTGCATTTTTGACAACGTGACAGTTGGTCACGACCTGGCCCTCACCCATCACGATGCCAGTGCCTGTGCTCAGTTTTCTCGCTTTGGGATCAACGCTTTTAACGACGACCGTACTGGCAGAGGCTTGTTCGTAAACCTCCGTAGCAGTCTTGCTGTGGCTGACACATGCCACGAATAAACAAGGAAAGAAACTGGCCACAAACCATATTTTTTTCATGGGTAGCCAATGCTCACTGGTATTTTTTTTCCATGGCATCCCACTGCGGCTTGCCGACCAGTCGTTGCCGTTCGGTAAACGACACGACCAAACCCGAGTCCTCATCAATGCGTTGGGCGTCTCGTAAAACAGTCAGCGATTTTTGCATTCCGGACACCGCACCTTGCAGTGCCGCGTTCGCATAGAGAACAATACCGTAACCGAGGCCAGACAATTCTTCAGCGCTGAAAATGGGGGTTTTGCCGCCAATGACCATGTTCATTAATTGCGGTCTTTTTAAGCGAGTAGGCAGTGCACGAATTTCCTCCGCGGTCGTCACAGCCTCAACAAACAGGATATCGGCGCCGGCCTCGCTGAACAATTGGGCGCGTTCGAGTGCAGCCTCAAAGCCGTACACGGCGCAGGCGTCCGTGCGAGCCATGATGAGCAGATCTGGATCGCGGCGCGCATCAACTGCCGCCTTGATCTTGCCGATCATCTCGATGGTGGTGATCACTTCTTTGCCCGAAAAATGACCGCAGCGCTTAGGACTGACTTGGTCTTCGATCTGGATACAGTCGGCACCCGCCCGTTCAAGCGTGCGTACAGTTTGGTAGGTGTTGAGTGCATTGCCGAATCCGGTGTCGGCATCAACAATCAAGGGAACATCGACTGCGTCGCGGATGCGGGCGGTGTGGTCGGCAATGTCGCTCAGGCCCATGAAGGCTTGGTCGGGCAAAGCGAAGGTCATATTGGTGACGCCGGCACCTGTGACGTAAATGGCTTGAAAGCCCAAGTCAACAATGACGCGGGCAGACAGGGCGTTGAAGGCCCCGGGGACAATGACGCCGTTGCGTGCCTCGACGAGGGTCCGAAGTTGTTTTTTGGTACTCATCATTCTTCTTTCAGGTGTGCGGCTTTGACGACCTCGCCCAAACGTTTGCGCTCGGCATCAACGAAGGCCGCGAACTCTTGCCGTGTACCGCCAACGGGCTCAATTCCCAACTTGCGCAGCTTGTCAATGTTAGCCGGATCGTGCATGGATTTGTCGACGGCGGAGGCCAATTTGTCCATGATTTCAGGTGGCGTTCCGCGCGGTGCATGCAGTCCCGCCCAGTGTGCAATTTGCAAATCGGCAAAGCCTTGCTCGACGGCCGTAGAAAGTTGCGGGTAAGCCGAGATGCGTTTGGTCCACGTCGTTGCTAAAGGCTTGAAGCGGCCATCACCGCGAATATGTGGCAACGCGATGATGCTAGCTTCGGAGGTGCCTTCGACCTGTCCACTCAGGACCGCCGTGGTGCTTTCTGATCCGCTCTTGTAAGGCACCGGCTGCAGTTTTGCGCCGTATTTGACGTTGAGCATTTCGGCGACGAAATGTGGCGTGCTACCTGTCCCTGCCGTTGCAAAGTTGAAGCCTTGCCCTTTTTTCGAGGCATCGACAAAATCGCGCAAGGTGTCGTAGGGCGCAGACTTGGGCACCACGATGACCGAGGGTGCGACACCAATCATGACGACCGGAACGAGGTCTTCATCTTTGAATGGCAGGGATTTTTTGATCATGCTGTTCGAAATAACCCCGGCAGCGCTGATCAGAAAGGTGTAGCCATCGGGCGTGCTTTTGGCGACGATGTCTGCGCCCAACGAACCACCCGCACCTCCGCGGTTTTCAACGACGATCGTTTGGCCGAGCGCTTTGCTCGCCCCCTCAGCGGCCGCACGAGCCATCAGGTCGTTAGCGCCGCCGGGCGTGAATGGCACGATAAAGCGCACCGTCTTGGTTGGCCAATTTTGAGCCTGAGTTTGAGTGATGACGCACAACAAAGCCGTCGCAGCGCTGGCGGTGAGCAAGCGCTTAAGTGAAAAATGCATAAGCTTGCCTTGCTTGTTTTGGGAGGCCTCAGTCGACCTTGATGTCGCCAACCTTGATGACTTGTGCCAATTTGTCGATGGACATTTTGATCCAGCCACCAAACTCCTGCTGTGTGCCGGTTCTGGGGATGACGCCATTCAGTTCGAACTGAGCCTGAATCTGCTTGTCTTGCAGTGCGAAGCTGACGGCTTCGTTGATTTTTGTGATAACTGCCGCGGGCATGCCGGCGGGCCCCATCAGTCCGCACCAAGATTCAAACAAGTACCCTGGCACACCGGCTTCAGCCAGCGTGGGCACGCTCGCTAAGCGTTGAAAGCGTTGGGCTGAACTGATGCCCAACGCACGAACAGTACCCGCCTTGATGTGAGGCTCCATGCTACCGACGGTGTCAAACATCAACTGAATCTGACCTGAGATGAGGTCAGTTCGTGCAGAACTTGCTGCGCTGTAAGGCACGTGTTGCATCTTGATGCCGGCCATCTGGTTCATCAGTTCCATTCCCATATGGTAGGTGTTCCCTACACCGCCGGAGCCATAGGACAACGTGTTCGGGTTGACTTTTGCGTAGTCAATTAAGTCCTTGACGGAGTTGACGGGTAAATTTTTATTGACGGCCAGCACTTGTGGGAAATTTCCAATGGGCGTTACGGGCACCAATTCCCGCAGCATGTTGTAGCCGCGCTTAGGGTAGAGGGTTTCGCCAGCCGCATGCGTTTCGGAAACGAAAACGAGTGTGTAGCCGTCAGGAGTTGACCTGGCTACGGAATTCAGTCCGATGGTGCCAGCCGCCCCTGCGCGGTACTCGACGATGACAGGTTGGCCGAGCTTTTCGCTCATTTTCGGGGCAATTAACCGAGTCAGGATGTCAGCGACCCCGCCCGGTGCCGAAGGCACGATGACCTTGATCGGCTTGTTGGGAAAGTTGGTAACGCCTTGCGCTGAAACATCGCTAGCGGCGTTCAGAAGCAGTGCTCCTGCCATTGTTAACACAGTGCGTCGACTTTGAGTGATTTGTCCCATGGGCTTGTCTCCGTTTTTGGGGTGGGTCTTTGATGGCCTCTACCGCTCGAATTATGGGCCATCCCGTGTTCTTTGGCGACGTATTTGGGAGTGCACATGCAACGCCGAGTTGCTTATAGATCTTGATGCTTTTGGTTATTATTTAAAGTTTGATATTGCTGTAATTTTATTGTGGGCCAAGTATTTTATTTTATAAATATACTAAATTGTTATTTTAAATTGTATTTATGAATTAATCGTGGTATTAAAAGCCCGTAAGCTGGTTTGACTGCTCATTCAGATCCTTGTCCGGCAGAGCGAAATCGATAGAAGTGAATTTTTACTGAAACTTATTTAACTGTAATAAATAGAGATTTTTGTAATCTTAGGCAACCAGAAAATTACAGATACCTATTCATTTTGCATGATGAAGGTGTTGATGGGCTAATGGTTTGTATGTTGCCAATGTATTATCGAGTGTATTATTAATTTGAGTGTATTATTATTAAGGTGGTATTTAAATATAAAAAATATATATAAAGGTGCTATATTTTTTGTTTTTTGATCATGCGTTATTCAAATTTTTTTATTTTTATTCTTGAGATTGACTGTGTAGACGGCTCATTCGCACTGAGTGTTACATATTGGGATTGACTATCGTATTTCCCGACATGAAGATGCATGTGCAATGTAGGGATTTTTATTTGTTTGAATAGTCTGTGTAGGTTTTAATATATATTGCCTTTTAATTAATTATCTGGAGTTAATAATGAAAGTACACCACAAGCTTAATCCAATTTGTAAGTTACTCGCGAGCGCTATGGTTATATGTTTGGGGCAAACTGCCAGTGCATTTGATGTTGCACCATACTTTCAGTCGTGGAGTCCCGGAACTTTGGTCGATGCAAAAAATGTGGCTGGTTTAGACAGTGCAACCCTTGCTTTTGGAATTACGAGGGGAACTTGCACCTTAGACGCGACTTTGTTGAATAGACTTCCCGATGCTCGTGGTTACATTGCTGCCGGTGGCCGGCTCATCATTTCGATGGGAGGGGCAGATGGTGTGTACGCTGAGATTGCCTGTACCACGGATGATGATCTTTTTAATTTACTTGATAAATTGATCATTGATTCCGGAATTCGACGTCTTGATTTTGATGTTGAGGGTGCACAACTATCAAATACAACCGGAACAGCTCGTAGAGCCCGTGTCTTGGCAAGACTTCAAGCCAAATATCCAGATCTTTATGTTTCTTTTACTTTGGCTGGTTGGTTGAATGGGATGAGCGCCGAATCAATCAATTTATTAAAAACGACAGTTGCTGCTGGCGTAAAGATCGATATAGTTAATTTAATGAGTATGTCTTTTGGTCAAAATAATATTTTGACCATGGTGGTACCTCCGACGCTAGCCCAAGCCTCTATACTAAATTTTCAAGCATCGGCCGCTCAGTTAGCAACAATTTTCCCCGCTAAGTCTCAGTCTCAAATTCACGCCATGATCGGGCTCACGCCTATGAATGGTATCAATGATGATGGGACAACGTTCACCTTGGCGGACGCTCAAACAATTGCTAATTTTGCCAAACTTAACGGCGTTGGTTTTCTGTCTTACTGGTCATTTCAGCGCGACATTGCTCAAGCCACAAGTGGCATGGGGCCAGTCGGCACCTACAGCGGTGTAGCTCAGTCCAATTATCAGTTCTACAACATTTTTAAGGCAGCTGGGGTTTATTTGCCACCAGCACCAGCGCCAGCGCCAGCGCCAGCGCCAGCGCCAGCGCCAGCGCCAGCGCCAGCGCCAGCGCCAGCACCAGCACCAGCGCCAGCGCCAGCGCCAGCACCAGCACCAGCACCAGCGCCAGCGCCAGCACCAGCACCAGCGCCAGCGCCAGCGCCAGCACCAGCACCAGCACCAGCACCAGCGCCAGCACCAGCACCAGCACCAGCACCAGCACCAGCACCAGCACCAGCGCCAGCGCCAGCACCAGCACCAGC